>CAYULK010000157.1:0-7738 GCA_964445625.1 uncultured Calditrichota bacterium
CCTGGATGAGGGGGTTAAGGTCGGCAAGCGGCTGACCGGTACTGATTTGACTTGCGACAAAATCCGCCATTTCCGATGCCACATTTCCAGGTTTCTGGGTGGGTGCTGTGACTACCTGTGTTTCTTCTTCCTCTTCCTGTTCTTCTTCCTCAACATCTTCAACCTCGGCTTCCGGCGCTTCCATTTCTCCCAGCTCAATATTATCTACCTCAACCGTTGGTTTGCTTTCCTCAATATCCTGTATTGCTTCCATATGAAGCTGGGTTTCCTCAGAGATCGGTGTTTCGACAGTTTCCTGTTCCGCTTTAAGTGTTGAAATACTTTCTTCCTGCAGAATCGTCTCCAGTTCAGCTAACGTCAGATGCTCCTGATCCTTTAGCTGGTCTATCAAGTCGCTATACGTTTTCAGATCCCGATCCTTAAAGACATGACTTAAAACTTCTAAGTCCAGGCGATCGATCTCATCATCGGATGATTCATTGATAAAGTTGGTAATGGTTTTTATCGTTTTCAGGGTAATCTCAAATGTATTTTCACTAAACACCTTTTGGTCGATCTGGGCAATCAGGTCATGAAACTGATCCTGTGATATTTCATATAGGTATTTGGTGTTGAAATATTCAGATATAGCATCTTTATAATATTCATATCGGAAGAAATATTTTAGCGTATCATATACATCGATGGTAGATACAATTGCACTGTCCTTGAAGATAAACTGGGTTAGCGTGCGGTGTGGCTCAATCAGATAATTCATCTCCAGCTTCACTGCCCGCTCGAGCAACTGATTAAATTTATTCAGGTCAAATCTTGCATTTTGTTTCAAATGATCGAAAATTTGGTCGATAAGCATACGTACTTCCGGCATATCGTAATCAAACCGGTCACTTGACGCAAATTTTTCCTCTTCTTCTCTGATCCATAATTCAACTTCCTGATCAAAAAAATGTTTTACGGATTCAGGAATGTTCCGGGTCATTAGGTACGCCAGCGGAATTTCGTTCATATTGGGATCGGTGACAACCTCATTCTTGATCTTTTCAATCAGAGCTTCTATTGTTTTTTCAAGCATATTCGCCTCATGATAATGATAAACTGAATCAATTTAAATTTTATCTTTTTTTTATACAAGTATTTATTCTGCTAAGACAGTTTTTACCCAAACCTGTCGTGTTCGGGGTCCGTCAAATTCACATAAAAATATGCCTTGCCAGGTTCCAAGCATTAGTCTGCCACCCTCAATAAAAACACATTCTGAACTTCCCACAAGACTGGTTTTGATATGCGCTGCAGAATTTCCCTCACTGTGAAGATATCTGTCCTGGAAGGGAATCACTTTATTTAATTCCATTACCATATCTGTAACTACATCGGGATCGGCACTTTCATTTATGGTGACCGCTGCAGTTGTGTGTGGAATAAAAATATAACACAGACCGTGTTTAGTCCCAGATTTTTTAATAATATCGTTAATCTGGTTTGTAATATTCAGCATGCTTGTGCGATCGGTTGTATGAACTGAAAATTTATCCATAATACTCCCATTATGTCTTTAATTTTTTCTTTCTGGCGGCAGGGAATAAAATATTATTCAGAATCAACCGGTATCCGGGCGAATTTACATGCAATGATAAATCCGTTGGGGGATCACCGACCTTATGTGTGTAATCCTCCGGATCATGTCCACCATAAAAAGTAAATGTTCCCTTACCACTATTACCATGAATATACTTCACTTCATTTGAATTTTCAATTTTACCCATAATTGTGATTGATGGCTTTATCTTTTCTTCCCGAAACATTGTGGTCTGCCCCATAAATCCTTTAACTACATTGACATGATTTTGCGTAAGCATCGTTGGTACCGGATCATATTTAGCCGAAAATTCAAACAGGGTAAAATAATCAGTCGCAGCGTCGCGTAATCGCGGGAGGTGGCTCGGAGGGACATCAATATTACTGAATTCATATATTCCCGGATTTGTGTATAGTTGAAAATCAGTAAAAGCAAGGGTTTTGCTGAAATCCAGTTTGTCCTGACAATTGGGCTCCGGAGGGTCATTGTCAAATGGAATATCCACAATATCAACGCCTTCAGCGGCCAATGAAATGTCAAGCGCATCGCTGGCGGAACACATAGCAAATAAAAATCCGCCGGCATCTACAAATTTTTTAATTTCACGGGCAACAACGTTTTTTTCCTCACTTACTTTATTGTAGCCAAGCTCCTTTGCCAGATTTTCATACTGAATTTGTTGGGAAATATACCAGGGTTGGTTTTTAAAACTGGCCCAGAATTTGCCATATTGACCGGTAAAATCTTCATGATGTAAATGCAGCCAATCATATTTGTTGAAAACCCCGCTCAGCACTTCTTTGTCATAAATCTCATCATAAGAAATTTCTGAGTAATCAAGAACCATTGTGACGGCATCATCCCAGGGTTGGGAGTTTGGTGGTGTATAAACCGCAATTTTAGGCGCTTTTTCCAGCAGAATTCGCTCCATATTTCCATCTTCAATGGCCGCATACATAGAAGTGACATTCGCTCCGGTCACTTTTTCGTAATAAACTCCACGTAACCGGCATTCCTGTTCAAAACGGGGTGAATCGCTAAAAAGAAATGAACCGCCACGATAATTTAGCAGCCATTCAACATTTGTATCATAGGTTAAAATCCAGTACGCAATCCCATATGCCTTTAAGTGATTGTTCTGTTTGAGATCCATTGGAATTAATATGAACTGTGCATGGCTCACAATCACCGTAGAAAAAACAAATAATAAAATCTGCTTTATAAGTTTCAAATTTCTTCCTTATTTAATTGTTTAGTTATTCGTCTTGCTTGTTCCCTGGCTGCACTGAGATATAAACTGGTTGAATATTTGGTGAGTATCTCAGTATAGAGATCCAGCGCGCGATTATGTTCACCCAGATATTCTTCGGTTCGGGCCAGATAAAACAAAATTTCATCCCCATGTATATCATCCGGATATTTCTCTCTGAGATATTGCAGCAGATTTCTCGATTCTTCCGGCTGATCTAAATCTAAGTATAGTTTGCCACCCATGCGGCCTGCGATTGTACTGATTTTTTTCCCTGACCGGGCGAGAAGTGAAAGAATCTCAGCAGCTTCAGATTTTTTTTGTTGATAGATTAGTAATTCAGCCTGACTAAACTGTTGTAAAGATCTGGAATCCTGTACAAAGGACTCAAGTAATTGTTTTCTTTCTAGGATGTCATTATAAAGGCCGTCTTGTATTGATACGGATTTTTGCAGGGCGTCAATATTGTTTAGTGCCTCTTTGAACTGACCTTTAAAGTACATGATTTCTGCTCTTTTAAATGAAGCCAGAGGTGCATATTCTTTTCTTGTAACCATAGCATATGTTTTGTCAGCTTCAGATAAAAGATTTTTCTTAAGATAGACATCACCTAGTTTAATCAACACACCATCTCTTTGCACACCTTTACGCTCAAAACCGATATATTTTTTATAATAATAAATTGATTTGTCCAGGTCATAATAATACCGAGTGTAAATACCCCCGAGCTGATTATAGCTGTCGATTTGTTGATTGGGTTTGGCTGCGTGAACAGCCAGGCTATCATATATGCGTATAGCTTTTTGAATCTCTGTTCCGGCCGATTCAAACCGGCCCGCCTCTCTTCTTTGATAGGCCAGCAGCTTGTGAGCCTGAGCGATATTAACCGGTGCATTACCGGCAAATGGAGAGTCAGGGTATCTTTCCAGAATGACCTGATACGCTTTTAGTGTATATTCAACCGCATGATTGTCTTTGGCAGCATTGGCAAACTTAACCAGATAACTGCCTCTGGATTTATCGTTCTCTAATCGCTGATATATTTCAAAAGCGGATTCAAAATTCTTTTCTTTTATATGTAAATTAGCCTGTATCTCCCGGATCTGAATCAATTCCGGATAAGTTTCTGCATATTGGTCTATGACTTTGATAATTTTTGGTAATTGATCTTTTTCATCTGCCAGATTTAAAATTTGCCTCTGGATATAATTGAATTGTTTCGGACTATGCATATAGTATTGCAGTAAGTGATAAGTAGCTTCTCCATATTTTAACTGGATTTTACTAAGGTTGACAATATCTAAATGCAAATTAAATTGAGATCCGATATTAGCCATGGCCAATTCGTATACTTCGATTGCATCATCAAACATACGCAGGGCGACCATAGATGATGCCACTAAGCGGTAGACAGCAATATCTTTAGGGTGATTATTCAGATGATTTTTCCATAAGCGCATGGCCTGATCCCGCTCGTTGATCTGAAAATAGGCTTCAGCTAAATAACTGGGAATATACAGATTCTTCGGAGTAATCCGGCGGGCACTTTGTAGAAAATTGATCAATTTATCATATTGCTGTAAGCCCTGATAGCAGTTTTTTATCCCCCTGATAACATTGATATCATTTTTATTGGTACTGTAAACCTGCAGATAGACTACAAGCGCCGGTTCATATTCATGCTGTCTTTCTAAGGATTTAGCAATATTCAGGTACTGAGATTGGGCATTTGCTTTTCCGGTAAAAAACAAAGCCATACCAAAGAAAAAATAAATTATCCAAATCTTGTTAAACTGAAAACATGGGAGATATTTCATCACAAACAAGTAAACCTTTTAGTGTTAATTTAAAATGATTATTCTCGATCACAGCAAAATTATCTTTAATCAAATTCTCAACTACAGATGCATAAACATGTTTAAAATTTTTATTAAAGGTTTTGGAATAATCATTCAGATTTATGCCGCCAGACGTACGTAACTGCAACATAATAAATTCGTCTATTAATTTATCATTGTTAATCTGTTCCTCAAAATCGACCGGCATTTGCCCATTTTCAATCATTGCTATGTATTTTTTTATGGAACGAACATTGCCCCAACGTATATTATTCCAGAACGAATGTGCTGAAGGACCAAATGCAAGATATGGTGTATGATTCCAGTATTTATAATTATGTCGTGAAACATTCAGCTCTGAATTCGCATAATTTGATATTTCATAATGTTTATATCCCGCCTGTGTCAGAAATGCGTTAGTTCTGATAAAGAATAATGCCTCCGACTCATTATCATGCTTTGCGAAATCTCCGGAAGTCGGTTTTTGATAAAATGCCGTGTTTTTTTCATAGATAAGATTATAGACAGAAATATGTTCAGGTGAAAACGGGATGATTGATTCCAATGAAAACAGCCATTGTTGAATTGTCTGATTTGGCAGGCCATTTATTAAATCAATGCTGATACTGTCAAAACCAGCTTCCCGGGCATCAAGAATACTGCTTTTAGCTTGTTCCGAAGTATGAATTCGGTCAAGTATTTGTAATTCGCTATCTGTAAAGCTCTGAACTCCGATACTCATGCGGGTAAAACCTGACCGGTAGAATTTATGCAATTTTGCCGGGTCAACTGTATCGGGATTAATTTCCAGGGTTATTTCAGAATCAGTCTCAAATGTAAAAGCATTCATTATGTTGTGTAGAATTTTATCCAGTTCATCAGCTTCAAGTACGGATGGAGTACCACCTCCGATATAAAGTGTGTCAAATCTATATTCTCCGGAGATCATCTTCCTGTAATATTGAATTTCAGTCGCAAGGGCATCAAGAAATTGTTGTTTGAGATCCAGTGTGGTTTCAAAGTAAAAATCACAATATCCGCATTTTGCCAGGCAAAAAGGGATATGAATATAAATACCGGGATAATTGGTAATATTCATAAAAAGATTAACGAATTACATTAGCAATGCGGCCAAATCTTACTTTATTGAAGAATAAAAATATATCAGATAGATTAAAATCTCCATCCCACGAAAGATAAATAATCAATGCCTGACCAACGATATGTTTCGTATTAACAAAGCCCCAAACACGGCTATCCGAACTATTATCCCGGTTATCTCCCATCATGAAATAACTGTCTTTCGGGATAGTAATCGGCCCAAAATTATCCCGGCTTCCATATTTATTGTTCTGGAAAGTGCGAAAATATATCGATCCCTGTTTGCGGTCGAATATCCGGTTGTGATCTAAAAACTTTGCATACGGAGGTTTTGGAAATTCAACACCGTCAACAAAGACCTGTTTGTCAATAATTTCGAGTGACTGACCTCCTGTGGCAATACAGCGCTTAATATAATCCTGGCTTTGATTAAGAGGATACCTGAAGATGACAACATCATCCTGTTCCGGTTCCTTAAAGCCGGGAATTCTTACCCAGGGAATATTAAATCCAATATCAGTGTATGGGATACCAAGCCAGTCAGGGGTTCGCATACCATATGAATATTTGTTTACCAGTAAAAAGTCACCGACAAGCAGCGTATCTTCCATTGACGGAGTTGGAATACGATATGCCTGCACAATGAATTGGCGGATGATTAACGCAGCAATAAGTGCAATAAATAATCCTTCAAAAAAATCACTGTTTTTCTTTTCCTGAACCTGTTTTCCCTTACTCACCAGACCTCCATATTAACGCATTATTTTCATCTTACTATTCTAACTTGGTGGCATATATTTATGAATTAACCAGACTAATATTCATCATATTTATTCTCGTAACAGGTGGTTTTTGTAACGTGGAAAAACGATTAAAAGTTCCAATTTAATCCGTCTTTTCCATTGATAATATAGCCAGAAATGCCTCCTGGGGTATTTCAATGCTGCCCACCTGTTTCATTCTTTTTTTACCTGCTTTTTGTTTTTCGAGCAATTTGCGTTTCCGGGTGACATCGCCGCCATAACATTTTGCCAGTACGTTTTTACGTAATGCTTTGACACTTGTTCTGGCAATTACCTTGCTGCCAATCGCCGCCTGGATCGCAACCTCGAACAATTGTCTGGGAATCAATTCCTTTAATTTCCGGCATAATCTGTTGCCCCAGTCAAAGGCCTTATCACGATGCACAATGGTTGATAAAGCATCGACCGGTTCGCCGTTGATTAATATATCCAGTTTGATCAGATCAGATTCCTGGTATCCATCAAGCTCATAATCAAAAGATGCATAACCGCGCGAAACAGACTTGAGCTTATCAAAAAAGTCGAATATCACATCAGCCAGTGGAAACTTAAAGTGCATATCTACCCGATTGGTATCCAGATAGCTTGTGTTTATAAATACGCCACGGCGTTCACGTGCCAGTTTCATCATATTACCGATATAATCCGTGGGGGTAATTATCTGTGCAGAAATATATGGCTCTTCAATTTTATCATATTGCCCGGCAGGGGGAAGTTTTGTGGGATTATCAATTTCAATCATATCTCCGGTGCTCAGATAAACATGATAAACCACGTTTGGAACCGTATTAATTATACTGACCTTATATTCTCTTTCCAGACGTTCCTGAATGATCTCCATATGTAATAATCCAAGAAATCCACAGCGAAAACCGAATCCGAGAGCTTTGGATGTTTCCGGTTCAAATACCAGTGAACTGTCATTCAGGTATAGTTTAGCCAGTGACTCACGTAACTGTTCAAAATCATCACTATCCACAGGAAAAATTCCACTGTAAACCATTGGATGAATTTCTTTGTATTTAATTAACGGTTTATCGGCTGGTTGTGCGGCAAGTGTTATTGTATCGCCAACTTTTGTTTCATGAACATCCTTGGCGCCTGAAATCAGATACCCGACTTCACCGGCACTCAAAGATTCAACCGGTTGCCGGGATAATTTTAAAATACC
>CAYULK010000158.1:0-7670 GCA_964445625.1 uncultured Calditrichota bacterium
ATTAATTTATATATTTTTAGTGGCCGTTCGTGTATTTGGTGGGCTGAACTATTACTCAGATAGTTTTCTCAAATTCTCAGATAATAATACTAATAATCTTGTTTTTTGCATATCCTTATGGTTGATCTGCTCAAGGATTGAGATTTCCTTCTCAAGATAATAAACCAATTCATCTGCGGATATTTTTGCATAATAACTCTCCGGAAACCTAACCATATAGTCCTGATACAGAATAAATCCCAATGGCCATAAATCCTCAAATTCCTTCCATTTTTCGGAGAGTGGTTTGTTCACCACTGCAAGTATGCTTCTATTTGCATTTAGCGAGCGGTATTCCGTACAGCCATGCACCATAAACTGATATTTATAAAACAAATTTTTCAATTTACCCGAATACAATTCTGTGCTGTCACTATAAATTTCTGCAAGAAGCATTAAAGCTGTTTTACGCCATTCAGATATCACAAACCATGATAATTCTTTTTTATCCAGGCGAAAGTCAACCGGTTGTTTTATCCATAGTTCGCGTATCTCTCCATCAACTACCCCGGGTTCAAATTCCGCATTTTTAATCATCTCCAGAGCAGATTGATCCAGCAAATCCGATCCGGAAGACTGATATATTCGTGCCCGGGCTATCATACCTTGTTTGTCTACAAGAACATGCAGTATAACTAATCCTTCAATTCTATTGTCAAATGCTTCAGGGGGATACTGCAATGAGATATGTTTGGATAACAGCCTGGGATAAACAATATTGGTTTCATCTTTCTTCTGAGGATGACAGGCTATCAAGAAGCAGGACAGTAACAGGAGTTGAAATTTATAATAGATACTCATCATTTTGCCGATAACTCATTCCTGGTAGACTCATTGAGTAAGTGAGATTGGTTTATTTAATTTTAGGATTTCCCTTTCAAGATATTCACGAAATTGAGCAAAATCCTTTATGCCTTCCGGCTCTTGCTCCCACGCCGCAAGAAAATAATACTTCAGTTTTCCTTCTTCCGGTTTTAAAACTACAATGTGGCTTTGTCCGTCATCGACTCTCTCAATAAGATCTGATTTTTTATAAAGAACCGCCATACCCAGTTGATCATCATCACCGGCAAGGCTTTGAGCACCATAGGTTGCCAGGTATTGCCATTCACCATCCGCATCTGATTCCATCAATCGGGCTTTGTCATGCTTGACCAGACCCGTGCAAATATTTGCTGCCTCGCCTCTTAATTCAATATCGTGCCGGGTTTTACGATCTCCGGCCGCAATCGATAATTGCGAGAGTAAATCATATTTACCGTCTCCGGCAACCCAACCATAATAACTGGTTTCAATCAGAGAGAAAACAGGACCATTCGCTATAATAGCACAGGTGATACTATCTGTTTTCGATACCATATACACTTTATCATCTTGCCATGTACCAATCGAACCGAGACCCAGGGTAGAACCGACCTTTAGAACATCCACTCCCCAGTCAGCCATTTCATGATAGGAATCAAATCCATCCTGACCGACATTTTGCAGAACCATGTCTGTGGTTTTTTTACCAAATATATCTGTCGCGTTGCGCCAGTCAAGATAAAAGCGGTAACCGACCCTGTCAGACTCCCAACCCGGACCTTCATAGCGAAAATAAGTATCATGATCGGTATGCTCATCAGGAACCCTGACAAAGGAGACATTTTTAAAATCACCACCAATATATATTTTATCTGCAAATTTTCCACCCACTTTATGAGAGACTTCCGCCTGGGTCCTTTTTGTAAACAATTGTTTAATTTCCACATTTTGTGAAGTGATAACAGTAATCTTCGCTTCCTCATCCGGCTGAAGATCCATAACCAGAACCAGCATATCCGGTTGCCCATCGAGATCACGATCATCCAATTGATATGGAATTTCCTTATCATTATGAGATACCTGTACAGCCTTTTCATTAAAATCAACAGATTTCGCCTTAAGATCGGCCACAGGTATCTCAATCAGGGCATCCTCAAGTAAAAGATGGGTATTATTTTTAACCGTAATACTAATTTCCTTTGAGGTGTCACAGGAGATAATCATTAAACTAACGAGAACAACCAATACATATAAATAAACCTTCATACCAAACCTCCTGATTTTAAAATAATGAGTTAATTAATATTGTTTTTTGTAAGCGTACAGATTCATATACTGCCTGCACGATTGCCAGGGATTGCATACTCTCGGCACCGGATACCGGCGGTTGTTTACCTTTAAAAATAGCCTGGGCAATGGCATTAAACTGATCACGGTGCGGCTCTATAGGGAAATTTTGTAGCGGAGAATCGGCCCCTTTTGGTAATGCCTTCCTTACTTCCTTCCGGACATCATCTTTTTGTAACCAGGAAAATAAATCTCCCTCCAGGATCATTGTCCCGGTAGTACCATGCAATTCAATTTTTCGCGATTGAGCCGGAATCACCGATGTTGAGGCATTCAGAGTAGCAAGTGCCCCATTCTCAAATTCCAGAATAGCGACTGCGTTATCTTCACCTTCAATACCATCATGTGTTCTGGTCATAGCGTGGGCTGTAACTTTATTAACTTTTCCCATGAACCAGTAAAGTAAATCTATGGTATGAATCGCCTGATTTATCAGTACACCACCGCCATCCAACTCTTTAGTACCACGCCAGGCTGCACTGTCATAATATTCCTGACTGCGATACCATTTTACTCGTACATCAGCCAGAAATATATCCCCGAGATATTTATCCTGTAATTTTTCATGTGCGGTCATAATATCTGCATAAAAGCGGCTCTGATAGATCACAGCTAAGGAGACCTTCTTTTCAGTACAATACGTGACAAGCTCTCCGGCACGCTGAAGATTTACTTCAATAGGTTTTTCAATAATGACATGTTTTCCTGCATCTGCTGCCATTTTACCATAGTCAAGATGAGTCCCGCTTGCAGTACAAATCGAAACAGCATCCATTTCCGGATTTGAAATGAATTCATCCCAGTCTGTATAGCCGGTAATGTGATATTTTCTGCTAAAATTATCTACTTTTTCCTGAGATCTGCTATAGGCGGCAACTAGCTGACAGTTTTGCCCAGCTGCTATTGCCGCAGCATGTATATCAGCAATCAGACCACAGCCGGCAATTCCAATACGTAATTGATTTTTTCTACCTATCATTTAAATTTTTCCTTACTATGAAATCTAAATTCATTCAACGATCAAATACTGTTTCCCCCGCAACTAAAGTTTGCACAACTTCAAGTTCAGGTCCCAATATCCTTAATATAATGATATCGGCCCTTTTACCGGGAACAAGTTCACCACGGTCATTTAGTTGCATGAGATGAGCCGGATTTACACCGGCTGCATTTATCGCCTGTGCCATGGTACAACCGGTAAAGTTAGTAAGATTTGTTATTCCATCTGATAATGCTTTGCCGGCGCCGGCTAATATATCCTGATTTGATTGGTATATTTTCCCATTCTCAGACACAGTAACCTTTGTATCATGCCATTTATATTCCCCCGGAGATAAACCCGCAAATTTTGTGATATCTGATATAAGAATGATCTTATCGGGACCCTTCGCTCTGAAAAATACAATCGCTTCATCACGATTTAAATGAAAACCATCCATTATGATACTTGCATACAAACGATCGTCTGCCAGTTGCGGCCACAGAATATTATCGTGCCGGTTAATCAGATTAGCACAGGCATTTCCCAGATGAGTGGACAGAACAGCACCTTGCTCTACTGCCGTGTTTATTTGTTCATTTTTTGCAGAATGATGACCAATCGCCACTGATATACCATTCTCAATACATTTTGCTATAAAATCCGGTGCACCGGGTAATTCGGGGGCAAGTGTTACCAGACTGATTTGATTTCCACTGATCAGACAGAATTTATGAAATTCGTTCCAATCAGGTATCTTGATCCATTTCAGATCATGAGCTCCGCGATATCCATACAATGTTGAAAGAAATGGCCCTTCCATATGGATTCCGGTTATGGCGCCTCTTATATCAGGATGGCTTATTGCATCGCGCAGTACTGTCAGTGTGTGCCGGTATACATCCGGTGCACTACTGATTATTGTAGGAAAAAATGAGGTCACACCTGTTTGCCATAAGTTTCGGGTCAATTTAACCACTTCTTCGACCGTTATATCAAGTGATGAAAAATCGACACCATGGTATCCGTTCACCTGTAAATCAACCAGGCCCGGTGCAATAAATAAACCAGGATCTCTCTTATCATCATCTATATATTCAATTTTTTCTATTATTTGACCACATATATGTACGGCAATTGCTTTTTGCGTTACATAATGGCGGCCATATATAACCTTGTCAGACATGGGTGGACTCTACTTATTTTTTGTATCTACGTGCCTGAATCCCCCAGGGACTAAGGGACTTTTAAACATTGTGCTTTTTTGCCTCTTACAACAACCCCCTTGATCCCCTCCGACCATGAGCAGATCGGTCATGATAACATATCCAGGATTTGCCGCCAATAAAGCTCCTCCACCGGAATACCTGCTCTTATATTTTCCCGGCGTCTGATTAATGTCTGTTCACCGGGATAGAAAATTTTTTGATCAGGAAAATCAGTCCCGGCTGATTTAGTATAATCCAAAATAGAATTGATGATTTGTTCTGAATCTACCGTGTTATTCGCTGCAATATCAACCGCAATAAAAATCTGAGATAAATTATATTCATGATTTCTACTCCCAATTTCATGAACTGCATTGCCCTGAGAAAGAAGTGTAGCAATGATGTCAAGCATAAATGATAATCCGGAACCTTTCCAGAAACCAATTGGTAAAAGACGTTCAGTTTGTTCAATTGCGACAGGATCCCTGGTCAGATTTCCGCATTTGTCATAACCACCCTCCATTGGCAATTGTTGGCCATTCAGGCGATATGATTCCAGCTTACCATAAGAAAATAATGATAGAGCCATATCCAATACGATGTGACCTTTTTGGCGCGGTACCGCCAGGACAAAAGGATTATTTCCCAACCTGACCTCATTAGCGCCCCATGGTGGCAAATTTGGCTTGGTGTTGGTCCAGCATATGCCAATACAGTTTGCATCTGCTGCCTGCCACCCGTAAGTACCACCTCGTAACCAGTGATTTGTGTTTTTTAATGCCACACATCCAATACCCTGCTTCTTTGCTATTTCAATTGCCCGTTCCATACAGAAATAAGCATTGAGATTACCCGGGCCCAGATTCCCGTCCCAGCGTTCAGGATTTCCACTACCTTCCCTGCATTCGGCAATAGTATCCGGTTTTATATACCCGCGTTGTATGCCCCGGATATAGGTTGGAAATCTGTTTAAACCATGCGATGCGATGCCATCCAGGCTTGTTTCAGCAAATAACCGGGCAGATAAATCTGCACGCTGTGCACTAAATTGATACTTGATCAATATCTGTTTAAGGATATGATGTAACTCTTTATATCGAATACGCTTCATAATTTTGGAACCGGTCTCCAGGATGAACAAGATAAATATTGTCCTGTTCATCTTGTAACTCATGTCAAAATTCTATGTCATCATAATTGTGAAATTAAATACTTAGGGACTCAGGTACTAATGTACTTTTATCAAATTCTTAGAGTCTTCGAGACTTTGTGGCTTAATTTCATAGTTTGTAATTTTGTTTGGCCAGATTATATGCCAGATCTTTGTTAATCACCCCGGCCTCATCCATATTTAAAACACCGTCCAGGACCAACTCTGCGAGGTATCGGCTGTCAATGCGCCGGGCAAGGTCATGCCGCGCCGGAATTGATGCAAAGGCCCGCGTGTCATCAATAAATCCTACCGTATTATAAAATCCGGCAGTTTCAGTCACACTGCGCCGGAAACGCAGCATTCCTTCGCGGCTGTCATGAAACCACCACGAAGGCCCAAGTCGCAGTGCCGGATAATGGCCGGCCAGAGGCGCCAGTTCACGGGAATAATTCGATTCATCGAGCGTGAATAGAATTAATGTCAGATTCTTCTCGTTACCGTATTTGTCAAGTAGCGGTTTGAGATTATGCACATAGTCATTCGCTACCGGTATATCACAGCCCTTATCCGCGCCAAATTTTTTAAAAACAACCGGATTATAATTGCGCCAGGAACCGGCATGTATCTGCATAGTCAGACCATCCTCAACAGCCATTCTTGCCATTTCCAGCAACATGTGCCCGGTAAAAATATTTGCATCTTCTTGCGTCACTTTTCCGGCCATTCCCTTCTGATATAATTTTTCTGCATCCCTGTGGCTGATTTCAACTGTGAATGGTGAATTCACACCATGATCTGTTGACGTGCAGCCCATGGATTTAAAAAACACGCGCTGAGTCTCAAGAGCTTTTATGAAATTACTATAATTATTGCATTCATATCCGGACATGATATTCAGGCGATTAATCTGCGCCTTCCAATCCGGAAACAACAAATTGGTAACATTATCAGGGCGGAATGCCGGCACTATTTTACCATTCCAATCACTTTCCTGTATTTTTTTATGATGAATTAATTTATCAGTCGGAGAATCCGTTGTGCTCAAAACTTCTATATTAAAGTGATCAAACATGGCTCGCGGATAATTTTCCGGTTTCTGCAATTCTGCTTCAATCTGGTCATATATTTCCATAGCCGTGTGGGAATTGAGCTGCTTTTTCACACCAAGAACATCATGAAGTTCATGATTGAGCCACATTCCGGTCGGTGTACCCCGGAACAGATAAAAATGATCGGCAAATATTTGCCAGATTTTTCTATGATCTTTTTCTGTTTTTCCACCATCGACCCGCGGCACACCCAGCGATTCAAGATCGACCCCTTGTGAATACAGCATTCGGAAAACATAGTGATCCGGTATGATTAACAGCTCGGCCGGATCCGGAAATGGTTTATTTTCAGCAAAGATTTTCGGGTCCACATGGCCGTGCGGGCAGATCAATGGCAGATCTTTTACGATATCAAATAATTCACGTGCTATTTTACGTTCTTCTGCATTTGAACCCAGATAACGATCTTCTGCCAGTGTAAGCGAATTATCAGCCGACATTGTATCTCCTCCATTTCTCCTCTTAAATAATTTAAATCTACATAATTGATAGTAAACAAAAAATAAAAAAATAACCACTGAGAACACCGAGAAAAATATCCCACAAACTGATCCTGACTTTAATAAAAATACTGGATATTGTTTGAAATTGCTATTGCGAAAAAATACATATCCATTTACCCCAGGATTAATCCTGGGGTAAAGCAAACAAAAAACATTATTCTTAAATTATAACATGAGTTCACAATAAAAACGGGATATTCGTCACGCCGCCTTCCTTCCATGCTCCTGTTTCTAAACCAAATATAAGCATAATACAATACCTTTTGCCATATGGCACAAATATAGGCGGGTCGGAA
Source organism: uncultured Calditrichota bacterium (assembly GCA_964445625.1). GTDB lineage: Bacteria > Calditrichota > Calditrichia > JAJRVZ01 > JAJRVZ01 > CAVXXB01. The sequence goes on from CAYULK010000158.1 coordinate 7,439, forward strand.
TCTGTAAGTTCAATAAAAACAAGAGTTCCTGAACTAAATTCTCCGAAGGAGTCCTTTGGACAGGATGACAATTTTGGTTTTTTCGCATTTTAAAGTGAAAACATAACATAAATATCACGCAAGCACATTGAAAATTTATGGGAACATTTAGTTTCAGAAATTGTACAAATTGGGAGACAAAAAAATACATTTTGAAACACAACATCAATCCAGTTCTGCTGAAAAGGCAATG
>CAYULK010000159.1:0-7666 GCA_964445625.1 uncultured Calditrichota bacterium
GATCTTAGCCAATTAATTTGTGCTATTCTATTTAAAATATCCATAAATTGATCCTTGAAATGTATATCGAGAATATATTAAATAAATGGTAAAATAATATACTTTAATTTATAAAATGATCTAAGTACAATTTGCCGGATGGTTAGATTTAATGGATGAATGGTAATTATTAGTAACCGATGGCAGGAATATTTCATACATGTGTGTTCCCAGGTACAACTCAGTGATTTTCAATAGCGTTTGATTGATTATGCTGTATAGGTTGTCTTACCATTGGAAATTGGATTTGAGTGTTGGATATTGGATGTTGAAAAGCTGGAGCATCATTTGCAAGTAAGAATTTCAATCACATTTTTTATATTGATGATTAATTTGCCCTGTGCATTAGCCCAGGAAGCAAGTATCAGTGGTTTTGTTTTTGATAATTCCAGTGGTGAATCCTTAATTGGTGCAAACATCTATTTTGAAGAATATAATTATGGGGCGGTCACAAATCATTCCGGGTATTACGTCATTTCCGGATTACCATCCGGTAATTTTAATATAATTTGTAGCTACGTCGGTTTTATAGAGTATCGCAAGCAAATCAGCATAACTCAGAGCCGGTCAATAAGATTGAATATTGTCCTGCAACCGGCTCTCCTGGAAACCGATGTTGTTACAGTGACTGCAGATTCCGTTCGTATCGCAGTCAAGCTATTTCGCCAAAAAATATCGACAATTGAAATTTCTCCGCGTGAAATAAAAAATATGCCGGCCATTGCCGAAACAGATCTGCTGCGGACATTGCAAAGTTTACCCGGAATTTTACCCATCTCTGATTTTTCCTCTGATATTTACGTACGTGGAGGTACCTCTGATCAGAACCTGTATTTGATTGATGGCGCCGATGTCTATAATCCGGAACACGCGTTTGGTCTTTTTTCTACTTTCAATACAGATGCCATCAAAGATGTTAAAATATCCAAGGGGGGATTCACAGCAGATTACGGCGGCAGATTATCATCTGTGCTTGACGTAACCAATCTGGATGGTAATCGTAAATCATTCGAAGGGACAGCTGAAATAAGTTTACTTTCGGCAAAGACCACATTGCAAATGCCGCTGGGTAATATTGGATCTATCTCGGGTTCATTCCGGCGAACCTATATCGGCGAAACAGCAAAAATTTTTATTGATGATATTCCGGATTATTATTTCTATGACGGTCACCTCAAAGCTAATTTTGACATCAATGCGGATAATAAACTTTCCTTCAGTTTTTTTAGCGGAACAGATTTTTTGAAATATAATTTTAATTCTGAAGCCGATGACGCTCCAACTCTGGATTATACCTGGGGTAATACAACAGTCAGTGTGCGCTGGACCCATGTTTTTAACCCCGGATTTTTCTCCAATATCTGGTTTACCGCGAGCAATTTTTCATCTGAATTTACATTTACCAATGTCAATGTGAAGGAAGAAAATGATATAAGCGATATTGGACTGAAAGGACAGTTTGAATATGTTTTTTCGCAAAATCTGAGTACCAAATTTGGCTTTGAACAAAAAATATTACATAACACCTTTCAACAGAAATCACCACGGGGTATTATCGATATTAGCCGTGATCGGAATTCGTTCACAGCATATTTTTCTCTGCCATATACACCCACACCGGACTGGCAAATCGAATCCGGGTTACGTTATAATTTTTTCTACGCAGAAAGAGAATTTCATGATTGGGCCCCCCGCCTGGCCATCAAACACCGGCTTACAGAAACAATAAACGTTAATGGATCAGTCGGTGTGTATTATCAATATTTGCACAAAGTACCACGTCCTTTTATCGCTGATATCTGGCTAACTTCGGATAATAATTATGACCGTTCACGGGCAACTCACTACATAATCGGTTTTCAAAAAGAGGTCGGGGAAAATATTAGTCTCGAAATTGAATCTTATTATAAAGCATATGATAATCTATATTCGCTGAAAAATTATTTTCTTGATTTTACACCATCCGGGTACGATTCAAGAGGCCGGCCGATTTATACCGAAACAGACGGACTTTATAATCGTGGTGACGGAAATTCAATCGGTTTGGAAATATTATTCAGGAAGCGATATGGGGCAATTAGCGGCTGGCTGGCATATTCTCTGGCTCAAACCCAATATACTGTAGACGGAATAAACCAGGGGAATTCATATGAGCCGCGACATGACCGGACACATGTTTTTAACGCGGTATTGAACATGGATATCAGGAACATACTAAGGTCTTTCAGAAACCAGCCATATAAAAACGACCGGGTACGCTGGAAATTCGGAATGAATTTTGTTTATTCTTCGGGACAGCCAATCACACTAACCAGTTCCACCTACTATTCAACCAACACCCCGGATCAGGATTACAACCAATTATTTCTTTACCCCACATCGATCAATAATTTTCGCCTGCCGGATTATATTCGACTGGATCTGAGCCTGACATACGAGCATCATTATGACAACTGGATACTATCTCCATATATTCAAATATTTAATATTGGTAACCGGGAAAATGTATGGTTCATAGAATATGAGAGCGAAGAACTGGATGACAGAATTATACAAACAGTGGAGACAACCAACATGTTTCCCATATTACCCACCATTGGCGTGAAAGCTGATTTTTAGAGGTGCTATATGTATAAATATATTAAACAAAGAATTATTTTGGCGGCGACAAGCAGCTTTGTTCTGTTCGCATGCGGAAAAACATCGGTCTCAATCGATGAACAAACCTATGAGCCCAAAATTGTATTCAACGCCTATATTTATCCTAACCGGCCCGTGTCGGATATAAGGATATCCCGGAACTTTGCCATCGGTCAGGAAATTGACAAGGATAAAATTGCGCTTAGTCAAGCAGATGTGACATTGACCGATATCGTGTCCGGTGAAATCTTTCCGCTGGTTTATAATCCGGCTGAAAACAGCTTCCAATACCCCGGTAAAGATCTTACCATTAACTACGGAGGTACCTATCGTTTGGCTGTAACCGCCAACATCGACGGTATCGATTTACAGGCTTCCTCGGTAACAACTGTTCCGGATGAGGGTCTTAAAATTGATCTTGAAAAATCAATCTATGGTGATCTTTTCTATCGTCAGACCGATGAGAACGGACAGTTAATTTCTCCACGTGTTAATTATATGCAGTCTGCAAACTCGTCATTCTTTCTGTTATCAATCGCTGGTCTGGAGGCCAGCGAAGAATCGTTTATTTACGAAAATCCATTTGGATTTGAAATTCAGGAGGCGCTGGATGAAGGTCATAAGATCGAGGATTTTCAATATTCCGCCAGATGGACACGTCCGGAAAACCAGATCAATGGTGACTCGGTAATCGAACTGACCTGGTTTCAATTCTGGTTTTATGGTAACTATCGTATGATATTATATGCCGGTGACCGCAATTTTTACCATTATTATAATACTCATGCCAATGTCCAGGAACCGGACGGTAATTTGCACGAACCGATTTTTGATATTGATGGTGACGGCATTGGTGTGTTTGGTTCTGCGGTTACCGATACAATCTACTTGAACGTTTTGAAGAATTAGCTATTAATTAATGTTTTAGGCGTTGCCCTTGCAACCTATAAACGTTAACATGAAAATGATTTTTTTGACATGATAACAGGATTAAACAGGATGATATAAGATAATAATTAATATGAAACAATTGACTTTAATCATAATTTAATTATTAAAAGTGTTACTGTTGAAGAATTTTTAGATTACCAATTATTTTAATTGTTAACATTTTAATCCTGTAGATCCTGAAAATCCTGTTATCCTGTCAAAATATTTACTCCTCTATTGCTAACCAGGATACACAATATCCTTTGGGATGAACCGGTCCCGCCATAATTTCACAACCGCCACATTCCTGCCCCTCTTCCGGTTTAATCCAGACAGCACAGTTATCACAAACTTTATCCGGGAACGGTGATATTGCGACATATTCAAGTTCTGTGCGTATACGTTTTTCTTCCTCGGTTAATCCGGATAAATCATTACAGGGATCCGCCTTTTTCTTTAAGCCACCTTGCTCTTTCGCACTTTGATCAGATGATTTGTAGCTGGAAAGAAAACTCCCCATAACCACAAAACCAGCCAAGGGAGCCAGACTATTGAATAAGAATTCTCTTCTGGAAAATTTTTTCATAGTTTAAAGATCCTTTCAATAAGTGGTTTAAATCCTTTATCTTGCACGATTATTCTGATAAATTTGTACAAAAATATATCCGGATAAAAGTTATAGAAATAAATACAAATTTGATAGTCTCAAAAATAATATGTGTACGGGCTATTTTGTTTTCTCAATATTTCTACTTAGATTTTCTATAATAGCATAGCGCAACTAGTGCTGCAATCAAATTATTACTGACCCTCCCCCTTTAATCCCCCTCCCTAAATGCGTTTAGGGAGGGGGAAAGAGGGGGTGGGTTATTTATCAAAATTCAGTAATCTGTATCTTTTTCATAGCTAAAACTTTGCTAATAGCCCCGGCGATTCGCTGAAAATAACAAAGTTTTTTGACTATAATAGCCTCAAACAATCAGAAACCGGATATGAATATTCCATCAATTTTCTCGAGCATAAAGAATAGTTTTTCCAACTTAAACAACTCAGATTCTACTAAAAAAAAGTTCGGAACTTTTGGTGGTGTTTTCACACCGGATGTACTTACGATTCTGGGCGTTATCATGTACCTGCGCCTGGGATGGGTGGTAGGTAATGCCGGATTTCTGGGCGCAATTGCCATCATCCTTATAGCAAAACTGATTACCATCTGCACCGCGCTTTCCATGTCCTCAATCACAACAAATATTAAAATTGGCGCCGGTGGTGCCTATTCCATTATTTCCAAATCTCTGGGACTGGAAGCCGGCGGCAGTGTCGGAATTCCTTTTTATATCTCGCAAGCTTTATCAACCGCATTATATATCGTTGGCTTCACCGAAGGCTGGATGCGGATTTTTCCTGACCATCCGGCGCTAGTTGTATCATTCAGTACCTGGTTAATTCTGCTGATTATTTCATACATCAGCGCTCATTTTGCAATAAAGATACAATATATTATTATGGTAATTATCGGGATCTCGCTTTTATCATTTGTTCTATCCCCCGCGCAACCGGCTGACAATATCAACCTGATAGGGAATTTTGAAGATGCTGATTTTTGGGTGGTATTTGCCATATTTTTTCCCGCCGTAACAGGTATCATGGCCGGCGCAAATCTTTCCGGGGATCTTGAGAATCCGCGAAAATCAATTCCCCTGGGAACTTTATCGGCGATAGGTGTTACTCTTTTTATATATATTGGTATGGCATATGCCGCCGCAAAATTTATCCCTGTCTCCGAGTTAAGAACGAATCAGATGGCCCTGGTGGATTACGCCTGGTGGGGACCGATTGTATTATTAGGAATTCTGGCCGCCACCTTCTCATCTGCCCTGGGAAGTATTGTCGGAGCACCAAGAATTTTGCAGGCACTGGCTGCACAAAAAACCATTCCTTATAGTAAGATTTTTGCGGAAAAAACAAAGAATAATGAACCTCGCAATGCATTAATATTTACCTCAGGCTTAATTGCAGTCGCGCTGATCTTTGGAAATCTGAATGCCCTGGCGTCCCTGATTACAATGTTTTTCCTGATTACTTATGGTATGCTTAACCTGGTCGTATTTATCCAACAAAGTATGCATATTATTAGTTTTCGCCCTTCTTTTAAAATACCGCGTTTTGTCTCATTAGCCGGTGCGCTTGGCTGTGGTTCCATTATGGTCCTAATAAACCCAATTTTCAGCATTCTGGCCATTATTATCATTGTAGCACTTTATTTCTGGCTTGGCACGCGTGGATTGCGCCCTGAAAGTAGCGACATACGCGGCGGTATGTTCCTGGTTATCGCCGAACGTGCCTCACGGCTGGCAGCGAGGTTTCCCCGGCATCAGGTGACCTGGAAGCCGGATCTCCTGCTCCCGATAGATGATCCAAAAGTCTGGTCGGGATCACTGCAATTTATCCGGAATATCACTTATCCAACCGGCAGCATCTTTGCATTTACGGTTAAAGAAACGGATACAGATGAAACGGAGCAGGAACTTTCGGACCTGCTATCTCCCCTTGATAAACAGGGTATAATTGTAAATTCAACAGTCATTGAGGACAGCGATTTTATTCATGGAACCAGGTTAGTGATCCAGACTCTAAAGGCAGGTGCATTCCGCCCCAATACACTTTTTCTGACATTGGGCAGCGATGCTAAAAAGGATAACAACATAGATAAAATAGTCTCACAAGCGGTAAAGCACGAGATCGGTGCAGTTATTTTGCGGCAACATCCACGTCTGGCGTTTGGCATGCAACAGGATATCAATTTCTGGATCAGGGATAAGAGTCCCAACTGGCATCTGGGTATGCTCATTGCCCTGCAATTACAATTGAACTGGGAAGGACAGTTAAATCTGATTACGGCAACAACTGATAAAGATGACAAAAAAAGGCTTTATGGTTTTCTGGATCGTTTGAGTGACCGGGCACGACTACCGGCGCAAACAGAATATCATGTATTGGTTGGTAAATTTGCGGATAACCTGGAATCCGCACCGGGCGCCGACGTCAATATTTTTGGCCTGGCAGATAAATTACCGTTTAAATTTATGCGTGAAGCACCGGAGTTGACAAAATCATCCTGTCTGTTTATCAGGGATTCCGGGAAAGAAAGTGCACTGGCCTAGAAGCCAATGACACGCTGTTTTCGATTGTTAACTGCTTATAAAATCGATCTGTTATATCTTGTTTTTTTATATGTTAAATGATAGTTTTCGTAATATACGAACAGTAAATTAACATATAGTCTTAATAAACGAAATGCGTATATTGAGACGTTATGTACAACCCGTTTACAGTTGCTCGTATAATCTTTAGACTATGAAATTAATAGTTATTAAATATTCTGTTCATTAAGACAAAAAATGAATTATTAACATTTAAAAAGGAGGCTTATTATGAAATTTAAAACTGTAATGATTATTAAATCAATTGTTTGTTTAGGCTTTGGCCCATTACTTCTGTTTGTACCTGGTTGGTTACTGAATATTCTGGGTACATCATTTGGCCCTGGTGCTGCTCTGACAGCAAGAGAGTATGGAGCCGCACTCATTGGGAATCTCTTACTCACATGGCTCGCAAGGAATGCTGAAGAATCTAAAGCACGAAGTGCAATCATTTGGAATTTGTTTATCTATGATGCAATTGCACTTATTGCAACACTAATTATCCAGCTCAATGGTGGTTTGAATATACTTGGATGGGGTATTGTTGCTGTTTATCTATTCTTCACGCTTGGCTTTGGTTATCTACTCCTCCCGCAAAATAAACCTGTATTAAAAACATAATATTAGGAGGAGTTTATCATGAAATTTCTAATACGTTCTATTATTATTTTTTCATTCTTAGCTGCACTTTTTCTGACAGGATGCACAAAATCCAAACATTCAGAAAAGTTATATCCTTTATTGGAGAAATACGTAGAATATTGGAATACCGGTGAGTTTATGGGAATAGAAGGAACACTACATCCTGATTTTGAGTTGAGAATGACCCCTGAATTTAGACCAGAAAAAGGTAT
>CAYULK010000160.1:0-7552 GCA_964445625.1 uncultured Calditrichota bacterium
AACCGGGTTATAGTCTCTGTCAATGACAAAATAGAAGCAGAATCGCTAAAAAAGATGAGTGGAATCATTTGCGAGGAACTTAATGTTAAGAATCTTGAATTGGTAGATTCGCCCGATGATCTGGTCCAAAAATCAGTAAAACCGAATTTTAAATTACTTGGTCCCAAAGTTGGTAAATTAATGGGTAAAATTGCTCCTGTCATTGCGGCCTTTGGCGATGACCAGATAAAAAATCTGGAACAAACGGGTTTTGAAAGAATCAATATCGAAGGGCAGGAATTTAAAATCAAAATGGATGAAATTACAATACAGACAAGTTCAAAAGAAGGTCTGGCCGTTTATTCCGATTCAGACATCACAGTTGCCATTGATCTGGATTTGACTGAGGACTTAATAGATGAGGGTTTGGCCCGTGAACTGATAAACAGAATTCAAAATTTACGTAAAGACTCCGGTTTGGCTGTTACTGATCGTATTGATATCTATTTTGAGAACGTGCCGGATCGGGTGAGCAGGGCGATTAGTAATAAAAATGAATACATTACAAATGAGACGCTTGCAGTTAATTTTTTGGATAAAAATGACGATAATTTCTTTACAAAGGAAATTTCTATCGCTGAAAATTCGTTTCTGATAGGTCTGAAAAAAACAAAATAACGATAAACAGAAGAGGGAATATGAAAAAGAAAGATCTTGGACATTTTGAGGATGTATTGATGAATAAGAGAGCGGAAATCCTTAAAAATTTGGAATATCTTAAAAGCATCGTGCATTCTACGAATCAGGAGGCTTCAGGCGACCATTCTGCTTATTCATTTCATATGGCAGATCAGGGAACTGATGCGATGGAGAGAGAAAAAGCGTTTTTATTTATTTCACGCGATGAAAAATACCTGAAGCAAATTTATGATGCTTTGGAACGGGTTGAAAATGGTACCTATGGCATCTGCCGGGTCACCGGTAAAGAGATCGGTCATGAACGACTAGAGGCAGTGCCGACCACGAACATCTCTTATGAAGCAAAAGTCAATGCTGAAAAACAGGGACGTGTTTTAACCGATGAAGAATGATGTAAATCCAAATCGTTCTATAATTATTTATTCGGTAATAGCCGTAATTGTATTTTCGGATCAACTTACGAAGTATATTGTAAAATCATCAATGTATCTTTATGAATCAATAAATCTTCTGGGCGATTTTTTAAAATTCACATATATCGAAAATCCGGGTATGGCATTCGGAATTCAATTTCAGAATAAATTCTGGTTTACATTGCTGTCAGTTCTTGCCGCCGGCATTGTTGTATTTTACCTCCTGCGCATGCCAAATGAACGGTTTATATTTCGATTTTCTCTGGCCCTGATTCTTGGAGGCGCCATTGGTAATCTGATAGATCGCCTGGCCTTTGGGAAGGTTGTAGATTTTATTGATGTTGAATTTTTTGATGTTTCATTGCCGTCATTTAAATTTCTGTTTTTAAGTTTTCCCGGTTATGATATGACCCGCTGGCCGGTATTTAACATTGCAGACTCCGCTGTCACATGTGGAATGATCCTGCTGACCTGGATGGTATTCACCCAAAAAACCCATTTAAAAGAGGATGTCGTTCCAAAAGGTGACAAACCCGCCGCATAGTTTCAGGATTGACCCTAAATCAGCTAAGCAGAGACTGGATCGGTTTCTGAACAATCAATTGCCGGAACATACCCGTTCCTACTTCCAGCAGCTTATTTCAAAAGGATTTGTGAGGGTCAATTCAAATTCAGTAAAAAGCGGTTATAATCTAAAACCGGATGACGAAATAACGATCATTTTCCCTGACCCCGAACCATCACATATTTTACCTGAAAATATTCCCTTAAATACTATCTACGAAGATGCATCAGTAGTTGTTATCGATAAGCCGGCCGGGATGATTGTGCATCCGGGTGCCGGACACCGGAGCGGCACTCTCGTGAATGCACTGTTATTTCATTGTAGTGATTTGTCGGGAATCAATGGTGTACTCCGCCCGGGTATTGTACACAGGCTCGATAAAAATACTTCGGGCTTGCTCGTGGTCGCAAAAAGTGATGCCAGTCATTTGTTCATAACCCGGCAGTTTGAGACCCGTGAGATTGAAAGAACTTATCAGGCGATTGTCTGGGGGCTTGTTGCCCGGGAAATGGATCAGATTGACACTCTGATTGACAGGAGTTTCAGGGACCGAAAAAAAATGTCGGTGAGCATCCAGGGGGGTAGAAAGGCAGTTACTAATTTCAATATTGAAGAAAAACTCCAGTACTTTTCATTATTAAATCTGACTCTCGGAACGGGCCGCACTCACCAGATACGCGTTCATTTAAACTATATTAATCATCCTGTGTTCGGGGATCCGGAGTATCATGGCCGGCAATCACAAATAAACCGCATTCCGGCTAACAGGCAAAGATATGTTCAAAATATTTTAAAAAAAATGCCAAGACAGGCATTACATGCTATAAAATTAAGTTTTATCCATCCTGAGAGCAGGAAACGTGTGACATTCGACTCGGAACTTCCCTCCGATATGAAAGATGCTCTTAAATTACTGCGTGCTGTTTAAAATCATTCCATTATCAATATTATCATATATATGCTCAGTGCAGTTATCGAAACACCGATGGCAATTTCTGAATAGCGGTCAAATTTTTGCGCTTCATCGTAATACTGCTGCGTAAGCGGTGGAAATGAGGATGAAAGATACCGGTTATAATTTTGATCCGCCTTCTTTTTAAACATAAACGCGCCCCAACTACTGAGAAAGGAGCTAAGTATAAGACCTTCTCTGAACCAGCTTACCTGGGTCCCACCGAGAGCGGCTTCAAATACAGCGGGATTATCTTCCGGATCAAGTCTGTTTAATTTCAGATACTCATTATCATCAATTTGTGTCAAAGTAAATGTCTTCTCTTTGAAACCGGTTTTGCGCAGCGTTATTTGCTGTCCGACAAGCAGTTCCTCCTTAAGAGTTATTGGTGTATGACCGAGTAATATACTGCCAAGATAGACATCGGACCCGACCGGCCGGCTTAGAATTTTACGGTAATTTTTACTCTGATAATCCCGTACAACTTCATTATCCGCAATAATTTGAATCACTTCCTGAATTGCTCTTTTATTCCAACTGTAATCATGCTTATCCAGTACCAATAACTCATATGTGCCAACATTCAGAGGTAATCTTGAGAACGATCGGTTGGCAACGAGAGCGGAATCAAGGAATATTTTCACATCCGGATCAGCTGAAACACTTAGATAACCTACGTTCTGACCGTGTGCATTGATACAGAAAAATAGCAATAGCCCGATAATAAAATTATTCAGCCCGGGCAAGGGCAATCGCTCTGTTATTCTCAATTGTAACCACCAACTTTCCATTTTTAATAATCGGAGTTGAACGCAATCTTGCATCAAATTCAATTTCCTGTAAAAGTATCATGTCCTGTTTATCCAATATATACAAATACCTGGACAAGGTTGTGTAGTATATGTAGGACCTGGTTACCAGTGGTGGTCCGGAAACCGGACCTTCGCCGTTAAATGAATTAAGTATCTCAAAATTACCCGGATCAAGTTCAAGCAATTTACCATTACTCAGACCGAGATAGATATTGGTATCATCAATTGTCGGACCGTGATATAAGTTGACACCAAAATTCTTTGATCTCAGGATCTTGCCGGAATTCAGATCCAGGGCATGTAGAGAACCTTTGTAATCAACAACGTATATCACCTGTTTAAATATAACCGGATCAGCAAAAACAGGACTTTCCAGTTGGGTTTGCCAGACAGTTCCGCCGGTTTCATGATCAATCGCAGTGACATTGCCGCTCATTCCGGCCATTATAATCAGATTATCGCTATAGGCGAGAGAGTTTTTAGTCTGTTCACTCAGAAATTTCTGCCATATCATATCACCGGTCATATAGTTAAGGCAGTAAATCATGCCGTGCATACCCTGGTGATATAACCTGTTATTGATTATAATAGGGGATGAGGTGGAATTATGACCTGCCAAACGCCAGAGTACTGAACCCTGGTTGACGTCATAAGCAATAATGCCATATTTGCCTGATTCGAAAGCCTGGTAAATAAGATTATTCCAAATTGTTGGCGGTGAAGAACAGGCGTCACCAAAATTTTTTTTGCCACTCTGATTTCCATCGCTGAGACTTGCTGCACCAAGATAACCATTAGTTGTCCCAAAGAACATCCAGTCATCTATTAATGTAAATCCTTTGCCTGGCAATGCATTAAGTGATTCATCCCAGATCTGACTTAACGGTGGAGCGATCTCCTCTACAGACAAAGCGTTTCGTTGATAATTGATCTGTGAGGTATGATATGCATTTATCGCAGGTGCATCTTCTTCTGCAGGCAAATCCCTGATTCGTAATTTGTTACAACCGGTTATGATAAGTAAAAACAGGACTGTCGTTGTGAGGGTTCTGATCATTTAAAAATCCCATCCGAAAAAGAATTGTGTAAATATACCGTCGCTAACTTCCCGGAAGTTAGTGGTTTTGCCAAAATCAAGCCGCAGAACAAGATAACCTACCAGGCGCATGCGCAGCCCAAATCCAAAACTGCCGATCAGATCCGGTGATATCTCGTCAAAACGACTATTCCACGCCTTGCCGGCATCAACAAACAGAGCGCCGCGAATTGAATTAAAACCGATACTGCCAAACGGAAAGCGTATTCCGACGAGATCAATAAAAGGAAATCTGAGTTCCTGACTGATAAAAGCAATCTGCCGGCCGCGGATGGACCATAACGGGTAGCCACGCATATCCCAACTGCCACCAATATAGAACCGGCGTGCTTCACGGCCTTCGTTTTTTAGATACATTAGGCGAATAGCATAAGCACTACGCATACTCAGACGAAAATATTGTCTGTAATCCGCCATGATAGTATAGTAATTAACATTTGAAAACTTGAGATCAAATGTGTTACCAATCGTAAATTTTATCCGGTGTCCCTCGATCGGTCCGGATGGACCCCAGAGGGAATTATCTTTGGTAAATGATATATGATTAGACGCAAGTAATGCAAATCGTCTGTACAGGCCATATATTTCTTTATCAGAATAGCTATAACTTGATGAAAATTCGATTCTAAGGAACTGTGATAATGGATAACTCAATGCGATAAAACCACCCACTCGTTCTTCAAAAAAGTAGGAATCATCATAATTAAAGTAGCGACCGGCATATCGGAAAACACCCACGGCGTAGTTTGTCCGGTGCTCTAACGATACCTTTGTAACGGCAAAATTCCAGCTGTTTAATATCTCACTTGTTGACCGGGCATTATTGTACAGCAGGACGTGATACTGATCATTGCCGAGAATATCGGTAAATGCGGCTTGTGCACCACCGGTGGTTCCGAATATAGGATCCTGCGAGACCTGGGACTGTACAATATCCAGATTATACTTTTTCTCATAAGGAATACGGTCCAATTCATCATCGATGCGCAGGTTTTCGAACTCCCAGGGTTTTGTTTTCTTATTCAATTCTAAAACTGCCAGAGCCGGGTTTTTCCCTAAGTTTTGCATAAAATTTTCCATGTATCGGATCTGGAAACTCCGGTTTTCAAATACGCCGAAAAGCATACCACCATCTTTTGTCCATTCCGGATCGAACGATGCATTGGCAAAATTTGTCATCCTGTGATATTGGACCGGTTTTCGTTCTCCATCCAGTTCTGCCAGGTAGATATTGAGTTTGAGATCCCGGTCAGATGTAAATGCAATATATTTTCCATCCGGGGAAAAAGCCGGCGCAACATCTTTTTGCTTCCCGTAAGTAATATATTGGATCTCGCCCGTATTCACATTGATAAGAAAGATATTATATGCCCAACGGTCTCCAAAATCAGTTCTGTCCGAAGAAAATGTGATAAAATTTCCATCGGGTGACCAGGAGGGTTCTATATCATCATAAAAGTCATTGGTCAGCTGTATGAGTTCTTCTGTTTCAGTATCAAATACATACAGATCATGATATCCTCCAAAACTCAGCCCGGTAAAAACAATTTTTTTGCCATCCGGTGACCATGAAGGCGAGAGGATGGCGACCAGATTATTAAAATAATATTTATGTAAAATATCACGATCCGGTATATCATAAAGATACAAGGCATCATTCTCGCCACTTTTTGAGCCAAATGCCAGGATACCATCATTATTAACATCAATTTTTGAACTGAACAGGTGAAATGATTCGAAGTCGGAAGAAGATTCACCTTCAATCAGTACTTCCGTATCTTCGTCTTCACCAAGACGCAGAGAGGACATTTGGCGCATGAATATGCTGGAATAGCCGGTACGATTTCCGGTAAATACAATAAACTTTTCACCATTCTTCTCAAAATATGAAGGTTTGAAATTATATCCATCCCGAACCACGGTGTGACTGATCTTTCGTGAAAAATCATCATCTGCAAGCAGAGGGTAATATTTCTTCTGTAAATGATAAAGCCATTCTTCATCAAATTCGCGATAACTTTTTCCTATAGTCTCAATAAAACTTTCCTGGAACGTATCATGTTTCCATAAATTTTCCATAAGTAAGAGTACTTTGTCATCACCATACTTTTCTGCAATATAATCCAGAATATGCTGCCCAACCTTATACATGGTGAAAGTGCCATTAATTGACCAGATATTCTGAAGAGAGGTCATGTAATTGTTTAGAACCGCATCTTTCAAGACCATTTCTGCCTGGCTATCCCATTTTGTAGACCAATGTTCCGCCAAACCCTCGGTAAACCACAGAGGCGGATATACTGCACTGTTGAACCGGCCGTGATCTCTGTGCACGCGAGCTATTTTACTGTGCATGAATACATGTACTAATTCGTGCCGGATAACTTTTCTAAACTGGTTAGTGCTGCCGTTATTCGGGATGACCACACGTCCTTTGAGAAATTCAAAAAATCCGCCAACCCCTTCGGGGATGAAGCCGGCGGTGACATTAGTCTGTTGGAAGTGCATATGGGTGCTATAGAAGATCAGTGGTATCCGGCGGTTTACAGTATGGTTAAATTTGATTTGCAAAACCTGATATGCATCTTCAGCAAATTGTGCACCTTTTTCTGCGATATCCTGCATTTCAGGATAATAATAGATATCAAAATGTTTGGTTTTTAAGATATGCCAGTCAAATTTGGTATATTGAACCTTATTGCGGCCAAAATAAAAACCTTGTGAATGAACCTGAGATGCAATAACCAGGACAAGAATTGTGAGTAATAAAATATTATTCTTATGTAGTTGTATCATGAATTTATTTCTCTTATGTCGGATTCATGATAAATTTTACTGCAACTTGCCAATATTATTTTATAGATATCAGCGTTTTGCATTCGTTATGAAAGATTGATTACAATCTCAATGGTATATAAACAACAGATCAACGAGTTTTATTTTAATAATATTAAGTAACGCAAACATCCCAAAAAAGTTTGATATAAGTGTAAGTTAATTTATAGGCGAAGTCAACATAATTCGTAATCAGTAGGT
>CAYULK010000161.1:0-7509 GCA_964445625.1 uncultured Calditrichota bacterium
ATTATAAGCAAACTATAAATAATAAAGAAAGGGGGCAATACATTCGGGATCAGGCCTGGTTTGGAATGGATACAAAATAACAAAGGTATCATATTTCAGGATGGAAAAGGTGCGGTAAAATATACCCGTTTCGGCAAAAAAATTATATCCAGTTTTTCCTATGAAAACGGGCTTAGCTTTTCTTGTGACAAAGAATTAAGAATTGATTATTCAAGGCGCGATAAGAAATTGCAGGCTGCACCCAATGTTACACGCTCCGGGCCTGTCCGGCAGGTCCCAAATATATGCAGTATTCGCCATAATGATGCTTTAATCATGGTGCCTTTTGCCTGGAACAAGTTCGAATTTAAGATAAATAATATTCGCTTCAGAGTTATCTTTAAAAAGAAACGTTTTCAAATAACAGCCAATTGTAAAAAGATAAATGAACATTTTGAATTCAATGATCAGCTATATTCATTTTCTGATAGTGTAAAGCATACCCTGTATTATACTCCGGTTGTCCGGAATCCACAAACCTGTTATAATTTAACCGATTCCATATATCGTTCGGTTCTGGTCAGTTCTCCAAATCGTAAATCATCCGGAAATATTTCGGGTTGGGCATTAAACCGTTTTGGCATTTTTCCGGAAAGTTTTAATTATTCATTCGCTCAAAACAAACATATTGTAAAAGCAGCCAATAGTGGAATATTTTTAAATCAGTTTTTTTATGATAATAACTATAACGATGTAACTATTTCATTCAGACATCACAGCACTTCCCAAAGAATTAACATTTTAAAAGACCGGTTATGTACTCGTTTCCTGAGTATAGATACAAGTTTGGCTGCAATTGATCTTTTACTTTTATATGACCAATCTCTAAAGGAAAAGATAGCGGCTATCCTGGACCGGTTTTTCGTTAAATTTGGATTCTATCCTGAGTGTTTTGAATCAGAGGGCAGTTATAAACAGCCATCCCGGTTAATTCAGATTCAAATAAAATCTTCACACAATGATTTCAAAGTTTACCAAAGAGAGGGCATCATTGAGGCGGGGATCAAGAATTCTATGGCCAATATTGATAATATCTTTAGTTATATTACATCATGTATTAACGCAAGTTAGCATCAAAGCCATCTTGATTTATTTAAAATTTCAGGTTAAATTAAAGGATGTATAAAATAAGATTTATGGGCCCATAGCTCAGTTGGTTAGAGCAGCCGACTCATAATCGGCTGGTCCGGGGTTCAAGTCCCTGTGGGCCCACTAAAAATTTAAAAAACTTATGGCACTAAACAGAACAAAAAAGCGCATTAGTCGTAAAAATAAATTTCAAGTATAAATTGGTGCATTTCCATGCGGAGATGCACTTTTTTTTTATCCGGGCGGAGGAATTATTTTGGAGAAGACTTTATACTCATTAATTGAGTTGCAGGAAATTGACCTGAAATTAGATAAAGTTAGGGAAGAGCGCGGTGATCTTCCGGAGCGTGTAGAATCACTAAGTAATACTATTTCGGAGAACGAAACTCTCATAGAACAACAGAAATCAGAGAAGAAAAAGCTGACTGTAAGGAATAAAAACTCTGAATTGAAACTTGAATCATCGAGATCACAGCTAAATAAATACCAGGATCAGTTGTATCAGGTAAAAACGAATAAAGAGTATGATGCAATTTCTAATGAAACTGAAAGTGTTAAAGAAACCATCGACGAACTTGAAAAAACTATCTTGCAAGATTACGAGAAGATAGAAAATTTGACTTCTTCAAATGATATGCTGAAGAAAGAACTGGTAGAATTAAGAAAAGACTTTGAGGAAAGTAACTCGGAACTCAAAGCAAAAATAAGTGCTTCCTCTGAGGAAGAAAATATCCTGCGGCAGGAGAAGAGTATTGTAGAAAAGAAATTAACCCAGCAGCAGCTAAGTGCCTATCAGAGAATCCGTGTAGCAAAAAAGGGGATAGCTGTAGCATCATGCAATGGTGGTGTTTGTAGTGGATGTTATTCCTTCGTACCACCGCAGAAGGTAGTTGAGATCAGGAATATGAAAAAATTGTACTACTGTGAATCCTGCGGACGTTTAATGGTCTGGGATAAAAATGTAGAATAAAAATAGTAATTAATATAGAAAAGATCCGATGAAATTCTGGTAATCGCCCTTATATTAGGGAGGAAAGTCCAAACATCAAAGGGTAGGATATCTTGAGAAAGTCAAGAGCTCCGGCGTAAGCCGGGGATGGAGAGTGTCACAGAAAAAATACCGTCTGCCGTACGGTGGATAAGGGTGAAAAGGTGATGTAAGAGATCACCGCTTTGTTCTATTTGGAATGCCTTCATAAGGTACATATTAGCTATGCAAAGGCTTGACAAACCCTCTCCGATGCAAGATCAAGTTTTGGATAAATCCTGTTCTGTCAGGATGCGAAGCTACCCGCTTCGTTCTGTTTGCGCAGTACAGTCCATGGTGGATCGCTCAACCACAGTAACAATACTGTGGTAAGATAAATCATTACCGCTCTGAACTCAGGGTACAGAATTTGGCTTATCGAGTTTCATCGGATCCAATCTTTATAAGATTGGAGACTAGATGCTATATAATTGGGTATATAACAACCCAGCACCTGCCGAATCACTCCATCACATCAAAAACCAGTTGGGAGTTAATGATTTGCTCGCACAACTCTTATATGATCGTAGTTTGATCAACCAGGAAGACATCGAGCGTTTTATAAATCCCGACCTTGACCAGCTGCATTCTCCATTCCTGATGAAGGATATGGATCGCGCTGTTGAGAGAATTATGAAAGCATTACGTGATGGAGAAAATATCCTGGTTTATGGTGATTATGATGTGGATGGCATCACGGGTGTCTCCCTTCTTTATGAAGCATTATTTGATCTTGGAGGGAAAGTCTCGTTTTATATTCCGGATAGAATTAATGAAGGATATGGACTTTCGAAAGAAGGGATGCGTCTCGCAAGGGAGCGAGGTATTGATTTGATTCTGACGGTTGATTGCGGGGTCACAGCCGTTGAAGAAACGCGTTTTGCGAATGAAATTGGATTAGAGGTCATTATATGTGACCATCATGAACCGGGAAAATTCTTGCCGGAAGCAGTTGCTGTTCTGAATCCTAAAAGAAAACAATGCAATTATCCATTTAAAGATCTGGCCGGAGTTGGTGTTGGTTTTAAACTAATTGAAGCATTGTATGCAGATCTGGGTTATGAAAGAAAAGAACTGGAAAAATACCTGGATCTGGCTGCGCTTGGTACGGCGGCAGATATCGTTCCGATGATTGATGAAAACCGGGTTCTGGTAAAATATGGTCTGGATCGTATTAATAATAAACCCCGTAGTGGTATATATGCTTTGATGGAAAGCTCTAATCTGCTGGGAAGGGAACTTAGCGTTTCATTAATTGTATTTGTTCTGGCCCCACGGTTAAATGCAGTCGGTCGGATTTCTAACGCAAAAAAAGCTGTCCATTTATTGACATCTACC
Source organism: uncultured Calditrichota bacterium (assembly GCA_964445625.1). Taxonomy (GTDB): domain Bacteria; phylum Calditrichota; class Calditrichia; order JAJRVZ01; family JAJRVZ01; genus CAVXXB01. Next base: position 3,494 of record CAYULK010000161.1, read on the forward strand.
AGTCTCCAGCAATCAAGAAACATTGCCCGGATCCTTGAATCTGAAAACAAGATCAGAAGAGGTATTGACGAGACGACGTGTCAGGATGCGATCGATTTGATTGAGCGGGAGTTTGATCTGGAGAAGAACAAAGTTCTGGTTCTGGCCAAAGAAAACTGGCATCCGGGGGTAATTGGCATTGTTGCTTCCCGCATTGTGGAAAAATATAATCGGCCGGCCATATTGATATCTGTAAAGGATGGCATCGGTAAGGGATCGGCCAGATCGACAGGCAATTTTGATATTTATGCGGCTCTGAACTCAGTAAGTACATTGCTTGAAAATTTTGGCGGCCACAAATTTGCTGCCGGATTAACAATAAAAAATGAAAATATCAGTAAATTAAGATCGCGGTTATCGGAAATTTCTGACGCGCAGATTAACAGCGAAGACTTAATTCCAACTTTGAATATTCAAGACAAATTGACCCTAAAGGATGTCGATGCTCAGTTATTGCATTGGCTAAAAATCCTGGCACCCTATGGTCCTCACAATATGTGTCCGGTTTATGTTTCTAAAAATCTGGAAGTAATGGGGGATGCGGGTATTGTAGGCGGGAATCATTTGAAACTAAAGGTACGCCAGGATGGAATTGTTATCGATGCTATCGCATTTAATTTTGGTGATGTGAAATATACGATGAAAAACACGGGACAACGAATAAATGCGGCATATGTTATTGAAGAAAATACGTGGAACGGTCGAACCACAATCCAGATGAGAATTAAAGATATGGAATTATCATAGAAATGAAAAAAGAAATAAATGAATCCTTTCTTTTTGAAAGGTTGAAAAAAATCCGGTTGGAGAAAAATATGTCGCTGGAATCCATTTCGGACATGTACCGGATTCAGATGAAATATCTGGTTTTATTGGAGGAAGGTGACCTCCTGGCAATCCCCGAAGTATATGACAAGATGTTTTTTCGTTCATATGTCAAAGCACTTGGATTGGACGAGGATGATTACTATGACGAGTTTATTGATTATCGTCGTTCTGTCAGACTGGATAAAACGACTTCAGTTTTCGATTTCTCACAAAAACCGGAAAGTGAAAAAAAATATTTGAATTACCGTAATGCATTTGTGATTCTACCATTGTTAATCGTTGTTATCGTTGTCTGGATATTGATAAATAATACCGAAATGATCCAATCGTCATCAGAAAATTCTGTCAATGAAATTAATATTCAGGATGTGGTGAGGAAAATTGAACAACAGGAAAAAATGGCGCGGGACTCAATACAGCAGAGTAAATCTATCGGCGACACACTTAATCTGAGTTTAACCGGATTACGAAGAATCTGGTTTCGTGTAGTCATTGATGCTGCTGACACAAGTGAATATCTGTTCGATGGTGGGGAGACTATTCAACTTCAGGCGCAAACTAGCTTTGAGTTCATAATCGGCCGGGCAGACGGTCTTCGTTTAAATTTAAATGGCGTTGTTCTTCCTTCATTAGGATCAGATAGCAGTGTTGTACGTTATTTAAAAGTTGATTCATCCGGCATTGCTGCTAAAATCATAAAAACAGATTAAAGATGAAATATTTAATATCTTTTTTATTGGTCGCAATATTTTCATGTGCACCAAAATCAGAATTTATTAAAACGATGGAATCTGATGGTTCCGGTATTTTGGTTGGGAGTATAACAAGGGAAATTTTGTTTAAGGAAAATCCTGAATGGGAACTTGGCCTTAAATTTTATAAACCGGATCGGGTTATCATGGATTCTCTTAAGAATGTCACTAAGAATTTATCTGTAGATATTTTTCTTGGTACATGGTGTGGTGACAGCCGGCGCGAAGTTCCACATTTTTTTAAAATAGTGGATGAATTAAATATAAAACTTTTCAATGATATTAATCTCTGGGCGGTCGATCGGAGTAAAAAACTACCCGCTAGTAACCTGGCTGAGGATAAAAATATCAAATATATCGCGACTTTTATATTTTATGATGCGGATGAAGAACTGGGGCGGGTTGTGGAGCAGCCGCAGAATACGCTGGAGGCTGATATACTAAAGATTGTCACCGATAATTAAGGATAAGCATGGCCTGGTTTTTTTTATGTTTTGGGATTAATATTGCAATGAACGGACAGTATGTTTTTATCCAGGAAGAAATAGATATTAAGGGAGTATAAATGGGAAAAAAAACACGGATGAAAAAAAATCAAGTTACCCGGGAACCGGAAGAGCTAAAATCAGATATATCTCCTGTAATAGAATCAATATTCAAGACGATATTAAAAATTATGAGCTGGACTGTGGGTATCTGTTTTTTGATTATTATTATATTGCCAAACTTCGATTTTTATTATCTTGATGCTATAATTAAATTTGTTTTTTATCTCGGTGTATTTTGTCTGCTGTTATTTATATTATTTGAATTTATTGGTGAATCTTTTAAGAGGTTTCTGAGTAAAAGGCTCTTATGAAAAATATAATAATCTTTCAGGCGACAGATGAATTTACTCCGGTAATATCGAATATTCTTAAAAACCGGAAATATAGTCCATATTTTGTAGCAGGAATATCGGATGTGACTGCTCATATTTCAAAATACAACCCGATTGCCATTTTATTCGATATAGATTCCTCGCCTGAAAATGCCAATATACTTCTGGGACAAATGGACAGATCAATATCACCACCCATTGTTCTGGTCGGTTCACATGAAAGTTCAGAAAAACTGGATGTGAGTACGCATAATTCAGTATATGCTTTTTTAACAAAACCACTTGATGAACGGGGACTTTCAAATATTCTTTTTGACATCGAAAATGATTTTGGCAACACTTATCGGGATCTGATTGAGCAGCAATCCATGTTTGGCGCCTGTATTGTCCAGGATAATCTGTTTAAATTTGCTAATAAAAAATTTATCAGTATCACCGGATATTCCTATGATGAGCTGCTGAACAAGATTAAGTCACGTGGGAGTGTTACACATCTGGACCGGCAGTGTGTCCAGAATCATTATAACAGTTTAATATCCGGAGAATCCGATAGTGTCATTATCTGTTTCTCTTTCAATAACAAGCAAGGTCAGCAACTAGATGTAGAAGTTTGGAGTAGCAAGGTCCTTTATAACGGCAAGCCGGCAGTACAATCAATTGTATCGGATATAAGTGAACGCAAGGCATATAAACTCAGGGAAAAATCATTTGAGTTTCGTATGATGAATGAGCAAAAACTGGCATCGATCGGACAATTGGCAACCGGTATTGCTCATAATCTGAATACACCTATTTCTATAATATTAAGCAATGCCGAATTGTTGCAGCTAAAATATTCGGATTCGCCGGAACTGGACAAGATTATCCGGCAGGTAGACAGAATGGGAGCAATTATTAATGGACTTCTGACTAAAAGCAAACAAGAACAGATTCAATATCCCCAGGAACTCGATCTGAATGAAATGGTAGAGAACGAACTGGAATTCCTGAATTCGAATCTTGAGTTCAAACATAATATTGAGAAAGAATATAAGTTTGCTTCTCATTTGCCACATATTCAGGCGATATACAGTGATTTTTCACAAAGTATTATGAATATACTGCAAAATGCTATAGATGCTATGTACCAACGTGATACGAAGAAAATAACAATACAAACCCGAACTGAGGGCGGGCATATTTTTCTTAGCATTGCGGATACCGGTTGTGGGATAGATGAGAGAGATCTCAATAAACTGTTCGATCCATTTTATTCGACAAAACCAAGCCCGCTTGAAAGAAAAGGAGATGAACCGACTGGTACAGGATTAGGACTTTCCACTGTATATAATTTGTTGACACCCTATGGTGTGGAAATCCAGATTGATTCCAAAGTGGGGAACGGGACAGAAATAACGTTAAAAATACCAATTGATGCACCAGCCAAATAGTCACCGTTATTTTTATTTTTTCTGAATTCCTGCGTCATAAATATATTACTGTAATCATATAAAAATTATATATTTAGAAATAATAAA
>CAYULK010000162.1:0-7423 GCA_964445625.1 uncultured Calditrichota bacterium
ATTGAACTTAGCCCCCTTTTTTCTGAAATTTTTGCCTATAACTGTCGAAGACCAGGTAATCAAGCGGTATTATTATTTAGTTTGATCTATTCGTAGCGTGGTAAACCGCAAGTCTCTAAAGTTAGAAGTGATCTTCCCGAATGCATCCTTCGGGAAAAGTGACTAAAAAACTTTTATCCGCTGATTAGCACCCCCGTAATACGGGGTCTCACGACACGTAAAACGGGTCCTTTGGCCGGATTAAAAAATATGGCGTTCCCAAGTACAACTTGGGAACGAGGGTTCCGCGAGAATCAGCTTGATCCGTGTAATCAGCGTGCCATAAATATCGTTGCATCTTTGCGAGAAATGAATTATCCAGGTTAAATTATAATTTAACGTAAATTTATAATTCTTATTCATGCCAGGTGCTGCCGTCGGGTGTATCCTTGACTATAATCCCGATTTCTTTCAGTGCGACACGGAGCTTGTCGGACAGGGCAAAATTTTTCTCTTTACGCAGAGCCGCACGAAGATCCAATATCAATTGCATGATACCATCCATTTTATCCGGGGAGGAGGTACTGCTTCCCTTATCAGAGGAGAGTAATCCGAGTACAGTACCTGCCGTATTTTTTAAAACCTGAACAGCGGATTCAATTTCGGATTTTGCCGGTATGTTTTCCTGCTGATCAAGTTGTCTGTTTACAGCATTAATAAAATCGAATAAGGCAGCAATTGCCTGTGGTGTATTGAAATCATCATTGAGTGCCGACGCAAATTCTTCTTTATATTTGGCTATTGGCAGCAGATCTGCAGCCGCCTTTTCCGGCGCAGAATTAAGGGATTCGTTGAGACGCTGCCAGGAAGTCTGAAGTTTTTTATAGCCCTTTTCTGCCGCTTCGAGAGCCGCATCACTGAAATCCAGTGTCGACCGGTAATGACTCATCAATATGAAATAGCGAATGGCCAGCGGATCATATTTTTTTAAAATATCTTTTATCGTAATAAAATTATTTAACGATTTACCCATTTTCACGCCATCGACTGTGATCATATTATTGTGCATCCAGAAGCGTGCGAATGGTTTATTATACAAACTTTCGCTTTGCGCAATTTCGCATTCATGATGCGGAAACACATTTTCCAGACCACCGCCATGAATATCAAATGTTTCACCAAGATATTTATTGGACATGACTGAACACTCCAGATGCCAGCCCGGATACCCATTGCCCCAGGGACTCGGCCATTGCATCAGGTGAATTTCATCGGCTGCTCTCCAAAGTGCAAAATCTGCGGGGTGTTTTTTATCTTTCCGGACTTCCACCCTACTACCGGCTTCCAGTTCTTCTACTTTACGACCGGAAAGTTTTCCATACTCAGAAAATTTATATACGTCAAAGTAGATATTGCCATTGGCCTCATAGGCATATCCTTTTTTCAGCAGTTTTTCGACCATTTCTATCTGTTCAATCACATGACCCGATGCGCGCGGAGAAATGTCCGGCCGGATTAAACCAAGATGATCCATATCTTCAAAATAACTACGTGTATAGGTCTCAACCACTTCCATCGGCTCCACCTTGTCCAGACGTGCCTGTTTTAGCACACGGTCTTCGCCTTCATTGGCATCACCCAGCAGATGGCCCACATCGGTTATATTTTGCACATATCGTACTTTATAACCCAGGTAGCGCAGATAACGAACCACTATATCAAAACTGATATAACTTTTTGCATGCCCGAGATGCGAATGTCCATATACGGTTGGCCCACAGACGTATATCCCGACAAATCCCGGGGTAAGTGGTTCAAATTTCTCTTTTTTTCGCGTCAGGGTATTATAGATGTATAAATCTTTCATTTTTATAGTTCCATCGCCCGTTTTAGGAATTTCAGGATTTTATCTTTACCGAGTATATCGATCACCAGTGGTAGTTCCGGACCCGCGGTCAATCCGGTCATGGCAGCACGAACCGGCATCCAAAGATCCTTACCTTTAATGCCTGTATTTTTCTGTACATTGCCCATTATTGATTTAAAACTATTCAGATCAATTTCCGGGAGTTTTTCAATTTCATCGGCCATTGCCCGGAAGACTATTTTGCTGTCATTTTTTTTCAGCCATTCGCGGGCATTATCATCATATTGGGTAATTTGATCATTATAGAACAATGCTGTTTTCGCTTTAATCTCATCCAGGTGGCTCAGGCTCTTCCGGACCGCCCTGACGATCAATTTATTTTTTGTATCATTTCCGGTATTCAGACCGGCATTTTCAAGCTCGGCTATTGCAAACGAGATATATTCTTCTTCCGGTATTTCGCGCAAATAAACGCCGTTCATCCAGTCCAGTTTTTCGCGATTAAAAATAGCACCTGCTTTGCTGACCCGCTCCAGAGAGAATGATTCAATTAATTCTTCAATAGAAAACATTTCCTGATCATCCCCACGATTCCAACCCAGCAACGCAACAAAATTGACCAATGCCTGCGGCAGATATCCCTTTTTGCGATAATCTTCTACTGCAACATCCCCCTGGCGTTTGCTTAATTTGCTGCGATCCTCATTTAGCAAGAGTGGTAAATGTGCAAATTGCGGCTTTTCCCAGCCCAGGTATTCGTAAAGCAAAATATGTTTAGGCATGCTGAGCAACCATTCTTCGCCCCGAATCACATGGCTGATCTGCATTAAATGATCATCGACCACATTAGCCAGATGATAGGTGGGAAAGCCATCACTTTTCATCAATACCTGATCATCGATCAGTTCATTCTGAAATATCACTTCGCCCCGGATGATATCACTGACTATTGTCTCACCGCTTTCCGGGATTTTCAACCGGACCACGAAGGGTTCATTTGCTGCCCTTGTTTCCGATTCCTGCACAGACAGGCTCCGGCAAAGACCATCATATTTTGGTGTTTCTTTACGCGCAACCTGTGTTTCACGAATTTTCTGCAAACGCTCTTCACTGCAAAAACAGTGATAGGCTTTGCCATCCGCCAGCAGTTGAACTACATATTTATTGTAAATATCGCGTCTCCGGCTCTGATAATATGGTCCGTATGATCCATTTTTCTCCGGACCTTCATCGTAGTCAAGGCCGGCCCATTGCAACGTTGACAATAAGTTTTCCACCGCACCTTCGGTATATCTGGCCTGATCGGTATCCTCGATACGCAGGACAAATGTCCCGTTATGATGCCGGGCGAAAAGATAATTATACAAGGCAGTACGTAAACTGCCCAGGTGCACAAATCCGGTAGGACTGGGTGCGAATCGTACTCTTACATCACTCATCTGATAGTATGTTCCTTGGTTTGGTTAAGATACTCGTTTCTCGATGCTGGATACTTGATGCTGTGCTATGACCAGTAACGAGTATCGAGTATTCCATCTTTATTTTAAGATTAACAATTATGAAAGTGATAAGCAATCAGGATTATTTTTAGCATGGATAATTCATAGCGCGGTAAACCGCAAGTGACTAAAGTTTAAAGTGATCTAAAGTGACTAAAGTTCTTAAAAAACTTTTATCCACGGATTCCACAGATTAATACGGATTTAAAAAAAATATTATAAATAATCCGCGAGAATCTGCTTTATCCGCGTAATCAGCGTGCCATAAATATCGTTGCATCTTTGCGTCTTAGCGTTAAAAAAAAGTTTTCACCATGGTTGTATTTTGCTAAAACAACAATGTTTTCTGACCCTCCCCCCGTCAGGGCCGGGTCTTTGACGGCCTTTAATCCCCCTCCCTAAATGCGTTTTAGGGAGGGGGAAATATTTATACGATCCACTTCATTACTCTTTGATATACTTCATCCACAGGAATATTCAAGGATTCATCTAATGGGTTTGTATCTTCGATATATTCTGCTTTTGGACCCAGGGGACCCCAGCGACCGGCATGTTTTGGCCTGGCTGAAGGATATAAGCCCAGGGCATGGATTCCCCTGGCGGCCGCAATATGTAAGGGGCCTGTGCTGCAGGACACTAATCCATCGGCACATTGCACAAACTGATAAAAGTCGTCAATATCAAATTTGCCGGTAGCATCTGTGCTGTTTTCCAGTGTAAATATTTCCGGAATTTCTTTCCGCAACTGCTTTCCTTCTTTTTCTGTTCCTGTTATGATTAAGTGAAAATGATTAGCCGGAAGTTTTCCGGCAAATTGCAGAAATTCAGAAGATTCCCACTCCTTGGCATTGCCAAAAGATTTTATATGTAACATGAGATTAAATTTAGTGTCTGAAAAAAATGAATTGAACTTCTTTTTATCAGGCTTGCCTGATCTCCAGCCATACAGATCTTTGATCTGTTCCAGTGGAAATTGTTCTTTTATCCCAAGCGCTGTCAGCATCTTCAGATTTAATTGGGCTTCATGCAGATCACTTTTACGCCGGCTGAAATGGACAAACCGGTTACATGTCCATAAATTATACAAACGATGACTGGTGCCAAGCCGCCATTTTACACCTGCCTTTTTTGCTATTTCAGCAACTTCCCGCTTATTAAACACAAGAATGATCAGATCTGCCTGAATATCGTGAAACAGATTTTTATCCTGACGAACTTCTTCCCAGTTGATATATTTATCAACAAACCGGCAATCCTCAATGATGGGTTGGGTATATGGCTTGCCCAGGAACATAACCTCACTATCCGGATAATATTTTTTTATAACACTAGCCATTGGTAATGTCAGAATAACATCACCGATATTATCCGGCCGGCTGATTAAAATCCGGTCAGTCTTCACTTTTATGTAATTCCCTGATTTTTATATATTTAAGGAAGTTTGCAAACGCTGATATCCGACAGATCACGAATCCGTAATATCCATCCAGAAATCCCAGCTGGAAAAAATATTTTCGTATAAATGTAAAGAGTGGATTTAAAATAACATCAATCGGTAAATTTGCAGAAATGCCACTTTTATAGGCCTCTTCGGCTGCGATTTGCGAGAATTTATTCGCAGTAACAATATGATCATTTACCGAGTTAAATGAATAATGTAATATATCGCCGGAGATAATTCCTGTTTTTGCAGTAGGATCCAGTGTAACTTTTTCGTGAATCGTTCCCTCCCAGCGACCTTTATTACGGTTCCAGAGACGCATTTTACGATCCGGATACCATCCGCAATGTTTGATCCACTTACCACAATAATTTGTTTTACGATTTATTAAATATCCATCTAACAGAGTTTCCGCTTTGAATTTAATTATAGAATTCCGTAATTCATCCGACAAGGCTTCATCGGCATCAATTGACAGTATATGATCAAATCCGGCCTGGGAATTAGCGAAGTTTTTACTGTCGGAATAATCATGCCAGGACCTTTGTATAAACGTAACACCCTTATCGCGACAAATCTTTTCAGTTGCATCAGAGGAATATGAATCAAGTACGATAATTTCATCGGCAACATTTTGCAGAGAGTCAATACAACGCCCGATGTTCTGTTCTTCATTAAATGTGATAATTACTGCGGAAATTTTATTAATAGACATGAAAATCAAATTTTAGTGATAAATTCATAGCGCAGCGATGCTGCAATCAAATTATTTAAGTATCACGAAGAAAGCGAAGGTCACACGAAGATCACGAAGAAAAAATATAATATTTTATTTTTTGCGACTCTGCGTCTCTGCGAGATAAAAATATTCTCATTTGGTAAAAACTTTACTAAAATAACAAAGTTTTTGGCTATAATAACATAATTTAAGTCCCGACATTTTCATAGTCAAACAAGTAAAAGTGAATAATGTGTCTTTGATTTCTACCCAAAAGCATGTAGCAAAATATACACATGCCATATCCAGAGAATGCCAATGTGGCAGATTTATACGCCAGAAAGATAGACAAGTGATTTGCCGGTGAAAATTAATTTCTCAAAAAGGCTGTATAATCAGGTACTTGTGTTGGCACGCCGTTTGTAGCAATGTTAAGAGTTATTAAAAATGGGTGATCAACCTTTCGGTTGGATTCAGCCTCGAAGTCTCCAAGACTCAAAGGACAATAATTTTATTTAAAATAGACATTAAAAGATTTATAATTTGAACTTGGCGCCTTTGAGTCTTGTATGCAAAATAGATACTTTTTAAAGAAGTCTATAATTAATATTTATAAAGGATAACTGCAATAATGACATTAGATAAATTTACAATCAAGGCTCAGGATGCCGTCGCTGTCGCTCAGCAAAAAGCAGCGGAATATAGTCATCAACAAATTGAGCCGGAGCATATTTTAAAAGCCATGCTGGATGATGCTGAGGGTATTGTTTCCATTATTCTTAAAAAAGCTGGAATAAATTTGACGGCCCTGGAAGCCGGTGTTGACCATGAGATAGGAAAATTCCCAAAAGTCCAGGGCGGGATTCAACAAATATATCTTTCGCAGAGATCTCAACAACTGGTGAATAATGCACTAAAATTCACAGAAAATCTTAAAGATGATTATGTGAGCACAGAACATCTGCTGCTGGCCATGGTACAAAAGGATAATGGTTATTTATGGCAAATTCTTAAGGAGATGGGTCTTGACGAACAAACAATCATGCAGGTTCTGCGTGAAATCCGGGGTAGCCAGAGGGTGACCGACCAGAATCCGGAGGGTAAATACCAGGCCCTGCAACGATATGGACGTGACTTGAATGAATTAGCCCGTCTGGGAAATCTGGATCCGGTGATCGGTCGTGATGATGAGATCAGACGTGTGTTACAGGTATTGTCGCGCAGGACCAAAAATAATCCTGTCCTGATCGGGGAGCCGGGCGTTGGTAAAACAGCAATTGCTGAGGGGCTTGCGCAGCGCATAATTAATGGTGATGTGCCGGAAAGTCTTAAAACTAAACGTATCGTATCGCTTGATATGGGTGCTCTGATTGCCGGGGCAAAATTTCGTGGTGAATTTGAGGAACGATTAAAAGCAGTTTTAAAGGAAGTGACGGATGCCCAGGGTGAAGTGATAATGTTCATTGACGAATTACATACACTGGTTGGCGCCGGTGCTGCGGAAGGTGCGGTGGATGCTTCTAATATGCTTAAACCGGCTCTGGCCAGAGGCGAATTGCGGGCCATCGGAGCCACGACAATTGATGAATACCGCAAGTATATTGAGAAAGACGGGGCTCTTGAACGCAGGTTCCAACCTGTTCTGATAGATGAACCTTCCGTAGAAGACACCATCTCAATCTTACGTGGGCTCAAGGAAAAATATGAGGTGCATCATGGTGTTCGCATTCTGGATTCAGCTATCGTATCTGCAGCAACATTATCATACCGCTATATCGCAGATCGTTTTTTGCCGGATAAGGCCATTGATCTGATTGACGAAGCGGCGTCCCGGCTGCGAATTGAAATTGATTCGATGCCTGAAGAACTTGATGAAGTTGAAAGGAAAATACAACAGCTTGAGATAGAAGCGGTTGCCC
>CAYULK010000163.1:0-7378 GCA_964445625.1 uncultured Calditrichota bacterium
AGCTGTATTAAAAAAAGTAAGATAGGTCGGAGCTCTGTCAAGCTTTCTTGATAATGCACCGACCTATCTTACTTTTTTTAATACAGCTCTTGGTAAACTGGGTTTAACAGAACCAATGATTCGGGAAGCCTTTGCAGCAGGAACTATATCTACTTCATTCCCGGAGTTTGAAAAATTGCTTATTGGTATATCCCTGGGCGCTGTGTTTATGGGCGCCAACACCTATATCGGAAATGCACCTAATTTTATGGTCAAAGCGATTGCCGAAGAATCTGGTATTGCCATGCCCAGCTTTTTTGGCTACCTGATTAAATATTCAATACCAATATTAGTACCGGTATTTTTTATAGTCGCACTTATTTTTCTGTAGTAGCCAGATTAATAACTATAAAGAGGCAGGAAATAAACCTGCCTTTTTTTTTAAACATTTTTGCTTTTTACAGCCGCAGGAAAGGCGAATAAATATCAGGAATTAAGAATGATAAATTGGGAGAAATTTATATTTTATTGCGACTTCTGTGGCTCTAAAACAAATCATATGCGATCTTAAAAATGTCTGAAAAGATTAAAATTATGCCTGTCTCACTCGCTAATAAAATTGCAGCGGGTGAAGTTGTGGAACGACCAGCTTCTGTTGTTAAGGAGTTGATCGAGAACGCGATTGATGCTGAAACGAAGCGTGCGATTGTTGTTCTTAAGCAAAGTGGAAAACAATTAATTCAGATCATCGACAATGGGCTTGGCATGTCCGAGAAAGATCTGGTGCTGGCTTTTGAAAGACATGCTACCAGTAAAATAGCACAGGTTTCAGATCTGGAGAAAATTCAAACGCTTGGCTTTCGCGGCGAAGCATTACCCAGTATCGCTTCCGTTGCACAAATAGAAATTGCCAGCAGGGAGGCAAATACTAATATCGGAACTTTATTGTATCTGGAAGCGGGAAAGATTGATAAAAAACGCAAAAAGGCATGCCCGGTAGGAACAAATATCAGTATTAAAAATCTTTTTTATAATACACCGGGTCGAAGAAATTTTTTAAAAGCCGATAGTACGGAACTGCAGCAAATTGTACAGGTGCTTAAGAGGTTTTTTTTAGCATTTCCGGAAATTGATTTTGAGGTGATTAGTGATGATAATCAGCTGTTTCATCTCAAATCCGGTACTATTGAGGATAGAATTAAAGATGTCTTTGGTACGGATGTATTTGGTGCTCTCATACCTGTAAACGAAAGCCTGGGGGGCATAGAACTGGCAGGCTTTGTATCAAGACCGGATAAAGCGAGACGCTCCAGGGGCAATCAATATCTGTTCCTTAATGGCCGGCCAATCCAGGATAAAGCACTGAATCATGCTATCTATCAGTCATACAGACAAATGATTGAGCCTGGAACCTATCCGCCTTTTTGTTTGTTCCTGGAAATGAATCCAAAACTTGTGGATATCAATGTGCACCCGGCAAAAATGGAGGTACGTTTTGCAAATGAACGGAGTTTGTATTTTTTCTTTCTGTCTTCGCTCAAGAAAGTTTTTAATGATGTCCATATTATTCCAAAGTTCGGATCGGATAAATCTGATGCTTTTCTTGCCCGGTTTAATCAGGACATCGATACCACAGATATAGCCAGGGAAATTACCGACCGTAGAAAAATGATGTCCAAAGCTAGCGGAAATCAATTAAGTCTGGCATATTTCCATAGCGAAGATAAAAACGCAGAAAATGAATCGCTTCCGAAATTTCAAGATACTCAGAATGATGTCAGTGTCCAGTTCTGGCAGATACATAACCGATATATTCTATCACAAATTAAAAGCGGTTTGGTTGTTATAGACCAGCATATTGCCCATGAGCGTGTTCTATATGAACGGATACTGAAGGTTCTAAGTCAGGGAAATCAAGCTGCGGGTCAGCATCTGTTGTTTCCACAAACAATTTCGCTCCCTATGGATGATTTCCTGGTTTTTAAAGAAATATTGCACCTGCTCGAGAGAATCGGATTTGTTATAAAAGTATTCAGTGGAACAACAATTGTGATAGAGGCATTACCGATTGATGTAAAAATTGGCCGGGAAGGGCAGATACTTCATGATATCATAGACTATTATAAAGAAAATCAGGGTAAAGACTTTGATCCGTTTGAAAAAATGGCAGCCGCATTTTCCTGTAAGAATGCAATAAAGTCAGGTGATGTTCTTAATTCAACACAGATGCATGCTATTATTGATCAGCTTTTTGCCTGTGATGAACCCTATTTTTGCCCGCATGGCAGACCTGTGATTGTTACCATTGATCTGGAAGAATTAGACAGGAAATTTAAAAGAATCAAATGAAAGCAGTTATCCTGATTGTCGGTCCTACCGGCATTGGAAAGACATATTTATCAACCAAAATTGCCGAAATTCTCGATGTTGAGATTGTGTCTGCAGATTCAAGGCAGATATACCGCAGACTTGATATCGGCACAGCGAAACCTGATCGGGATATTCTGGAAGCAATTCCACATCATCTGATTAACTTTCTCAGGCCGGATGAATATTTCAGCGCCGGTATGTTCAGCCAGGTTGGACGCCGGATCATCGATCAGATTCAGGAACGGGGAAAAGTCGCATTAGTGGTTGGTGGATCAGGATTATATGTTCGTGCTCTGGTTGATGGATTACATAATATTGATATACGCGATGAAAAAATACGCCATTCTTTACGAAAAAGAATTATCAATGAAGGTATCGATAAATTATATCAGGAATTACAACGAATTGATCCCAAACTGACTGAAAAAATAGAACCAAATGATAAACAACGAATCCTGAGAGGGTTAGAGGTTTTCCTGAAGACAGGAAAAAAAATGTCTCAATTACAGGAAGCCGAGACAAAAAAAGCAAACTTCATTCCGGTTATGTACGGTTTGAATGCGCAAAGGGAATTCCTGTATAATAGGATAAACCAACGCGTGGATGATATGCTGGATCGGGGTTTTCTGGCAGAGGTGGCCAATCTAAGAGTCAGTGGTTTCTCTAAAGATCTGAATTCACTTAATACCGTGGGCTACAAAGAAGTATTTGAGTATATTGATGATAATATGTCATACGATGAGATGATTGAACTGATCAAGCGTAATTCGCGAAGATACGCCAAACGGCAGTTAACCTGGTTTCGCAAAGATGAAAGAATTAAATGGATCACAATAACAGAAAACACGGACTATTCTAAGGTAGCACTTGAGATAGCGAGTGAATATAGGAAGAAACTTGTGTAATACTTGAGATTTGTAATCCACCCCCTCTTTCCCTCTCCCTAAACGGATTTAGGGAGGGGGATGAAAGGGGGAGAGTCAATTTGATTGCAGCCTAGGGTTGCGCTAAGAATAATTTGGGTAAATATGTTTAAGTATTTACTACCCATCATAGTTATAATCGTTTCACAACTCTCTGCCGGACAGATTACACGGATCGACCCGCCAAACTGGTGGGTTGATATGAAATATGATAACGTTCAACTCATGTTATATGGGTCTGATCTATCCGGTCTTGAGGTGACCTCCGCATCTCCGCATATTGAAGTGCTAAACATACATAATTCAGAAAATTCCCGATACGGATTTGTATCGCATAGATCCCAGATTTGGTACAAATGAGGATTATTATAATCTGGTTGATAAAGCGCATGCAAAGGGTATAAAAGTAATAATGGATCATGTGGTAAATCATATTGGTCTTTATCATCCCTTCCAGGCAAACAGCAGATTATCATCGGAATTAAACACCAATTTACCTGCAGTTACTGATTTCGGTTTATTTGAGGCTTTTGGCCGGGATCAGGATATCAATGAGTTTTATTCATTTATAGGAAAAGATTTTCTGTACTCCGATCCGAACAATCTGGTCACCTTTATAGATAATCATGATGTAATGCGTCTAATGGACCTGGTTGATCGGGATTTACAAAGATATATCATGGCTCTCAAAATGCTACTTACCATGCGGGGTATTCCACAAATTTATTATGGTACAGAGATTGGCCTGACCGGTGGCAAGCATCATGGTGAAATCCGGTGTGATTTTCCGGGAGGATTTACGGAAGATACACGTGATGCTTTTACAGCAGAGGGCCGGACAGAAGTGGAAAATGCTGATCGTGGTTAATAATTCAGAGTACGAGCGTAATCATAGTCTATTGAGATATTATCCATATCTGGAAGACCGGAAAATACTCAAGAATGTCGAGTCAGGTCAGGAATATCAGATAAGCGAAGAGATAGAAGTAATAATTCCTGGATATGATGTGGGTATTTTCGAGCTGGTCGATTATTAGAAACAGTCTTGAATTGTCATGCTGAACTAGTTTCAGGGTCTCTTCCCTGAATCTGTGATTTATTTTTCTTCTTTTTTCATGCCAAACTTCGGATCCAGTTTAATGAACATTAGAACGATAAATGATGGGATGGTAGCAATCATTACCCAGATAAAGAAATGCTGGTATCCCAAAAATTCCTGAATATAGCCACTGATCATGCCCGGAATCATCATGCCAAATGCCATAAAAGCTGTCGTAAGCGCAAAGTGAGACGTTTTATATTTGCCTTCCGAGAGATAGATCATATATAACATATATCCGGTAAATCCAAAGCCGTATCCAAACTGTTCAACCGCCACGCAAATGGTGACAATGAACAGACTGTCAGGAAGGACGTAGGACATAAATACATAAACCAGGTTCGGAAGATTTATTCCGATGGCCATCCACCAAATCCATTTTTTTAATCCATATCTTGCGGCAAGAAATCCGCCGAGTAATCCGCCGATCAGGAGGGCAATAATGCCAATAGTGCCGTAAACAAATCCGACCTGTGCTGTGGTTAAAGCCAAACCGCCAACTTCCTGTGAATCGAGCAGAAAAGGGGATGCCAGTTTTACCAGTTGAGATTCAGCCATACGATAAAGTAGCAGAAACAAAATACCGGGAACAATTCCTTCTTTTTTGAAAAATGAAATAAAAATATCTCCATAGGATTTAAAAATATCTCTGGTATTGCCAGAGGTAGTATCCACAGGATGGGGAAGAGCGAACTTGTGGTATAAAGCGAAAGCTAACAGCATAAAACCTAATACGCTGAAAGAAACTGCCCAGCTAAACGGTGTATTTCCGGCCGTAGCTTCAAATTTAGCTTCCGCCTCTTCCTGTAAACGGTGATCTGATTTTACATTTGTTTTGACAGGAATATTCCAATTTTTGTCATTAAATTCAAAACGACCGGGTCCGTCGAGTGATATATCCTTACTACCCTCTTTTCGTCCGAAATTAACGACGATAGTCTGATCAGGATCAGGGGGCGCAGATAGAGCAAAGAATAGTATGGTGGAGTCGCGCTGCGATATATTTTCATCGTAGAGCGGAATTTGAACCTCAGACGGATATATCAATATTTTTGGTTTGCCCGGTTGTGCAGTAATAAGAAGACTATCCGGATTGAATTCTTTGCCAATGGATGTATAAGGTACGGCTTTTACATTTATTCCGACCGGTTCAAGTCCTGTATTTGCCTCAATAAAACCGGCCAACATAACGATCAGACCCATGGCTGTTATAGTGGCAAATCTGTAAAAAGTACTCCGGATACCGACATACCAAGCTTGCTGATGTTCATCCAGGCCCATCATATAAAATCCATCGGCAGCAATATCATGGGTAGCGGAAGCAAAGGCGACAATCCAGAGAATTGAGATAGTCAGAGGAAAATACCAGGGCAATCCGATTGTGGCGGCGATGCCAAAAAATGTCACGGCAAGTATGAGCTGCATCCAGATAATCCAGTTGCGCTTTGTTGAAATGACATCAACAAACGGACTCCAGATTGGCTTTAAAATCCAGGGAAGATATAATATACTGGTCCAGAATGCAATGGCTGTATTCGAGATTCCCATGGTCTTATACATGACTACAGAAATAATCATGGCAATGTTATAGGGAATACCCTCTGCATAATACAGTGAAGGAACCCACCACCATCCGGATCGTTCTTTTTTGTTCATAATTACCTCTTTTAATGATAGAGCCTGAGTCCCTGATCATTACAAATAAGGCTAAAAGGCTAAAAGGATAACAGGTTTAAGTATATATGGACTTTCCACTTCGAAATTCAACATTCAATATTCTTACTTTTCTCTTACTGCCTATCGCTTATTGCAATACCTTCCCGCGACTAATATATCTTTTCCAATTGGCTGCCAGGATAATAATGGGCCAATATATCCGGACTGGAATATCCTTTTAGGGACATACCAAGCGCACCAATCTGGCATAATCCGACACCGTGTCCCCAACCGGCGCCATGAATATTTATATGTGTTATTACATTCCGGGCATCTCTTATAAATTCAAAATAAATGCATGAACTATATAAAAATTCCGCACTCAGGGTATGCCTGATCGCAACATCGCGATTTAGTGAAATTTGTGCATTTTGTCCAGCACTTTTTACATAGTCAATTTGCAGATCAACTATTCTACCTGAGCCGCCACGTGATAAAGGTTTCAACCCGGAGATGTATGAAGCGTCTATATTCAGTTTTTTATTCAGAAGATCACAAAATTCCTTTTGTGAATAAGTAACCTGCCAACGATAATATTTCCCGCCTTCATCCACATTGCCTAAATAATCAGGGAGTGACTCTTCCGGCACTGTTTCCGGGCTGCAAAATGAAAAAGGTTGGTCGTCAATCCATTTTATTGCAGTTTTTTCATCATGGATTACTTTGGCTGGTAACCGGTCTTTATCAGATCTATCCGGCAAATTTTGAAGATAAGGCAGTTCCTGTCCACCCCATATAGTGACAAAGGATTCCATAATACCACCACAGCTTTTTGAATAACGGGCATCACACATTTCATCCTGATAGGTGAGAACCTGGCCATGTGTGGTGAACGCGCCATCGATAGAATGTTGTGTCAGGTTTCCATTTCCCTGATACCTCTGGCAACAATCATCATTACAGACATCCATACCCATATCAACGTGTTTCTGTTCGACATTGGCCAGCATCCATGAACGGGCAACAATCGTCTGTGCTTCAATTAAGGTTTTTGGACACCTGGCGCCCATTTCAGACGTGGCCACGCACATCAGGTATTCCTCAAGAGAAAGTTCATTGATCAAAACAAGATATCCATTGATCATGGTTATTTCTATCATCCCCGGTAAATAGACGTCAATAAGTTTTTGCCAGTGAAATCCCCGGCCGGCAGTGACATTGTTAACCTTAAATCCGAATTTTGGGCGTATTTCCTGCTTTTCACCCTGCTTAAGCAGCCAGGCATTACCGGTGAGTACGGAGTTTAGTAAAATTGTACCGTCGGTGATGGTAAATACAAGTTTCCCGGTAT
>CAYULK010000164.1:0-7305 GCA_964445625.1 uncultured Calditrichota bacterium
ACAACAAAACCGGCGTTCTCCCCTTTTCAACATCCAATATCCAACACTCAAATCCAATTTCCAAGGATCTCTATTTTTAGAATAAAATCATCTATGTGATTTAGTTAACATACAAACTAAACAAATATTTCGCAAACTGGATATTATTAATAAATCTGAAAGGTCGCTATCACCTTAACAAACGAATGCCGGATGACCTGAAAAAAGGAATAACCTATTTTGAAAAAGCACTGGAAATAGATAGATACTTGCAGAAGCCCATAATAAGAGCGCAGGGTAAATAGAGGACTTCTTCCGGGGCGGTAATGGCAATGACGCGCGAGGCAGTAATATCTCCCAGAATCGAGGGAACTCAGGTAACCGTGGACGAAGTCCTTCAGCACTAAGCCGGCATTAAGATAGCGAATGTATTGAAGTCGAATCTAAATTAATTCTTGTAAAAGTGATTTACAACACTTAACTTTTTATTATATTACGTATAATACTGAACGCGCATATCGCAGAATTTACCATTAGCAATCAATTCTTTATTAATGTATAATATTTTTCAGGTGAATGCACACTTTGGGGAGGTATCATGAAAAATAGATTTATTACCTCATGCATTATATTTGTTCTCCTGTTTGTCTTCAATAAAGTATATGCTTACCAGGAAATCAGCGGCAATGTTTCAGGGACGTTGCATTCAGATTCGACTTATATTGTTATTGGCAATATTACAGTAACTTGGCATGCTGTTCTAACTATTGACTCAGGCGCAGTTCTGAAATTCTACCCGGGAACTCAATTAACCTGCTATGGGATAATTAATGCTAATGGAACCGCTTCTGATTCTATCATAATTACATCCCGGGATGATGACAGTTATGGTGAGATATCACCTTTATCTGATGGAAATCCTGACCCGGGAGACTGGCGTGGTATCTATTTAAATGGCACTGCTGGTTATTTAGGGATTGGTAATTTTGATTACTGCCGTATCCGCTATGGCGGTAATACAGCCGGAGATGCTGATGCAAACATCTATTATTTTGGCACCGATCCTGGTCATTTCAATAATAGCATAACTGAATATAGCAGCAATCATGGTCTTAGGGCTTATAACAGCACTCTCCAGATGAATCAGAGTGAATTATTAAATAATGCAGTTGATGGTTATTATCATGACAACAACGGCACATTGACCATTTCAGGCAATACTTTTTCAGATAACGGACGTTACGGTTTTGGCATGACCGGCGCCACAAATTCATATTTATCCGCCACCAATAATGAATTTTATAACAACGGATCGTATGGCGGCCATGTAACCTCCACCGGCCTGACCGGCTGTTCAGGCAATACGGGCAGCGGCAATGGTGTTAATGGTTTTGGTTTGGCAGGAACAGTAACAGCAGGTCAAACCTGGACAAATGGTTCAGCGGAATTCCCCATTATTTTGATAGGAAATGTATTAGTCAATTGGCACCAAACTTTAACCATACCGGCAGGAACGTTGATTAAGGCGGAAATGACAGGACAATTATCGGTAAACGGCACATTAACAGTTAGTGGCGCTCAAGGAGACAGTGTTGTTTTTACTTCCCTTAATGATGATGAATATGGCGGAGACACAAATGGTGATAGCTCTGCTACCACAGCGGCGCCGGGGGACTGGCGTGGTATCTATTTAAATGGCACTGCTGGTTATTTAGGGATTGGTAATTTTGATTACTGCCGTATCCGCTATGGCGGTAATACAGCCGGAGATGCTGATGCAAACATCTATTATTTTGGCACCGATTCTGGTCATTTCAATAATAGCATAAGTGAATATAGCGGGAATTATGGTATTTGGACTAACGCTTGCTCTCCATCCTTTCGTCAAAACAGGATCATAAATAATAATAGTTTCGGGGTCTACATCTCAAACAGTAGTAATCCAAATCTTGGTAATAACACCGTATCAGATAAAGGAAATAATGCCTTTCTTGACAATGATAATGGTAATTTCCAGGTTTATAATACCACGGCGAATGCAATTAATGCCTATAATAATTATTGGTATTACACTGACGGCCCAAATATTGATTTACACGTTTATGATGATGATGAAAATGGCAGTTATGGCGCCATTAATTTTGATCCATGGCTAATGACAAATCCTAATTTAAATGATCCGCCTGTAGTTGTAAATCCAATTGCTGATCAGACCATCCCGGAAGACAGTGAAAATAATATATTGGTAGCCGGATTGAATACTGTTTTTAGCGATGTGGACGATGACAGCCTTATTTTTTCAGCCGCCGGACCAGAGGAACTGACACTGTCGATTTCCGGAGATACCCTGAGTGCCACACCGGAGGCCGATTATTTTGGTGAAGTTGAAGTAATCGTCACCGCAAGTGATTATAATTATGCTTCTGTTAGCGATACTTTCATACTTACTGTTGAGAATATAAATGATGCTCCGGTTCCCGGTGCTTTAATATCACCTGCGAAAGGTGATACGGTGACTTCAATAGATGATATCTCTTTTAAATGGCATCCGGCTTTTGATGTTGATGGCGATACACTTTTTTATACTTTGCAAATTTTCGGGGATGCCTTCGATTCAACTCTGGTCAGTTCAGGAGACACAACAGCAAACTTCTATGGAACCGGTCTGTTAGATTTTGCTAGTGAATACAAATGGATTGTCCTGGTGTCAGATGGTGATTTTACTGTGACCGGTGCCGATACTTTTTCTTTCATTACGCCGCCCTTGCTTACAATTGACGACATTTTGACAGAAATTCCCATCGCATATGCTTTACACCAGAATTACCCCAATCCCTTCAATCCGGTAACGACTATTCGTTATGACATGGTCAGGTCCGGTGATGTGAGGATAATCGTGTATAATTTATTAGGACAAAAAGTTGTCACTTTGGTAGATGAAAACAGGCCTGCCGGTTTTCATTCAGTGAAATTTGATGCAACCCGTTATTCAAGTGGCATCTATTTCTACATGATTGAAACGGATGTTTTCAGAAAGATACGAAGAATGGTTCTGGTCAAATAATTTAAAAGTACCTCTATTTTTTCCTTATCTTCAAGCATCTCTTTCCCGAAATTTCTGAAAGTAAAATAAGTAGAGATCTGAATACAGTTCGTAGGCTGAAATACAATATCTACAGGTTGACATCAGAGGCCTGATAACGAAATTATTGCAAAATGGCATTTGATAATTAACTTTTATTACATTATTTTATACAATATTTAACAGTCTTTCAGATATATGTCAGAGTTTCATCACCGCGTATTATCCGGGTGAAACATGGTAAGGATGCGGAATAATCTCAGTTATTCGGCATATGTCAGGCAACGGCAAGATATATACGAGAATTCAGATGAAGACCCTTCTTTTAAATATATATTTATACCTTTTTATTTCTCTGGCTGCAGGTCAGACTCAATTTACAGATCTCGGCTCACCTGCTATCAGCAATTACAGCCATAAGGATTACCGGGAACATGAACAAAACTGGGCTGCCACACAGGACCATCGCGGTGTGATGTATTTTGGCAATACCCATGGCGTTCTTGAGTACGATGGTGTGACCTGGAGATTTATCCCTACCACGACCCCGGATATCGTGCGATCCCTGGCCACCGGTAAAGACGGATGGATTTATGTTGGCGGTCATAATTATTTTGGCTACCTGTATCCGGATTCGTCAGGTCAACTCAGATACGCCGGACTATCTGAACAGGTTGCGGAAGCAGACAGAAATTTTCGGGATGTATGGAAAACCTATGCGACCTCACAGGGTGTATATTTTCAGTCAAAACCGGCATTATTCCTTTATACTAATGGTAAAATAAAGGTATGGAAACCGGAGACCTTATTCCATTTATCATTCTTTATCAGGGACACATTATATATTCGCCAGTATGATGTGGGCTTGATGCAAATGATTGGCGATTCGCTGCAACTTGTCAGAAACGGTGAATTTTATGCTGACAAACGGATTTATGCCATGATTCCCATGGGAAAAAATGAGATCCTGATCGGTACTCGTAGCCATGGCTTTTTTATCTATGATGGGCATTCCTCCGTACCATTTTATACCGATGCAGATAAATTTTTATCGGAAAACAAACTATACGCCGGTACAGCTTTACCGGACCATTTCTATGCCCTGGCGACGCTTAATGGCGGAGTGGCTATAATTGATGAAAAAGGCAGGTTAATCAAAATTCTTGACCGGGAACTGGGCATAAACGACAACAAAGTATGGAATATGTATTATGATGACCAGGATGGATTGTGGCTGGCTCTGGACAATGGACTGAGCCGGGTCCAATTTCCGGCGCCGCTTACTTATTTTGGTGATCGATCGGGCTTAAAGGGCACTGCCGAGTTTATCGCAAGATACGGCGGCAGATTATATATAACTTCACACCAGGGCCTGTATGCATTAAACGAGACACCCGGAGCAAAAGCAAATGCCCGCTTTGAAAATATGTATAATATCACTTCGCAAGTCTGGGGATTGTTATCCATTGAGAATTCGGTACTGTTTTCCGTAGACGGCCTTGGGATTTATGAAATCACCGGTGAAAAATTAAATCATATCAGTAATTATCAGGCATATTCACTGGCACAGTCGAAAATTGATCCCAATATTATATATCTGGGCTTACCCGATGGGTTTGCCTTTCTGCAAAGAAAAGGTAAAAACTGGCTGGATTTGGGAAAAATAGAACTTGAAAATGGTCCGATCCGCTATATCGTGGAAACAGAAAAGGGAAACCTTTGGCTGGGAACCAGCAAGATGGAGATCTGCAGATTTAATTATTCTTCAAAAGCATCCCGGAAAGATTCGCTCCTCTATCCGCAAATCGAATATTTTGATCACAATAACGGGCTGCCCGAATCGGTTCAGTATTATGTTTTTTCACTCAGAGGTAAGGTCATTTTTGGAACCGGCGCAGGACTCTACAGATTTTCGGAAAGCCACCGGCGGTTTGTTCCCGATTCTTCCTTTGGCGGGAATTTTAATAAAGAAAAGAGATCCATTCAGCGATTGGTAGGGGACAGGGAGGGAAATGTCTGGATGGCAACCGCAACTGAAAACCGGTTTGAACTCGGAGTTGCTTTGCAGGACATTAATGGCAGTTACCGCTGGAATCATATTCCCTTCCTGCCCTTAAAGAAATCTGTAATTTATGCCATATACCCCGATCCCTTACAACCGGGTATTATTTGGTTCGGAGGCTCCGACGGTGTTGTCCGTTATGACATGAATATGACGAAAGACTATTCATTCAGGTATGAAGCACTTGTTCGTAATATATATATTAATGAGGATTCACTGATTTTTGCCGGATATTCATCACCCGGAACAGGTAAAACTGATAGTTATAAGTTGCCGCAAATGGCTTATCAATTTAATGCCATGCGGTTTGAATATGCCGCGCCGAGTTTTGATGACCATAAAGCAAATCTTTATCAGCATTATCTTGAGGGTTTTGATAAAAAATGGTCCGGCTGGACAGCAGAGACTCAGGCCATATATACAAATATTCCTGAAGGCAAATATATGTTCCGCGTTCGTGCCAAAAACATATATGACCGGATCAGCGTGGAGGGAAGTTATGATTTTGAGATCCTGCCACCCTGGTATAGAACATTAATCGCATATGTCATATACGGAATTTTAATATTCGGATCGATCATCGGCCTGATCCGGATTCGCTCTTATCAGCTTGAAAGGGAAAAACGGGATCTTGAAAAGATTGTACTTGATCGGACAGAAGAGATCAGGATTAAAAATATTCAGCTAAACGAACAGTCGGAAAAACTGCGGGAGATGAATAGCCTCAAATCCCGCTTTTATGCCAATATCTCACACGAATTTCGCACGCCGTTGACATTGATCATCGGTCCAACTGAGGAGATGCTTCATAAATCCAACAAAGGAGAAGCTCAGAAGGCGCACCGCCTGATTCTGCGTAATGCCAGACGATTACTTAATCTGATCAACCAGATGCTGGACTTGTCTAAATTAGAAGATGGCAGTATGAAATTACAGGCCGCACTACAAAACCTGTCTTCATTGCTTAAGACCATCGTAAATATGTTTTCATCGCTGGCGGAAAGCCGTCATATACATCTGCAGTATCTGGAACCGCAGGAAAATTACCAGGTTTATTTTGACCGGGACAAAATGGAAAATATACTGTATAATCTCATTACAAACGCCTTTAAATTCACGCCGGAAGAAGGACACATATCCGTCGCGGTAAATAAATATAAAACAGATCCGGATAAATATCCCGAAGGTGCTGTTGAAGTGAGTATACATGATACCGGTGTCGGTATCTCTAATGAGCAATTGCCATACATATTTGACCGGTTTTCGCAGGGTGATGTGTCATATATTGACAGTTTCGGCGGGAGCGGTATCGGTCTCGCCTTGACTAAAGAACTTATTGAATTGCATCATGGTGAAATTTATGTTGTCAGCGAACCGGGACAGGGTACGGAATTTGACATCATTATACCCCTGGGAAAAACGCATCTGCATTCTTCCGAGATAATGGAAAAGGTCAGCACGGAAAGTGAACCCGGTGCCCTGCCCGATATGGATTTGGCGGACTTTAATTTTGAGGTGGAGCACCGGCCGGCGAAAATACAGAATAAGCCAACTGAGGAAAAGCCGCTGGTTTTGATCGTAGAAGATAATGCTGAATTGCGCGACCACATCCGCACGCACCTGGACACTGATTATCAGGTCATAGAAACCGATAACGGCCGGAAAGGTCTTGAAAAAGCGCGCGAACTGTTGCCGGACCTGATTGTTAGTGATATCATGATGCCGGAAATGGATGGAAATGAATTATGTGCCGGAATAAAAAAAGACCCTTTGACCAGTTATATTCCGGTCATATTACTCACCGCGAAAAGTACGGACGAAGCAAAAATGGCAGGTCTGAAAACCGGCGCTGATGATTTTCTGACCAAACCTTTTAAGGCCGGAGAACTGGTAATCCGCATCAAAAACATGATCACTTCACGGCAGACTATGAGAGAGAAATTTAAAAAGGAATTTCTGATTGAACCATCGGATATATTTGCCGATTCCATGGATGATGTGTTTATTAAACAGATGCGTGATATTATTGAAGAAAAAATGAACGATCCCGATTTCACTGCTGAGGCTTTACAAAATGACCTGGCTTTGAGCCGGCGCCAGTTTTATCGTAAAATACTTGCGCTGACCGGTCAGACACCGGGACAATTTATCCGCGCCATGCGCCTTAAGAGGGCAATGCAAC
>CAYULK010000165.1:0-7270 GCA_964445625.1 uncultured Calditrichota bacterium
ATCCAGATTTGTATAATTGGCAAATCTGCGTGTACCAGCCTGATTCCAGTCAGGATCAAATCCTTCAAGAATATACGCGAATTGGTTTTTTTCAGGATTAGTAAAATCAAGAGCTGCAAATTCAAATGAAAAGAAATTCTGCTTATATGATAGTTCGATCTTCCTGACCGACGAAATATCCTGACCAAGAAATACTTCTTTATCAAAAATTTTAAAAGAGGTCACTACCACCGGAGGAATAAACGTATTCTCAGTGATTTCATCGGGTATAAAACTATTAAACCCATTAATGCCGCCAAAAAACATTTCACCTTCATCGTTTTTATAGTAGGCACCACCGTTGAATTCATTGCTCTGTAATCCATCATTAATATCATAATTTTTAAATTCACCGGTTTTCTTATTAAAGCGCGATAGCCCCCGGTTCGTGCTTAACCATAAGTTCTCATACTCATCTTCCAGGATGCCATAAATTGCATTATTGGCCAATCCATCTTCTTCCGTATAATGCGTAAATGTATTTGTTTCGGGATCAAAACGATTCAATCCACCACCATAAGTACCGATCCATAGAATATTTTGGGCATCACAGTGCAGAGTTAATACCCGATCATGGCTAAGCGACTTTTTATCATCGGGATTACTTAAAAAATGAATAAAGTTCCCCGTTTTCCGGTCAAATTTATTCAGACCACCATACGTCCCCACCCAGAGTGTTCCTGACCTATCTTGAGTCAGACATCGGATACGATCATCACTAACGGTATTTGGATTCTGCAGATCACTTTTATAATGCGTAAACGTCTTCGATCCATGATTAAACTTATCCAACCCGGACCAGGTACCTACCCATAATGTATTTGCCTTATCTTCAAAAATAGCACGGACGGTATTGCTGCTGATGCTTTCATTATTTGCAGTATTATGCTCAAATCGTTCAAATGTCCGGGTTTTAGGATTATATCTGTTTAATCCACCATTATTCGTACCAAACCACAGGGTGCCACGGTGATCTTTGTATACTACGCGAACAATATCATCACTCAGACTGTTTGCATTACGGATATCATTCTGGAATATTTCTATGCTGTGTTTTTTACGATCGATGCAGGCCACGCCTTTATTTGTTCCAATCCATAGATTTTTCTTATCATCCTCTTGTAAGGTCCAAACGGTATTATCATGCAGACTGTTTGGATCACCTGTCATCTGTCGATAATGATTGAAACGATGTTTTCGCCAATTATATTGATTCAGCCCACCACCATAAGTACCCACCCATATTGTACCGGATTTTTCAGCATATATACATCTTACAAGATCATTACTGAGACTATATGTATTAGAGGATTCATTTTGTAATGTCCGAAATTTATTATTTTCGACATCATATAAATTCAAACCGCCGTCCGTCGCAATCCATACAATGCTATTCTGATCCTCATAAATATCATATATGACCTGATCTGATATGCTGTAGGGATCATCCGGATCAGGTATATACCGGTGAAAAGCATTGCTTTCCGGAGAGAGGCTGTTTAAACCCTGATCCGTTCCAATCCACAAAACATGGGATCGGTCTTCATAAACAGTCAACACCTGGTTACTGCTGATCGATTTTTTATTGCCGGAATCATGAGAAAATGTACGGATATTTCCATCGCGCTTCACACAGATCAGACCATTACCATTTGTTCCCAGCCACATATTGTTGTGGTGATCTTCATAAACATATGAAATTCGGGCTTTATCAGACAGACCCGGATATAAACCAAGATCCATCACTTCGAAAGTATTAGTTTGTGCATCAAATTTATTCAAGCCGCCGCCATCTGTGCCTATCCAGAGTATCCCCTTTGAATCACATATTAATGATAGGATTCTGTCATCACTCAGGGAATTTGCGACTGAATCAATATGTCTGTATTGTCTGAATAATCCCTTATTTTTATCATATTTATTTAATCCCCCGCCAGCAGTACCAATCCATAAATTCCCGGCTTGATCAATGCATAGTGCACTTATCCAATCATCGGAAAGGGACAAAGAATCATTTGTCTCATGTTTATATATTTTAAAGTTGTATCCATCATATTGATTTAAACCATCCTGTGTAGCGAACCATAAAAAACCCAGCGAATCCTGTATGATCGCCTGTACTGAGCTTTGAGACAGTCCCTGTTCGATACCAATCCGATTAAAATCAATATTATAACTTTGTGAAAATATTTTTTGAGAAGGATTAATTACTATTAGAAATATAAAAAGCAGAAGTAATCTCTGACAATTACCAGCCCCGGTATTCTTTGTCATTATAATCGTCCAAATTTTTTATCCAAATTCCATTTTCTTTTGGATATTCGGCGATACGAGAAGATTCTTGATTTTTATTCAGTTTGTGGTATAAAAATAATAGGTTCCCAAGTACAACTCAGGGATTTTGAATGGATAAATAATTAGACACAGGACGATAGACTACAACTTGGGAACGAGTCGGAAGTATATTATATCAGGCGGTCGAAGGCATCTTTTAACTTATCGGGTCCAAATGGCTTGGTAAGGTAACTTTTTGCACCCTTCTTTAACGCTTTAAGACCCGTAGCTTTATCGGCAAGAGCAGTAATTACGATTATTTTTACAGATTCATCCATCTTTCTCATTTTATCAAGGACATGAAATCCGTCAAAACCGGGCATTGTAATATCCAATGTAACAATATCCGGATTATATTTTGAAAACATCTCCAGCGCATCTGTTCCATTACTCGCGGTACCAATAATATTCACGGAATAATTTTCAAGAAATTTTACAAGCGCTTTTCGAATCACCGTAGAGTCATCAACAATCAGTACTTTTTTCATTATTCCTACCATGGGATTGACAATCAGAATTGAAAGTATAATTTAACCTAATACAACTTTAAATTCAATACATCATATTTATTACCTTATTCAAAATCAAAACGAATTAACCAACGGTATTCGAATTGATCTTGCCCGTCAGCAGGATTACTCAACCAGACCGGGAAATCAATACGAATTCTTTTAAGACTGAGAACATAGTCAAATATATCAGCAGAATCCCAGGACAGACTAACACCCAGACTACTTTTGAAGGAACTAAACTGAACTTTATGATCATTCCAGACATGACCGATATCGAGGAAAAAATAGGGATAAATCGTTCTCAAATAATATGGTAAAAAGTTATAAAGCGGGTTTCCGGTTTTAAGATCAAGATTTAATGCCAGTGCATGTCGACCATATTGCGATGATTGATACCCGGATAAAGAGTATCCCCTCACATTCGGGCCGCCGGATTTATACAAATTACCATTTCTTTTCCATGGCCAGGGCAGAGAGCCCCGGCTGCGATAAAATATTTGTTGAAATTCACCCCAACTATTATCTCCTGACAGATAGAACAAATGCTGTGGTGGAACATCATTTTCGCTATAACCTGCAAATAATCTTGCATCGAGTTCATAATCCGAGAATCCATCCCAAAATTTATGGCTCCCGGTAAAATATACCTGCGAATATTGATAGGCACTACCCATAATGGAACTATGAAAATAAATTGAAAAATTCTGTTTCGGATTCCATCCCCGATAACTGGTTGCATAATCCCATGATAAATAGATGGAATTTACCTGCCCCCTGCCCCAGATATTCATCAAATATTCATCATCAAACATCAAATGATTGGCCAGACCGAGGCGCATGACAATATCGGGGCTACCGCTTCGTGGTAATTGATGGGCAATACCGATATTTCCACCCTGTCTGCCGTCAAGAGTAAAAATTCTCAGTTCGAGATCAGACATTTTTCCCAGCCAGTTTACCGGTGTCACATAATCAAAATCAAAATCCAACCGATTGGTAGCTGTTTTATACCAAAAATTAAAATGTATCCTGTGGTCCGTATTTAAAAAAGAACCCTTAA
This sequence comes from uncultured Calditrichota bacterium, assembly GCA_964445625.1. GTDB lineage: Bacteria > Calditrichota > Calditrichia > JAJRVZ01 > JAJRVZ01 > CAVXXB01. Next base: position 3,946 of record CAYULK010000165.1, read on the forward strand.
GATTAGTACCTATCTTTATTTTATCGATATCGTTATAAAACACAAGCGGCCATATTTCCCAGATATACTTCTGGAGAGGCGGTGATACACCCTGAGCGCGCATAAATTGCCATTCCATTGGTGGAATAAATCCGGAGTTATTATTCAACCGGTTGATATCGAGCAATTTAATTTCGGGATCAATAGCAACATAATCGATTGGATTTGTATGACGGATGCGTACACTATGTTGTTTACTGCTAAAATGCCAGTAAGGTAAGCTCTCTCGATCTGAATAGCCGGAATAATTATCTAGCGGGATATGATATTTTTTTTCTGTGCCATCAGTAAAATAAACACTGAAATTTACCGGCATGAAAATTTTTTCATTTCTTTTAAATCCTATCATACTTTCAAATTCTTCACCACTAGCCGTCAAAACTTTTTCAGTGTCAATATCGTCCAGCGCATAATCAAGTTTACGATTGGTTCGCAACCACTGATCAAAGAACCAGTCAAGATCACGACCGGAAGTTTTCTCCATCGCGGCAATAAAATCATCGGGATATGGATGCCGGAAACACCAGATATCAAAATAATTTTTCATCCCGAGATTAAACAGACTGTCACCGAGAGTATATTCAAGCATAAACAAAACGTTTGCCATTTTGGAATATTGGAGAATGTATCCTCCGGAGTCTAAATAATCAGAGTGCAGATCGATCGGATCATTGATCAGATTTCTCTTTGTTAAACTCAGATAGCTATACGCCTGCTCACGTCGGTTATCACGATGATAACCGAACTTATTAAAGAGCCAGCCCCGATCACCAGGATCCATATTTCCGTCAACACCAAAAATGGTCTCCATCGTTTTTATTTCAGCAAATGTGGTGAATCCTTCATCCAACCACTCATGTTCAATCTGGTTATTGGCCAATAATCCATAGAACCAGTTGTGAGCCATTTCGTGAATAATCACAGCTCTGAATTCACCCTGTTCATAATCCGGATTGATAAAATCATTTATCATGACTAGCTGAGGATATTCTATACCGCCTGCTGTGATATATGTGTCAGCAATAGTCAGCTGGTCATAGGGATAGCGGCCATAATGCTCTGAAAGATACTTTAATGCCTCTACTCCCCATTCCGTTACCGGCCTCCAGCTCTCGACATTATAGTCCATTACCAATACATTCAGTGTTATGCCATCCCACTCCGCCTGTAATAATTCATATGTCGGATCTGTAGTCCAGGCAAAATCATGGACCTTTTCAGCTTGGAATTCCCAGGAAATTAGCATTGTATCTGAGTAGTCTGCACGCATCCACCCGGGATTACTGTCATCCAAAAGAGATAATACTTCTGATGCATTCTGCAGATTACCGGTCGCACCTACCCTGAAACCCGGCGGGACACGAATTGTTACATCGAAATCACCCCATTCCTGATAAAATTCATTATCCAGATGTTGATGCAGATGCCAGCCGGCCCGGTCATAGACAACGGGCGTCACATACCAGTTACCCACATCATAATGTAAACCCTGGTAGCCATATCTTCCTGCCGCCGGTGGTAGCTTGACATGAAAACTGAATGTTAATTTTACGGAATCACCTGGAAAAACCGGTTTAGCAAGTTCTACCTTCATGAGAGTATGATCAATGGAGAACACATTTTTTATCGTATCATTCTCCACAATATCGATTATTTCCAGCCAACCGCGATCTTCAGTCTGATCCGGAAACATAAGGGAGTGGCGGCGATACTTGTTTATATACAGGTAAAAAAACAACACAGATAAACTGTCCGGCGAATTATTCACATAGAGAAGTTTTTCTTCGGCTCTTAAAAGATTGGCGTCAATATCCAGAGAAACATCAATATGATATCTTACATATTGCTGAAAATAATTCTCATGATGCAAAGTAGAGGAACTACCCTTATTTAGCAGTATAAAAATGAAGCAAATACTAACTAATTTCGAACTCTTTAGGAATTTTTGATTCAATTTAATTCAGATCCATCAGGTTTGTTTGATTTTAATCCTTCAGCACGGGTAATACTGCTGCGCCCGAACCGGGATTTTATCAGATCTGCCACAACATCCAACCGGGATTCATCATTACCATGTTCTTCAAACATTGATAGTTGGCTGTCAGACTCACCCGTAAATCCACTTACGCCAACACCTAATAACCGTACTTTTCTATATGTTTGATATGCTTTCTTAAATAACTCCATGATTGTCTTATAAATCACCTCAGTATTTGCAGTATGATTTTTTAAAGTGCGGTTACGTGTGAGTGTCTCAAATCCCTCATACCGCAATTTCAGATGAATAGTCCTGCCTTTTAGATTTTTCTGTCTCAGACGATAGGCAACCTTCTCTGACAGTTGTAATAAGGTTTTATTTATTTGTTCTTCATTTCTTATATCATGTGAAAAAGTAATCTCATTACTAACCGATTTGACGCCATGATCAGGAACCACATCACGGTTATCCTCGCCTTTGGCCAAATGATAGAAATGTGTGCCCAGTTTTCCGAATTTCGATTCCAGAACATCCAGCGGTAAAGCAGCCAGATCGCCGATTGTATGAATTCCGGCATTTTCAAGTTTAATGATGGTCTTCTTTCCGGCGCCCCACATCCGGGAGACATGAAGCGGATATAAAAAACCGGTAACATCATTTGGTTCGACAATGACCAATCCATCCGGTTTTTTAATTTCTGAGGCAATTTTGGCCAGAAATTTATTTGGTGCAATTCCGGCCGAGCCTGTGATCCTCTGGTCTTCATAAATTCTATTCTTTAACTTCTTTCCGATATCCTCTTTGGATTTAAACAAATTCATACTACCACTGATATCCAGAAATGCTTCATCGATTGATAGCGGCTCCACAAGATCCGTAAACTCAAAAAATATCTTAAATATATCTTTGCTTACCTGTGAATACAGATGTCCATTGGGAGGCACAAAGATACCTTGCGGGCATAACTTATAAGCTCGCGATACCGGCATAGCAGAATGCACGCCAAATTTTCTGGCTTCGTATGAGCAGGTAGAGACCACTCCTCGACCTTTACCACCCTGCGGATCTGCACCGACGATGAGAGGTTTTCCACTATATTCCGGATGATTACGCTGCTCAACCGCTGCAAAGAATGCATCCATGTCGACATGTAAGATTATTTTTTCCACTTTATAAAACCATCTTTGTGAATTATGAATAGCCGATCAATTCATAACGCAGTAAAGCTGCAATAAAAAGATTTTTACTGACCCCCCCCTTTCATCCCATAAGCGTTAACTTAAGGACTCGAAAGATTTCGCATATGCC
>CAYULK010000166.1:0-7229 GCA_964445625.1 uncultured Calditrichota bacterium
TTGCAGGTTTTTGGTTACTGGCATTGGCCCTTTTTTCTTACCGCTCGTTTAAAAAAGCGAATACAGCAGACGAGTATATTTTTGCCGGTTCCAATATCGGCTCTTTCATAGGATTACTGACATTTGCCGCTACATTATTCAGTACTTTTACTTTTATGGGAATGCCGGACTTTTTCAGGAAACACGGTGTTGGCGCCTGGATCTTTTTGGCCGTATCCGACGGGGTTATGTTCTTTTTTATCATCTGGTTCGGCAACAAGATTCGAAATAGAGGCGAATCGATGGGTTATAAGGGTGTTTCGGGCTTAATGTCCGGGTGTTATAATTCCTCCTGGGCCGGTTACGTATTTTTCATCGGTGTTTTTTTATTTTTAGTGCCCTATGTCTCGATTCAAATCAGAGGAATTTCCATTTTTTTCAGTGCCATATTTCCTGAACTTCTCCCCGCCTGGGGCTGGTCTGCGGCCATTGTCGTAATCATGCTGCTTTACAGCGAGTTAGGGGGATTGCGGGCAATCATTTACAGTGATGCATTGCAAGCGGTAATACTTCTCTCAGCGATTTGGATTATAGCGATCGTCTGTATCGACAGAGTTGGCGGCATAGCGGCTATGTTTGAGCAAATCAAGCAATCCAATCCTGGTTTACTCTCTGTGCCAGGACCGAAAGGATTATTTACTTTCCAGTTTCTGCTGGCCTCGCTGATAGCGATTGTCATGATGCCGGTTACTCAACCCCAGGTGACAACCCGTCTGATGATCATGAAAAGTCGTAGTAAAATGAACCGGATGGCGGTTTCGATGGGGGTTTTTACTTTTTTAATCATTCTGGCAACCGCCTTTATCGGTATGTATGGTGGAATAAAATACCCAGATGCACCGACAAGTGAATTTTTGTCAAATGTTCTTTTATTTGAACAACTCGATATCATTGCAGCCCTGGTGGTAATTGGTCTTCTGGCGGCCGCAATATCAACAGCCGATTCTCAGATTTTTGCTCTGGGAACAGAATTGCGCTCCCTCCTGAAAGGTGACGAAAAAAATGTTATGATTGTCACCCGCCTTGCGATATTGTTTTTCGGAATCTGTGCTCTTATATTTTCAGTGATTAGCGGTGATCAATTGGTACTTCTTGCCCGGGTGAGTTTTGCCGGAACGGCAATCCTGGCACCGATGGTATTGACCGGAATCCTCTCGAAAAAGCCGCCGGGAAAGGAAATTATTTTCATATCAATAATTGGTATTATTCTGTTTGTCGCCTCATTGGCAGAAATCATTCCGTCTATGATTTCGGGTTTAAGAATTGATCTTATCGTCTTCTTTTTAGTAACAACCGCAGCTCTGATATCCGGCTATTTCAGATCAAAGATATAATCTTCTGTAAAGGATTTGGTTTAAAAATGAATTTATATTCTTTCTAAGATTATTTTTTTAATATCCTCTTTATCAAGTTTTGCATGATTGTATTTACTCCCTGTATCATTTACAATTTTTTCAACAACGTCAACCTTAATTCCGTACTCACTAAGTTTGGGAATCTGTAGTGACTGTATCCATTGTTCTATTTGATAAACCAGAAAATCACAGCATTGATCCAAATCTTCGTAATTATTTCCTGACAATAGATTTCCAATTTCTGCATATTTTTCAAGACTGCTGATATTTGCCTCTTTATCTTTCCTCAGATTTTCTATATTAATTCTGGTGGCCGCACCAACCAATGTACCGCAAACGACGCCATGAGGAACATCATAATAACTGCCTATGGATGCAGCCAAACCATGAACAATTCCCAGACCCGCATTGGCGAGTGTAATTCCTGATAGCAGTGCCGCATAACTCATTGCTGACCGGATCTCCAGGTTATGAGAACCCGAAGTAGCCGCCGGAACTAAACTATCTTTCATTATTTTTAGCGCATTATAAGCCAGAGTATCGGTCATTAAAGAAGCGTTGGTGGACACATACGATTCCAATAATTGCGTAAATGCATCCATACCGCATGCAGCTGTTATATCTGAGGGACATGTGAGTGATAATTCAGGATCAATGAGGGCTGCATCGGGCACGAAATTGTTATGTCTAAGGGATTTTTTATACCCATGTTCACCTATGTGACTGAGGACTGCATTCTTTGTCGCTTCACTGCCCGTTCCCGATGTCGTTGGCACGGCAATAAATGGAATTTTCGAGCCGTCATGCGCTTTTAAACCGACGTTTTCCAGATATTCTTCCACCGGTTCCGTCTTACCAAGCATTCCAGATACGGCCTTACCGGCATCGACCACACTCCCGCCACCTATGGCAACAACAACATCCACATGCTTGTTATTAAAATCTCCGGTAATAGAATTAATATTCCCGGGTGTTGGTTCTCCGCTTATTTCTCTTAAAAAATATTGAATGGATTTTTCTTTAAATGAATTAATTAAAAAATCAAATTTATCTGATTTTTTAAACGACCTGGATCCGGTAAGCAGGATAACCCGGGTACCATATTTTAGAATAATGTCCGCGATTCCCCGGATCGTTCCCACGCCAAAAACAATATCAGGCGTTCTGGCAAAGTTAAAACCTTTTTCACTTTTATTCTGTTTATTTTTGCCCATAGCAGGCACCGGAACCATGTTTCCTTTTATAATGCTTATCCCGTATATAATCCGGTATCGGCGTTAATTTTGCATTGAGCTGCAACGAACCGATGGCCATTGCTGCCACACGTTCAAGTATCAGATTATTTTTTACGGAGTCCAATGCATCCTTAGCCCAGGTGAATGGTCCGTGACCGGCAACCAGAATACCGGGAGTCGAAACAGGATCAAGGTTTTTAAATCGTTCAACGATAACTTTGCCGGTATTCAGCTCGTAATCACCATCTACCTCTTCTTGTGTTAAAAACCGTGTCACGGGCACCGGTCCGTAAAAGTGATCCGCATGTGTGGTACCAAAACATGGAATTTCATAACGGGCCTGGGCACATATGGTTGCATATTCGCTGTGACTGTGGGTAATGCCGCCGATTTCGGGGAACGCCTTGTAAAGTTCAATATGTGTTAGTGTATCAGAAGACGGTCGCAATTTTCCTTCAATAACATGGGCATCCATATCAAGAACTACCATATCATCCTTTTTCATTTCATTATAGTCCACACCGCTCGGTTTTATAACAATAAATCCTTTTTCACGTAATATACCACTGACATTGCCCCAGGTAAGGGTAACCAGGCGATACTTAACAAGATCCAGATTTGCCCGCAAGACCTGTTCTTTCAGATCTTCAATCATTTATTCTCCTCCCGAACATGGTCACGAATATTAAGAAGATCCTTCATGACATTATACATGCTGCCCTGCCAATCTCCTGTTCCAAAACCGTCATGCAATTGTTTGTAAAGTTCGTATAATTTTTTATAAATGATATGGTTTTTTTTAATCGGCTCGTACACTTTGCCAACTCCGGTCATTTTATCGCGTGCTTCTTCCACATTATCGTATCCACCGGACGATTTTCCGGCGGCCACGGCCGCGAATATTCCGGCGCCAAGTGCGGATGTCTGCTCACTGCGTGATATTTTCATCGGCCGGCCGGTGATATCGGCATAAATTTGCATTAATAGTGCATTCTTTGCCGCAAGCCCGCCACAATTAACCACTTCATTAATCGACACGCCATTTTCTTCAATTCTGTCTATTATAGCCAGCGCTCCAAAGGCCGTACCCTCTATCAGCGCCCTGTAAATCTCAAAGGATTGAGTATGCAGGGTTTGACCAATAAGCAGCCCGCTCAATCGTACATCGACTAAAATCGTGCGGTTGCCATTATTCCAGTCCAATGCGATCAGACCACTTGCCCCGGGTTTTTGTTTAGCAGCCATTTCCTCCAGTGTTTTAAATTTTTCGCCGGGACTTTTGCCATATTTCTCAGATACAAAATTATTGACAAACCACAGAAAAATATCACCCACAGCCGATTGTCCTGCCTCGATACCGTAAAACCCACCCATTACCGATCCATCAACTATTCCACAGACACCGGGTATATTTGCCAGGGGCTTTTCATTCGGCCAAACCATCACATCACAAGTACTCGTACCCAATATTTTGACAAGTGTACCGGTTTGAATGCCGGCACCCACAGCAGCCATATGCGCATCGAATGCTCCGACAGCAATTGCAACATCAGTTGACAGACCTAGCTTCTCCGCCCATTCTGATGACAGGTTTCCTGCTTTTTCTTCCGCCGGGTATGCCTGGCTATAAAGACGATTACGTAAATCACCCAGTCCCGGCGATAATGACTTCAGGAAATCAACATCCGGCAGTCCGCCCCATCGCTTACTGTATAGTGCTTTATGACCCGCGGCACAGACACTGCGTTTCAGGAGATCCGGGCTGGTATTTCCAATAAGCATCGCCGGTATCCAGTCACAAATTTCCACAAAACTATACGCCGCATCAAAAACTTCGGGTGCAACTTTTAGGCAATGCCATATTTTACTCCAGAACCACTCCGAAGAATAGGTTCCACCGATCTTTGTCAGATACTCCGGCCTTAATTCAGCTGCCTGTTCTGTTATCTTGTGCGCTTCCTTAAAACTGGTATGATCCTTCCACAACCAGACCATACCTGCGGGATTATCTTTAAACTCCGGGGTGAAGCATAATGGCTTACCGTCTTTATCGACAGGCATCGGACTGCTGCCGGTTGCATCTACCCCGATACCGATTATTCTCTCCGGTTCGAATGATGAATCCTGCTCTTTTGCGGTTTTGATTGCCTCTTTTATCGTTATTTCTATTCCTTCAATATAATCCGCCGGATTCTGCCGGGCCAGGTTTGGATCGGCCGGGTCGAGGATTACGCCTGCCTCACCGGAAGGATATTGAAATACATGGCCGGACAATTCTTTTCCGTTCGATACATCAATAATCAAGGAACGGCAGGAATTTGTACCAAAATCCAATCCAATGACATATGTACTCATGCTCTAACCATTTCTCAATGTAGTAATAATCTTCCTGATCTATTCATACCGCAGCACAGGGCTGCAAACAAAATAAAATGAACCGTCAAGCACAGTAAAATTATAAATAACAAATTTCAAGCGACAAATACAACAATATAGTACAAAGATTTTCATTTTTTCAGGTAATTTCTTATTTATTTTTTAGCTGAAATTTCATTTTTACTAACCTGATCTATTCATAGCGCAGCCCAATGCTGCAATCAAAGGAATTAAATACGTGACTTAAGAAAACCTCTCGCAGAGCCGCAAAAACGCAGAGAAAAACTTATTTTTAGATATTTATAAGTTAAATTACACAACATTAACATAACTCCTTTTAATAATAAACTCTTGCGACTCGGCGTCTCTGCGTGATAAAAACATTATCCGTTAGTAAAGTTTTTGGCTATAATAGCATAAACCACAGAGGACACAGGGATAATTACTTGTTATTATTTAATTTATCTGATATGATTTCATTTAGTATAATTAATTGAATCTGATTTGAATTTCATTGTATATATTTGTTTTTATTATATTTATAAATACTCAGTGCTCTCTGTGGTGAATTATTCAGGCTAAATGATTGTTTATAATGACTGAGACAAGATTATCAATGGAACGGATAAGCAGAACAAATAAACCCGGCCTGCCGGCTGCCATAATGTAGGTTTGTTATTTCTGCCATACCTGTTGCTATGGACTTTTTTTGTCGGCGCGGCACTTATGAGGGATTTTGTTAGCAGGCCTTTGACCATAATTATGTTTTGGGCTACGCTTGCTTTTTTTGGTTTAATGGCCTGGGTGGGGTGACTTGCTATTCTACATCCGGATTCTGATAATATTGTTTGCTTGTGTATAATTAAACCAACATACCATCATGATATCCGGGCAGTGTCCAGACAGGTGTATGAGTTTCTGCATATTTTTCAAGTTTTCTTTCCAGTGCGCCCCAGTTTTTTCGTATGCCGGAAACCGATGAATATTCTTCTACAATATTAATATTTGCTTCCAGTTTATCAAGACCATGGTGCCCGATAACTGCTGCGGTTACACCCTCCTTATCAAGAGAATAAGAGATAAGCGATTTAGCCGAAACCTGATCGCCAACCATATTCCTCAACGCCTTCATTGAAAGGAATCCAATATTTTTTTCTCTAACCAGTGGCAAAAGTGAAGAACAATTCCCAAAGCGTCCTACCGGGTTAATTATTCCCAGCACCACATCGATATCCAGATTTTCAATCAGGGATCTGGCTACAAGAAGATCTTCTTCCAGCATGACAGAAATGCCTATGAATTTTGCAGTACCCTCCGCTTTAAATTTAACCATCTCTTTATAGACTCCGTTCTCGATGACAGAAACATCATCGTTAACATTAATGGCATGCATCAGCAATAGATCGACATAATCCATTTTTAATCGATTCAGACTGCCCGTAAATTGATTTTTTGCCTCTTCACTATCTCTCGCATCCATTTTAGTACACACATAAACCTGATTGCGATAGTTATTTAAAATTTCACTAAAACGTCTTTCACTTTCTCCGTTCCCATAATTCCAGCTCGTATCAAACATATTCACACCAACCTGAACCGCACGCTCCAAAATTGGTTCCCATTTCCCATCTTCATTATTCATAAATTGTGAGCCGCCGCCAAATGCCAGTAGCGACACATTTAATCCGGTTTTCCCGAGCACTCTCTGGCCAAGCCGGCTTTTACCCGGAGCCGTTCCCGGAGGCAATGGATTTCTTCCTTCGCCGGGGATTCCGGGTCTATCTTTAGTATTAGTGAGTTCAGATTTGTGCTTATTTGCATCCGGAGGCAAAGAACAGTTCGAAAGAATCGGCAGTGATGAAGCTGTTGCTAAGCCAATGGATGATGTCTTTAAAAATTGTCTTCTGGATATTGCCTTGTTCTCATCTTTCATTATTGCAATTCCCCCTTTTATTTAACAATTCGATATTCGGCAGAAACATTAGTCAAAACATCTTTCTTTGCCGAATCCGGATATGCTTCGGGTATATAATTTACGTCTGCCGCAGTGGAGTTGGCAACATTCCCAATAATTATTTTTCCGGTATAATGTATATTATATACATTTTGTAAATGCGATTCAATGGAATAATAGTATGTGCCATATGGCAGATCTTCAGTTGTGCAGTTCAGTATTATTTCATGCGTACCGATCACGGGAGTTGCTGAGGTAACCGCATCAATT
>CAYULK010000167.1:0-7210 GCA_964445625.1 uncultured Calditrichota bacterium
TTACATAAATATGTCGATATTGCAGAGCTCTGAAGAAAATCGGCAATGGATTTGAAATTTGTGTGTTTAAGGTACTTGTCAGTGATAACAATATCTGTAATATTTTTTCCGGATGAAATAGCGGCTGTCAAAAGCCGGTGTCCTTCACAGAGGTATAATCTTTCTGAAATTCTGTACTTTCGGTTTTTGAGCTTTCGTATTTGCTTTAATTTATTTTGAGAGATAGGTATCGGATAAATCATAATTGTATTATTATGCTACTGATAATATTTTTATCTCGCAGAGCCGCAGAATATATTTATTTTAATTATACACAGATAACACAGATTAAACGGATTTTTTATAATATATTTTTTAATTCGTGTAATTCGTGGACTTCTTTTCTTTGATTGCAGCAAAAGGCTACGTTATGAATTAATCATGTTAATAAATCTGATAAATATTTCTGAATATTAGCAAATGGGATATTTTCCTGTTGACTGGATTCCATATTTTTCACCGAAAATTCCTTTTTAGAAATTTCATTGTCACCGAGGATAAGAACAATCCGGGCATTTTGGCGGTTAGCGTCTCGCATCTGTGATTTTAAACTGCGCGACTGATAATCGCGATCCGTCCTGAAACCTGCTTTCCGCAACTGTTGCACCCAGTTTGTTACCATCTGATTTGCCTGTTGCCCAAGAGCACAAATATATATATCAAGGCCATCCGTATTTACCGGTATTAATGCCTGTGCTTTCATGACCATGAGTAAACGCTCAATACCTGATGCAAAACCCACTGCCGGTGTATCCTGTCCACCCAATTGTTTTGCCAGTAAATCATAGCGTCCGCCACCACAAATGGCATCCTGGGATCCCAAATTTTCGCTTGTGATCTCGAATACGGTGTGTGTGTAGTAATCCAGACCACGAACCAGGTACGGGTTTATATCATATTTAATATTATTAGAATCCAGATAACGTTTTACAGACTCAAAGTGTAATCTTCCTTCTGTACTCAAATGATCCAGAAGACGTGGTGCATTCTTATTGAGCTCCCGGCACGTCTCAATTTTACAGTCCAGAATTCTCAAGGGATTTTTTTCAAACCGACCCTGGCAGTCATGGCAATATTCATTTAAATGCGGTTTTATATATTCCTTTAGGACCGACTTGTATTTTTCCCGGGATTCCGGATGATCAACACTGTTGATAATCAGGTTTAAATTCTTAATTCCCATATCTTTATAAATCTGCATGGCCAGAAGAATTAATTCCGCATCTATCTCCGGTGAATCTGATCCGAGCGCTTCGGCCCCGAACTGATTGAACTGACGTAGTCGTCCGGCCTGGGGATTTTCCTGACGGAATAATGGTGCGATATAGTACAATTTGTTCAACGGGGTGGATGAAGAGAGATTATTTTCTATATAGGCACGTATAATTGGCGCCGTCATCTCAGGTTTTAGGGTGAGACTTTTTTTCCCGCGGTCAAGAAAGGTATACATTTCTTTCGAAACAATATCTGTTGCCTGCCCGATACCACGGGCAAATAAGTCAGTATGTTCAAATACGGGTGTTCGCAGTTCAGAGTAATTGTATATCTTCATCCAATGATGTACACGTTCTTCTACAAAACGCCATTGCCAGGTTTCGGCCGGCAGAATATCCTGTGTTCCCTTGATACGTTTAAAACTCGGCAAAATAGTCCTTACTTGTTTTTTGTTATTTTGGCAAAATTTTTACTAACTGGATATATTCATCTAACGCAGGGCCCGCTGAGATAAAGAAAAGGCAATTAGTAATTGGTAACTTGGAACTACATGATCGATAGGCGATAAGCAATAGGCCATAGCTTATTGCCAACCGCCTATTGCCTACTTCTAATTCCTCATAGAAGTCCTTTAGACAGGATGACTATTTTGGTTTTTTACCTTTTTATAGTGGACTCTTTTAGTCTTAATCCGTGTTAATCTGTGTAATCCGTGGACTTTTTTTCTTTGTTTACAGCCTCGGGCTAGGTTATGAATTGATCAATTTAAACCAGGAATTTACAAAAATAAAAGTTTTAATAAAAATTAATCGTTATTTGGGGGAAGTTGGATAAAGGGTAATATTAAGGTGATAATTTTGATTGGTCAGGATATTTATCTTTTGCCGATGTGTCCGGAATCCATCTTTTATTAATTTTAAATCATGATTTCCGCCTGTTAATTTCATATCTGATATCGGTGTGTTACCAATAAAACGGTCATCGATAAATAATTTTGCACCTGGCGGCGCAGTACCGGTGGTGATGCGGGCATCGGTATGGCGTTCCGGAATATAAGCAGTATGACGAATTTTTTGAGCCGGCGACAACAGCAGATTAGATAAATAGATGCCACTGGCTCCTTCACCTTGAATTTCCAGCTGATATGGTCCCGGAGAAAGATTTACAATACGATATAATCTGGAGTTGAGCTTACCCGCCGGCCTGTTATTAAGTAGAATACTACCCTTAGAGATATTGCTGGAAATCTCAAGTTGGGCATAGCGTTCATTTTTTATAAAACGATTTATCTGAAAAGCACCAAAGGCAAAAAACAGGACAATTGCAGCAGTGCCATACCAAAATCTGAATGTATTGCCTTGATATAATGCGGTATATTTAATACTTGATGTGGCCCGGTCTTTGGCCCGTGCTTTATAATTCTCAACAAAACGGGAAATAATGTCTTTCTTATTTGCCTGTTCACGCCATGGAATAATTTTATCCAGATCGCGTATCATTTCCGTAGCGTTTTGATATCTTCTGCGCGTATCTTTTCGCATAGCCTTCTTGATTATCCTGACAATGCCGTAAGGGAGATCCCGGTTATGTTTTGTTGGTGAGTCAAATTTTCCTTTTACAATTTTCATCAGCACTTCTGTATTTGTTTCACCATTGAATGGTTTGACGCCGGTGACCATTTCATAAAGCAGTACGCCAAGTGAGTAAATATCGGTCTGTCGACTCAGTTTATCGCCATTAGCCTGTTCCGGTGACATGTAAGAGGGAGTGCCGACGATCATGCCGGTTACCGTTAATTTAGACGGTGCTTCATCCCGGGCGACTCCAAAATCGATTAACTTAACATCTCCTTTTTTAGAAATCAGAATATTACTTGGTTTTATGTCGCGGTGAATGATATTTTTTGTATGTGTATATTCCAGACCGCGGGCGACATCTTGTATGATCAATGTGGATATATGAGGTGGCAGGGGCGCCGCATAATCGATGATATCACGCAGATCGTCGCCATCCACATGTTCCATAATGAGGTAATAGGAGCGCCCGGTATTGATAAAATCGTAGATTGCCAGCACATTTTCCTGTGAAAATGAAGCAGATACATACGCTTCACGTTTGAAACGGGCAATGATTTCGCGATTAGGATCTTTTAATTTTTTGATGACAACATCACGTTTGAGCGCCGGCTGAGTGGCTTTATAAATAATAGCCATACCTCCTTCACCGATTTTCTCACCAAGTTTAAAACTGCCGATTTCATCATTATCCAGAAGGCGTGCCATATATTATAAACCTATTACTTGTCCGACAGGGATTGTGATCAGTATGCCGGCACCCGGTTCATCCAGAGAACCACAAATTTGCTCGATATTTTTAATAACCGGTGGAATTTTGGCATCATCAACAATAGTAAAGATAGTCTTGTTTCCCGGGCGACTTTCCTGCATTAAATTTCTAAATCCAGCGAAAATAGGAATATCATGTGCCAGAATACGCCCCATACCTACACTATCGATGATAGTTGCACCGGTGATGTCCAATTCGAGAAACAGCTCCAGAATTTCATCCAGATGCTCTTCTTTATTAAGAACAAATAAAAGTAATTGCATAAAGGAATATTAATCCAATTCAAAAAAATAATTTTCCTCGTCCTGGATTAACTCATAGGCGGAATTATTATCACTGCTGTCAATAAGTTGATTGCGCAGTTCTTCATTGCTCAATAGGCGGGATATCCGGCTGAGAAGCTTGATATGCAGACCAGGATTGTTCTCTGGACCGATTAAAAGAAAAATAATACGGACATTTTTCTTGTCGATTGCCTGAAAATCCACACCAGCCGGATGAACTCCAAGACAGACAGCGAATTCGGGACTGTTCTGATGTTTACAATGTGGGATTGCTATGCCATTTCCAACCCCGGTGGTCATTATTTTTTCTCGTTCGAGAACGGCATCAAATATGGATTTTTTACCGGATATAATCTTGTTTTTATTTAGTAGATCAATTAACTCTTCAATACATGCATCACGTGTGGTTCCAGTTAATGGAATTTTTACGAATTCATTTTTAAGTACATCGGTCAGTCGCATTGTTTTCTCCTCAAAAACCAATCCTAAATATATGTAAAATTTCGAGAAATGGAAAGTATTATTTATGTCAACTAATCTGGCTAAATCATAAACTTAGGCCACAAAGACTCGAAGTCTCAAAGAAATAATTACTTAATTGTATTATGCCTTCGCAACAGAGTAGTTTAAATATGTTTCTTAAGGATACCTTAAGTCTATGATTTTAAAAACTTTGTGTCTTTGAGTCTTGGAGGCTACGAATTATTCAAGCAATCACGTTCAATCATACATAAATCCATTGACATAAATTTAAAGGGGTATTAAATTGATAGCATTTAAGTGGAGAACAATATGAAATTAGCTGACTACCTTCCTGAAAAGCATATTAAAGTGGGTTTAAAAGGAACCAGAAAAATTGAAATCATTGAAGAATTACTCAAAGTGATGCTGGATCTCGGAGTAATTCAGGATTATGAAGCAGCTTTGAACGATATTCTTTCCAGAGAGGGCTATCTCAGCACGGGTTTAGAAAATGGGCTGGCTATCCCACATGCCAAGACCAGGGGTATTGATAAACTATCAATGGTATTTGGCCTGGTTCCGGATGGTGTCGAGTTTGAAACATTGGATGGAAAACCGGCACATATGATATTTCTTGTCCTTTCACCGGTCAATACTTCTAGCCCGCATATTCAGGCTCTGGCTTTAATATCCCGAAATCTGAAAAATGAAAGTACGCGCAACCAAATAATTAAAGCCCAATCGGAAAAAGAAGTTGCTGAAATCTTTAGATCATTTACCTGATAGATAAATGAAAGAATCAGAAACCCTTGATCAACTGCGTGAGTATGTTGATGCTGAATTACGTAAAATTCCTGCCTCTGATAATCTACCTTTATTTTATGAGCCTATAAATTATATCAATTCTCTTCCCGGAAAAAAAATACGTCCGTTATTAACTCTGATTAGCGGGCTGGCCCTGGGCGGAGAGATGGAAACTCTTAGTAAACCGGCAGCTGCAATTGAATTATTGCATAACTTCTCTCTTGTTCATGATGATATCATGGATCAGGATGAGATCAGAAGAGGTCAACCTACAGTGCATGAAAAATGGGATCTTGGCACTGCGATTCTTACCGGTGACGGATTACTTGGTCTGGCTTATCGAAAATTGCTTCAAACCGGAAATGTGCCCGGCACACGCCTGGCAATACGGTTTACAGATGCTATGCTTGAAATATGCGAGGGGCAGGCTCTTGATAAGATGTTTGAAACCCAAACTATTGTCTCAGAGGAAGATTACCTGGAGATGATCGGCAAAAAGACAGCTGTTCTGATGAGTATTTCCTGTGAATTTGGGGCGATTGTTAGCGGTGCCCCGGAAGAGCAAATCAAATCTCTGGCTGATCTGGGTTATAATATTGGCATGGGATTTCAAATCCAGGATGACCTGCTCGATATAATTGCTGATGAAGAAGTTCTGGGGAAAAAAGTTGGCAGTGATCTGGAGATGAACAAAAAAACCATCGTTTCAATTAAATTGCATGAAAAAACGCGTGAGTTTCCCGGTTCCATTAAATCAGTTGATGAATACCGGAATTTAATAAAGCAGGAAAATATAATTCCTTATGTTGAAAAAATGATAAAAAACTACTTTGAATCAGCCGGGAATAGTTTGGAAAGCTTACCGCATAATAAACATACGGAATTATTGAAATTTTTAATAAACTATATCCGCCAACGAAATAAATAATGCACTTTAGTTCTATCTTAATCTTATGCCTGATTGTACTCGGATGTCAATCTACAGCAAGATTCCGGGCCCCGCGGAATAAAACAATACAACAATCAAGTGTTACTCAAACGACAAATCTGGAGTCATTCGTCAACAGTTGGCTAAGTGTGCCATATAAATACGGCGGAACAACACACAGGGGAATCGACTGTTCCGGATTTACCTCACTGGCTTATAAAAATTGTTTCGGCAAATCAATCCCCAGAATTTCATCGGATCAGTATAAGCAGGGTATACGGGTCACTCTAAAAAATCTGCAATCCGGTGATCTAGTCTTCTTTTCAAATGTTCGTTATGGCAAGATAGACCATGTCGGTATCTATCTGGGAAATGAAAGGTTTGCCCATGCAACTGAATCTTCCGGTGTCACTATTTCACTTCTATCCGAAAAATATTATGAAAAACGGTACGCAGGAGCCCGCCGTTATTGAAGTGATTTATATTTTAATGCAACCTTTATTAAGGTCTTAGAAATTAAAATACTTACTTGCATGCCAGGTAAAAAATATTTTCTGCAATGAATCAGATTCTAAATTCCGCCCAATTTTAGCTGCAAATTCAAAAGTGTGTCTGAAAAGCTATTATTATTCAAAGATTCAAGTTTTACGCCATTAACATATCGATAGCCTCCACCAATTGCTATATGCACATGATCTGAAACATTAATTTCTGCATTGATACAAATCTCAGAAACAAATAAGATATTATTAAAATCATATTTATCATAGCCCATTACACCACCACCGACTAACGTATTTACACTGAAATGCAAAAGCTTTTGTGGAATACCTATATACTCAACAACCAGACCACCATAGGCAAATTGTAGAGAACGCAATTGATTATCAATTTCAATCGCGGTACTCTGAGCTAAACCATATCCGATGAACCATATCTTTGTTATTATTAAATATTTGGACAAATTTTTCCCTTTTGTTCACCATATTTAATCTTTCAGGAAAATCTCTGTAAGAATTATTCCGGCTCTTTTCCTATTAGACTATAGTAAAATGTTATTTATTACAAGTAGTTAAATTGTAATAGTTCAGCCCACTAAAAACACTAAATTCACTAAAAAAGAGAAAAAAAT
>CAYULK010000168.1:0-7182 GCA_964445625.1 uncultured Calditrichota bacterium
AAAGAATTGAAAACTTAAAGTTTTTGACACTACGTCACCAATTAGCAGGAGCACATCATGAAAATTTGTCGTGTGAATGAAATGAGAGAAATGGACCGGCGGGCGATTACGGAATTTGGTATCGCTCAGGAACTGCTAATGGAAAATGCGGGTGAAGCAACCTACTTTGTTATTAAAGACATATTTGGTCCGGAGAAAAAATCCGTTACCGTGTTTTGTGGTATCGGTAATAATGGTGGTGACGGTTTGGTTGTGGCCCGAAAATTGAATTCACTTGGCTGGAATCCCGAAATCATTCTGTTGGGCGAGGGTGAAAAATTCAAAGGCTCGGCAAAAACTAATTATGAAATAATTAAAAAAATCGGTTTAAAAATTTTATCATTTGTCCAAAAGGCGGAAATTTATGAATCAATGGCAACATCGGATATTATCATTGATGCTCTGCTGGGTACTGGTTTAGACCGTGAAGTTACGGGTGATTTTCTCGAATGTATTAATTTAATAAATGATAGTGAAAAGCCGGTTATCAGCATTGACATCCCATCCGGTATTAATGGTGATACAGCCAGAGTCATGGGTAAGGCTGTACAAACCGATATTACTGTAACATATGGCTTACCGAAAATAGGTAACATTCTTTTTCCCGGTTACACCTACGGTGGTAAACTTTTTTCTACTTATATTTCTTTCCCGCCGGAAATGTATAATAATAAAAAATTGAAAATTGGTATAAATGGACTTCAGCCAATCCCGGTCAGGCCGTTGGATTCGCACAAGGGCAGCTGCGGTAAAGTATTATTTGTTGCCGGATCATCAAGTTACTTAGGTGCGCCATATTTTTCTGCCCTGTCATTTTTAAAAGCGGGAGGTGGTTTGACATTTTTGGCCACACCGGAAATAGTTGCTCCGCATATTGCGGCAAACGGACACGAAATAGTGCTATTACCTCTGAAATCAACAGATACCGGTAGTCTGAGTCTGGAGAATAAATCTGCGATTCTGAATTCTGCAGATCAATGCGATATGGTTGTGATTGGCCCCGGTTTGTCGTTAAATACTGATACTAAAATTTTGGTGAAGGCCATTATTGCAGAAATAGATAAGCCAATGCTAATCGATGGTGATGGTTTGACTGCTATTTCGGAAGACTTACAAATTTTGAAATCAAGATCAGCACCGACGGTGTTAACCCCGCATCCCGGAGAAATGGCACGTTTGATTGATGAATCAATTGAAGAACTTGAGCAGCATAAAATTGATATCCTGCAAAAAAAGGCTGCTGAATGGAATGCAATAATTGTTTTGAAAGGGGCTCATTCGCAAATTGGATTACCAGATGGCCGGATTTTTATCAATATGACAGGAAATCCGGGAATGGCTACAGCCGGTAGTGGTGACGTTCTGGCCGGTACAATTCCCGCCATGTTCGGAATTGGATTTGATATTACAGATGCTGTCCTGATGGGAGTGTTTGTGCATGGTTTTGCCGGTGATCTGGCTGCAAATGATATTGGGGAGGATGGTTTGCTGGCAGGTGATATTATGAATTATCTCCCGGATGCACTCGATCAATTACGGAATAATTTTTTGGCGATTGAAAATCGATATGCTGAAAAAATCACAATAATTTAATCGCCTGAGTGGGAGACAAATGAACAAACAGATAAATATCATAATTATCGCCTTGATCGGCCTCTTAATTTTTCAAAACTGTGTTACAGATAATGCGATCAAAGTAATGAGTTTCAATATCCGGTATAATAATCCGGATGATGGTGAGTTCGCCTGGGCAAATCGAAAAGAAAAAGTCGTAGATATGATACAATATTATAGTCCGGATATACTTGGTCTTCAGGAAGCATTGAATGATCAGATTATATATTTGCATGAAAATCTTCATGGCTATGATTGGGAAGGCGTCGGGAGGGATGATGGAAAAACAAAAGGTGAATATTCAGCCGTTTTTTTTAACTCAAATCGATTTGAATTAATTAAAGATGATACATTCTGGCTCTCTGAAACTCCGGAAATAGCAGGATCATTTGGATGGGACGCGGCATGTACCAGGGTAGTAACCTGGTTGATCCTGAAGGATTTAAAAACTGATCAGGATTTGTACGTATTCAATACTCATTTTGATCACCTGGGAAAGCAAGCAAGATCAAACAGCGCCCAATTGCTTTTGTCAAAGGTGAACAATATTGCCGGAGATCACGATATTGTGATCACCGGAGATTTTAATGCCGGTGATTCAAGTGAAGTTTATCAGATATTAACATCTGATAACACACGGTCATTTTTAGACACGCAGTATATGTCTGTTTCTGCACATCAAGGACCAAACTGGACTTATCAGGGCTTTAGTAATAATGTGACAAAAAGGAAACTGGATTACATCTTTGTACGTGGAAATATCCGTGTCAATTATCATGAGTTTATTTTGAATCCGGCTTTTGGAAAATATCCGTCAGATCATTTGCCGGTGCTGACTCAAATTGCAGTAGCTCATAGCAAATAATTCGCCTGCCCGCCTATAGGTGTGGCGCCTTCTTGGCGTAGCGGTAAAAAAATCTTAACCAGGTTAGTAAAACTTTTGTTAAAATAACAAAGTTCTTAACGGTAATAGCATAATATCATTTAAAATGGAATAATTATAAAGATGAATGACCTGCCAGAAATAATCACAAAAAAATATAAACAGTTATTTGATGATCAACCTGTAATTGTCAGATCACCGGGGAGGGTGAATTTAATTGGCGAACATACAGACTATAATCAGGGGTTTGTATTACCTGCGGCAATCGATCGTGCCATCATAATGGCAATAAATCTCAGAGAGGACGACAAAATCAATATCTTAGCGTCTGATAAAAATGAATCGTTTTTCTCTGACATTGATACTTATGAAAAATCTGAAATGGGCTGGCCCAATTATATTTTGGGAGTGATTGAAGAATTCCGGAAGAAAAGGATCGGATTGAAGGGATTTAATTGCGTATTTGGAGGCGATATTCCGATTGGCGCCGGATTGTCCTCATCGGCGGCCCTGGAGGGAGCGGTGTCCATTGCAATGAATCATCTTTTGAATGTGGGATTGGAAAAACTGGATCTTGTAAAAATAGGTCAGGCTGCCGAGCATAATTTTGTTGGTGTCCGTTGCGGGATTATGGATCAGTATATAAATATATTTGGTCAAATGGGTGGTGTACTTCGTATCGATTGCCGTACCAATGAATACCAACGGTTTCCCTTTAGCAGTAATGATTACAAAATAGTGCTATGTGACAGTGGTATCCGTCATGATCTGGTTTCAAGTGAATATAATGTGCGGCGTAGTCAGTGTGAGACTGGTGTTGAAATTTTACAAAGTTATAAACGATCCGTTTTAAGTCTGCGTGATGTTAGTCAGCATATGCTTGATCAGCATCGGTCGGAAATGGAAGATTTGATATATAAAAGGTGCACATATGTCATTCAAGAAAATATTCGTGTGCTTAATGCCTGCAAAGATCTTGAAAAAGACAACCTGGTCAGTTTTGGAAATCGTATGTTTGAATCACATTACGGATTATCAAATGAATATGAAGTGAGTTGTAAAGAACTTGATTTACTGGTAGATATCGCCTCCAACATACCGGGTGTGCTAGGTGCACGAATGATGGGGGCTGGATTTGGCGGCTGTACAATAAACCTGTTGACTGCAGATGCCATTGATGAATTTAAGGCAAATGTACAGGAAAAATATAGCGAAAAGACAGGGAATAAACCTCAGGTCTATATATCATCAATTGAAAATGGCGCCGAAATTTTAGGATAAAACCGTTAAACCACGGCAAGAAATTAGCGGCTATAACTCTCCGCCTACTCCTGATTCACGTGTTTTACTGCGTTCTATCGATTGGAGTGCAAGATAACGGTCGCCGAATTTAGCCAGATTATCTAATTCAGTATCATATTGATCGAAATGTCTTTCTTCGTCATTTACAAGGCTCTCGAATATTTGCTTAGAGGCAGAATCCGCATTTGCTGAACATTCATTTGCCCAAACATTATAATCTTTCGCGCTGCCTTCTTCCATATTTGTTGCTTTTTCCAGCATCTCTTTTACATCATGAATCTTTTTTACTTCCCCGGCAGCTGCCAGATTTACTTCTCCTTTTAAAAACAGAATTCGTTCTGCTAATTTTTCGATATGTATCATCTCATCTATAGCAGTACGCTTAAATAAACCGGCGAGCAGATCATAGCTCTGATCGTCACAATGAAAATGAAAATACATATATTGGTGTACAGCGGCCAATTCATCGGCAATCGCTTTATTGAGCAATTCAATACTTTTTTCGTGCATTACTTTTCTCCCGACATAAAATTGTATTATAAAAGCTATTAAATATTTTTGATATATTCAATTTAAATAATCCCTTTACAGCCCTAGTACACCTCCGGCACAAATCTCTGGTCGGTGATCGGCGGTCTCATGTATCCTTTTCGTTCAACAAGCGGGGTTAATTTTATCTTTGGGTATTTAACCTCTTTGTACGGGATCATGCTCAGTAAATGATGCATACAATTTAGCCGTGCCCGGCGTTTATCATCTGCCTCGACAACATACCACGGAGCCTGCTTTATATCCGTGTAGTTGAACATTTTATCTTTTGCCTGGGAAACGTCTTCCCACCTTTCTCTGCTTTTGAGATCCATTTCTGAAAATTTCCAGCGCTTCATTGGATTATTGAGACGTTCCCGGAACCTGTCTTCCTGTTCCTCATCGCTTACTGAAAACCAGTATTTTATCAGAATTATACCTGAGCGGATCAGGATGCGCTCAAACTCAGGACAGGATCTCAGAAATTCCTGGTATTCATTTTCTGTGCAGAACCCCATCACCCGTTCTACGACGCCGCGATTATACCAGCTGCGGTCAAAAAGAACCATTTCACCCGCGGCAGGGAGGTGCGACACATAACGTTGAAAATACCATTGCGTTTTCTCACGTTCGGTGGGTACACCGAGTGCCACAACACGGCAGATACGTGGATTTAATCTTTGCATTATTCTTTTTATCACGCCCCCCTTACCTGCGGCATCACGGCCTTCAAAGATAACGATAACCCGTAATCCTTCCTGTTTGATCCATTCCTGCAGTTTTACCAGATCCACCTGCAATCTGCCGAGCTCGGCTTCATAATATTTTTTATCTAGCTTTTCACCGGTTGTTTTTGAATTGTGTTCTCCGGATTTATTTACTTTTTTTTTACCCATATTTATACCCGCTGTTATGATTAATATAGTCTGACGCCAATAAATGGAAAATAATTTTTGGTTTGAATACGTTTATGGATTTATATTAACTTGTTTAATTTATAAATTTTACGACATAGACTCAAAGAACTTCGATGTTTTAATTAATGATGTAAATTTGATTCACTTAAAAACAGATACTCCTTTAACCAATTTATTCTTATGATTTTATGTCTCAGTGCTTTAGTGGCTATGAATAATTAAGGCTGTATAATTTCTCAGCATGCCGGAATGATGTTCAGATGAATTTTAGTTTCGGTATGACAATATAAATAATTTTAAAGGAAAATTAAATGAAGATTTTCTGGATTTTACTTTTTGTTGTTTATTTCGTTTTTCCCGGTTACTCCACTGAAGATGATTTACACAAAAAGGCCCTTAAAATGGCCGGAGAAATACTAATAGTAGATACGCATATCGATGTGCCATACAGATTAAATAAACACTTTGATGATATCTCGGGAGAAACCAGCGGAAACTTTGACTATGTGAAAGCCGTCAGAGGCGGACTGAATGTACCATTTATGTCGATTTATATTCCGGCTCAACGACAGAATCTGGGTACGGCAAAATCTCTGGCTGACTCTCTGATCGACATGATTGAGGGCTTTACTGAAAAATGGCCGGATAAGTTTGTCCAGGCTTTCTCAGTTAGAGATGTAAAGCAACAATTTTCAAAATCAAAAATTTCTCTGGCAATGGGTATGGAAAATGGAGCTCCGATTGAAAATAAATTAGAAAATCTGCAGTATTTTTATGATCGTGGTATCAGATATATAACACTCACGCATTCCAAAAGCAATCAAATCTGTGATTCTTCATATGATCCGGAAAGAAAATGGAAAGGATTGAGTCCATTTGGCAGGGAAGTAGTAAAGGAAATGAATCGAATCGGCATTATGATAGATATATCTCATGTTACTGACAGCACATTTTATCAGGTGATAGAAATATCAAAAGCGCCGGTAATTGCATCACATTCTTCATGCCGAAAGTTTACACCCGGCTGGGAGAGAAATATGAGCGATGAGATGATAAAGAGCCTGGCTGAAAATGACGGTGTTATTCAGATAAACTTTGGTTCCTCGTTTGTAAATGATAAGTACCGGCTTAATCTTGATCCTCTTTGGAAGCATATCGAAAAAAATAATATGAGCTTCAATGATCCGGAGACGCAAGCATACATTAAGAAGTATAAAGAAGAGCATCCTATCGATTTTGCGGATATCACAGAAGTTGTGGCACATATAGATCATGTAGTAAAAATTGCCGGTATCGATCATGTTGGACTTGGATCTGATTTTGATGGTCTGGGCGATTCCCTGCCCACCGGATTAAAAGATGTATCAAACTTCCCCAATGTAATATATGAACTTTTGAAAAAAGGATATAGTTGTAAAGATATCAAAAAAATCTGTTCCGGTAATTTGCTGCGGGTGTGGGAAAGGGTAGAGGAGGTAGCTTTAAAAAGGTCAAAAGCTAAAATTTAAAATTACTGATCCTTATATTTTTCCATCGTCTCATCCAGTACGAGGAGCACAACACCTGCTTTAATAAATAATTCCCTGGTTTCATGGGCCGCGTGGTACATTTTTTTTGCGACGACCTTTGTAATTCCACAGCTAATTATTAACATTGTGCAGACGCGGCAAGGTTCCATGGTGCAGTAAAGTGTGGTGCCCTCAAGCTGAATACCATAGCGGGCGGCCTGACAAATGGCATTTTGTTCTGCATGTATTGTCCGCATGCAATGCTGACGAACTGTACTATCTTCGTCAATCACTTTTTTTAAGAGATGACCTTCCTCTGAACAATGAGGAAATCCCGGTGGCGAACCGGCATACCCGGTGCATAATATTCTGCGGTCTTTTACAATTATAC
>CAYULK010000169.1:0-7181 GCA_964445625.1 uncultured Calditrichota bacterium
GTACTATGATACACTGAAAATAAAATTGACCTTTGTGGACAGAAATAAAGAAGAAAATTATAAAATGGTTTCGGTAGAGGATATTGAGGAAAATGAAAATAAATAAGATTCGTGTGGGCGTACTGGGAGTAGGACATCTTGGCAGGCTGCATGCCAGTCTGTATCGTGAAGTGGAACCGGCAGAGTTGATTGGAATATATGATACCAATTCGGAGAAGGCTGCTGAAGTCGGAAAGGAACTGGGTGTCACGGTTTTTGACAGCCGGGATGCTCTATTAAAGGAAGTGGAAGCGGTGAATATTGTCACACCCACCTCGGATCATTATGAATCCGCACAGGCAGCGCTGGAGAATGATTGTCATCTGTTTATAGAAAAACCCATCATGGCCGGTGAGCCAGAGGCCGAAGATATCATAAATAAAGCCGGTACAAATAAGAAACTATTGCAGGTGGGACACATCGAAAGATTTAATCCTGCTATTCTGGCCCTTTCAGATGTAAAACTCAATCCGGTATTTATTGAATCGCATCGTCTGGCTTCTTTTAATCCGAGAGGAACTGATGTGGCAGTAATTCTGGATCTCATGATCCATGATCTGGATCTGATTCTATCTCTGGTTAAAAGTGAACCGGTTCAAATTGATGCCAGTGGTGTCGGCGTCATTTCAAATAATATTGATATTGCAAATGCGAGAATTCAATTTAAGAATGGATGCGTGGCTAATGTAACCGCAAGCAGGATTTCGACTAAAAAGATGCGTAAAATGCGTATTTTTCAACCTTCGGCTTATATATCACTTGATTTCATTGATGGATTCTCAGAGATATATTATGTATCTGATGAGCAACAGAAGAGTTTTAAGGATGGAACCCTGGCCTTTTCATTGGGCCAGATTGAGGCTGGTGATGGTAAGAAATCAATAAAATACAATAAGTTACAAAGATCCGGAGTAAATCCTCTCAAATATGAATTGACTTCATTCGTCGAAAGTATATCGGCCAATATTCCACCTATCGTGAGTGGACAGGAAGGATTGGCAGCATTAAAATTAGCTAACCGGATTATGCAAAAAATTGCGGAACATACCGTTCAGATCAAAAAGGGAGTCGTAAGTGAAGATTGATGAAATATTGTTTAAGAATCGCAATTATGCGCCGATTTCATTTTATATAATTGGACTTTTTCTGGCGCAACCCAGGGAAGATTTGTTTGTTTTTGGAATGATCCTGATTGGATTTGGAGAGTTGATGCGTCTTTGGGGGATGAGCTATTCCGGAGCGGACGATACATCCCTGGATACAGAAAATAGCAGTCTTATTACTAATGGTGCGTATGCCCACCTGCGAAATCCGATATTTACCGGAAATATATTTATGAGTATCGGAATGATTATTGCCCTGGGTGGTTGGTTACCTCATTTTCTGTTTATCGGTCTGTTTTTCTTCCCGATCATGTACCAGTTGATCTCATCTTATGAAGAGAAAAAATTGAGTGCGGTATTTGGTAATTCGTATGATGAGTATAAAAATGCCGTACCCCGGTTTTATCCCAGAATCTCACCATATCCCGGACGGACAAAGATAAAACCAGACCTGACTGCTGCCTTGAGAAACGAAAAATACATTTTTCTGATGATAATAATTTTACTGATACTATTCGCCATTCGCTGGAATTTGATCACAAACTGAGGATGAGGAGAAGGATTTCATGCCGATTACAATTGAAAATGTAGCCGATTATATTGTTGGTATTGACAAGGAAGTCCCCCTTCTAAATGGACAGAAAGTACGCTATATAAATTTTGATAATGCCGCAACTACTCCTACTCTGGATCCGGTACTAAAAACAATGGATGATTTTATGGGTTGGTATTCAAGCATCCACAGAGGAACCGGATTTAAATCACAACTCAGCACGCATTACTTTGATCTGGCCCGGGAAATAGTAGCAAAATTTTTTAATGTGGATACAAATGATCATTTGATTGTTTTTGGTAAGAACGGCACCGAAGCCATTAATAAACTGGCGCATCGTTTACCGTTGCCCGAGGATTCGGTTATTTTTGTAACCAAAATGGAGCATCATTCTAATGACCTGCCGTGGCGTTTTCGCAAGCAGGTGATTCATATCAATGTGGATGAGCAGGGCAAACTGGACTGGGCTGATTTTGAAAACAAACTTGAAGAATATAAAGACAGAGTTAGTCTGGTTGCAGTGACCGGTGCATCGAATGTTACCGGTTATATTAATGATATATATAAGATTGCTGAAATGGTACATGAAAAAGGTGCAAAGATTATGGTTGATGCTGCGCAACTGGCGCCACACCGGACTATAGATATCCGGCCTGCCGGTCATCCACAACATCTGGACTTTCTAGCAGTTTCTGCCCATAAACTCTATGCGCCATTCGGATTGGGAGTTCTGGTGGCTGACCGCGATACATTTCAGGAAGGTGATCCGGATATGGTGGGCGGCGGAACCGTTTCACTCGTCTCTGAAGACTATGCTTACTGGACGGACGCTCCTGAGAAAGAAGAAGCCGGTACGCCAAATGTGGCCGGTACAATTGCGCTGGCAAAAGCTTTAAATCTGATTATGGAAATCGGGATGGATAAAATTGCAGAACATGAAGCAGAATTGACTGCATATGCACTTAAAAGATTAAAGGAGATTCCCGGACTCATATTGTATGGATCGGTCAAAGAAGAGGAAGCAAGTGAACGCCTTGGTGTGATATCATTTAACATGCAGGACAAACCTCATGCGCTGGTAAGTGCAATTCTGAATTATGAAAGCGGTATTGGTGTCCGTAATGGATGCTTTTGTGCACATCCTTATATCAAATGCCTGCTGGATGTTTCAATTGCCGAAACAAAGGTGCTGGAGGAGAAAATTCTTAAACATGATCGCAGTACCGTACCTGGAGCCGTACGAATGAGTTTTGGTATGTACAATAAACGTGAAGAAATCGACCGGATCATCGCTGCTTTAAAGGTAATCGCAAGAGATGAGTACGAAGGTGATTATGTCATTAATGTTGAAACCGGTGAATATCATCCGAAAGGATTTAAGATTGATTTTGATCAGTTCTTTTCATTATAATGAAAATGAAAGATTTATTGTTTAACTTGAATAATTCGTAGCCTCCAAGACTCAAAGGCGCTCCCGCTTCGGCGGGATAGTATCGGGGATTTAAGGTATCTTGAAGAAACATATTTAAAATACTCTGTTGAAAAGTCACAATACAATTTGTGATAATGATAGCGATAATAATTCACTCGAATCTGTATATGAGGTTTCTTATAGCTGAAATGATAGAAAACGCGGTAGTTATTATTGCAGATGTTCGCGGATCCAGGAAAATGGCCCGGGACGAAAGATATGAGGGGCAATTATTTTTAAAATCTGCTATTATTCAGGTAAATGAAAAATTTGCTGCGGAAATTGAAGCGCCGTTTATGATAACACGCGGAGATGAATTCCAGGGAGTTATTGAAAATTTGCAAAATGCTTTTGTCGCAATGCTTGAATTCGAACGTCTTCTATTCCCACTTCAGTTGCGTTATGGCATCGGCCAGGGCTCTATACAGAAATTGGGAAGTGATATTCCAATTGAGATGGATGGACCGGCATTTCACAGGGCAAATGAAGCGCTTACCAGAGTGAAAAAGAAAAAATATTTTATTCAGTTTGCAACCGATGATGCCCAACGTGATCTCATGATTAACACAATCTTTGGTCTTATATGTGCCATTAAAAGCAGATGGAATGAAATCACTTTTGACCGTTACTGGAAATATAAAGAACTGGGTACATTTGAAAAAGTGTCAAATATCGAAAAAGTATCCACGCAGGCCATATGGGATTCCATGCAGAATATGCGCGCCCTTGAGGTGTTGGATGCCGAAAAAAATATACTGGAATCTTTTAAATTTATGGATTCTAATCCCCGATAATTTTCACCAAAACCCGTTTGCGTCTTCTGCCGTCAAATTCTGCGTAAAATATTTGTTCCCATGGTCCAAAATCCAGTTTACCATTTGTAATGGCAACAACAACTTCACGGCCCATTACCTGGCGTTTTAAATGTGCATCCCCGTTGTCTTCGCCTGTCATGTTATGACGATAAAACGAAATTGGTTCATGCGGCGCCAGTTTTTCGAGCCAGTCGTCATAATCCTGAATTAATCCACTCTCGTTATCATTAATATATACACTGGCAGTAATATGCATTGCATTTACCAGGCAGAGCCCTTCACTGATACTACTTTCCGCCAGACATTTATTAACATCCGGCGTAATATTGATATAGTCTCTACGGGTTGGAATATCGAACCATAGTTCTTTGCGGTAATTTTTCATGATATCTCCAGAGTTAATTCTCCTCATAGGAGGGGTTAGGAGTCCCAAAGAGCCTAAGTCCCCTCAGAAAAGGGTCAAAAGGCCAAAGATTCCGGTTCCAGGCTTCAAAGACAATTATTTACATGAATAATACTTGTTATAAAATTACTAATTATGAGAGTAATGCGTCCTTAGTAATTGTTTTTTTCTCTGTGGACCTCTGTGTAAATAAAATCAAAATTCAATATTCAGTAC
This sequence comes from uncultured Calditrichota bacterium, assembly GCA_964445625.1. Classification (GTDB taxonomy): domain Bacteria; phylum Calditrichota; class Calditrichia; order JAJRVZ01; family JAJRVZ01; genus CAVXXB01. The sequence goes on from CAYULK010000169.1 coordinate 4,601, forward strand.
AAATTCTCGGCTGATTTTTTGAGTGCCCGTGAATGTTCAAAAAATTCCTCGAGACTCATTTTTTTGAGGAAAATTAATCCACGGGTTGATCTCGTACGCGAGTCCTTGCTGTCGTAAAAGAATTCCCGGCCAAGAACTGTTTTCATCATCTGGTATTGTTCCACCTGAATTTTTTGCGCCAGTTCTGAAAACGGCCCGTTATGTTCATAACTTGGAAAGGAAGCCTCTGCCTGAGAACTGAAGGCATCTATGAATGATGTACGCAATACGGCAAATGTGTTCAGAGTTACCGGTATAAAAGCATTGACATCAGATGGATGGAAACGGAACCAGACATTCCGGTATCCCCAAACTTTGATGTCTTTTCTGCCGGATTCCTTTTGATATATCTTTAACGCCTCTGCTACGGCTTGTAATACTTTATAATGCGTATCCGGACCGCTGCCCTCCGGATCAAGTGCGACAGTGACAACATTCGGATTTATCTTTTTAAGATTATTAAGTATTGGTAGCACATCACTGGATGTAGGATCCTCGGTGAAAATATCGCCTTTATAGAATCCCAGACGTGAGTGGATAACGGATTCACAGGTAAATCCAAAATATCCCCACAGGACGTCCGCTTCCCATTCCCTGGTCATGCCCTTGAGTTGTTGTATAAACGGCAAATCCTTTTTACCAGGGTATTGCGTGCGAAAATAATTTAGAATCTCATCGGCTCTGTTACTCAGATTATCAAAACTATCTTCCTCAAAAATTTCTATCATATTTCGTAGCGTACGTCGTGAGACGGCCTCTTCTTTAATATAATCACTACTTGCGGCTACCCCATCCAGATAAAGAAATACATCGCGATTACGGCCTAAAATATTGGCAGGATCAAAATAGTTTGATTTATCAAGTTCACGAAATTCCGGCCGGTCCAGGAACCATTTCAGCCAATTTATTATTTTGAACATATAGTTGTTTGTTACCGCGGTAAATCCACTGGTCAGATAATTAAAATAATGTAAATTGGATGAATCGCGCATCAGGCGCACAAGATAGGGAAGATACCCCAGCATGATATCATCGTGGTGTGGTGCAGTATGAAGAAATATTTGATTTTTGGGGATATCCAGAGTTGATGTAAATCTATCTTTTAACGCCTGATCAACTTTAATCAAATAGTCATTTATTTTATCTTTATACGTATCATAAACCAGTTTACTGCAACGTATTGAGTAAAAGTCTTTTTTATCCAGTTTAATTATTTTTTTCTTTTTTTCCAGAGCCAGATCAAATACTATTTGTTCTTCCTCAGCCGGATTGATTTCTTCATTGTTTTTACACTCAAGATATCTGCGCTCGGTAAGTGTTTTGGCTGCTCCTTTAGTAAGATAAAAACAGGCATTTGGTAATTCCTGTAAAACGGTAGCCGGATATAAATTGTTTTTGGGCTTCTGTATTGCCTCTTTAACTATATGTGCTTTGGCTTCACCTGAAACGATAATAATTGCAACGGACTGAGGATTTTGAACAATCGTCTGTAATCCGATTGTGATCACCAGCCGGTTACCAGAGACCTCGATACCACCCAGATCACCTGCTGCAGCTGCCTGCGTTTCATAATTGGTCGGCGTCAGTCTTGTTGTAGAATAATGATCAGATCCCTTGACATTAAATCCAATGTGCCCGTCCGGACCGATTCCACCAAGGAAAAAACCTATTCCGCCCAGGGTCCGGATATTACTTTCGTATTCTGTACAGAATTGATCTACTTTTTCTAATACCAGTTTTTGTTTCTCTTCACGTGCTGATTTTGGCCTCCGAAGTCGCAAATCCAGATCAACCTTATTGTCAGGCCAGATTGTTTCCAGAGTCTCATTTTCAGGTATGCCAATTGTGTTGGGATTAATAAGTAATGCTTTTTTGGGATCCAGGCCAAATCCTTTTATGTAGAATTTATTTACATAATAATAAAAACTATTATGCTGCTGTGTATTGATGGGATAAAATTCATCAATCTGAATAAAATGAAAGCTGTTCATTTTTGGTTTGTGCACCGGGTCAACACTCCATTTTTTAAGAATCTTTTGCGTTGACGCAGAATCCCAGGTGTAGAGTGTGTGGGTAACATGCTTGATAAAATGTTCCGGGGTTTTTCCGGTTGGCAGGGATATGGATGAGCCTTCATTTTTCTGGGCCCATTCAATAAATCGCATCGCGGTTAACTGGCCGAGTTCCGGAAAATTATCTACTACCAGTACGTTTATTTTCTCAGTTGGTGCATATCGCAGAGCCGCACCAGACCGCTGCACTTCCAGTTCCTCGACACGCGAAACCGTTAAATCTGTCTTTTTTGCCATTTTTTCTCCGCGATTTTAATTAGTTCACAACGTAAACAAACTAATTTACAAAAAAAACCCCTGTGATTGTAGTTAAATTTATGCAATTGAAGTCAAAAACTTTTTTATTTCCAACAGATCACCGGGGCGATTAGCAAAGTTTTTAGTTATGAAAAAGATACAGATTACTGAATTTTGATAAACAACCCTCCCCCTTTAGTCCCCCTCCCTAAACGCATTTAGGGAGGGGGACT
>CAYULK010000170.1:0-7136 GCA_964445625.1 uncultured Calditrichota bacterium
TTATATATTTTTAGTGGCCTTTCGTGTATTTGGTGGGCTGAACTATTACAATTTAATAATCTCTAATCTCTAATTCTAGGCCAGGATACTAACCCTTAAATTCCGCAACCACTGCAGAAATGCTGGCTTTCGCATCGCCGAATAACATGCGGGTATTTTCATTGAAGAAAAGGGGATTACCGATTCCGGCGAAACCGGCAGCCATGGACCTTTTGAGTACAAATACGGTGCCGGCATAATCAACATTTATAATCGGCATACCATATATGGGGCTGCTTTCATCGGTTCGGGCGGCTGGATTAACCACATCATTTGCACCAATAACAACGGCCACATCCACTGTATTAATTACCGGATTGATATCGTCCATTTCAACCAGCTGGTCATAGGGTACATTGGCTTCCGCAAGAAGAACGTTCATATGTCCGGGCATTCTACCGGCTACCGGATGAACAGCATATTTGACTTCACAACCGTTCTGTTCAAGTAACTCACCCAGTTCACGGACCACGTGTTGTGCCTGAGCCACAGCCAGACCATAACCCGGAACAAAAACGACTGAACTGGCTGCTTCCAGAATAAGATAGGCATCCTCAGCAACAATCGGTTTTACTTCGCCCTCGGCGGCCGCGCCTTTACCTGCGGTTGTGGCACCAAAACCGCTAAACAATACATTAGTCAGAGACCGGTTCATGGCTTTACACATAATATTTGTCAGGATTATGCCGCTGGCACCGACCAGGGCACCGGCGACGATCAGAATATTGTTCTGAATAACAAAACCGGCGGCACAGGCGGCGAGTCCGCTATAACTGTTCAAAAGAGAAATAACCACCGGCATATCGGCGCCGCCAATCGGTATAACCGCCATTACACCAAGAATCAGCGACAAAAAAATTATCACGATAAAAATTTCATATCCGGAAACAGGTGCCATGACGAAAGTAATCGCGGCGGCAAGAATACCTATTAGAATCAATGCATTGACTATTTTCTGACCGGGGAAGAGTGTGGCTTTGCTGCCTAATATCTCACTCAGTTTGCCCCAGGCGACTATACTGCCGGAAAATGTAACGCCGCCAATCAGCACCGAAAGTACGATCGTGACAATTGTGAACATTGACAAATCCGGTGCGGCATGATAGGCCCCCCAACCAACCAATAAGCTGGCAATACCGCCAAATCCATTGAATATCGCAACCATTTCCGGCATTTGTGTCATGGCGATCATCTGTGCCGCCATAGCACCGATAATCGCACCGATAATTACCCCGATTACGATCCATTGAAAATCAATTATTTCTCTGCTTAATAATGTGACCACAACGGCAAGGAACATTCCGATCGCAGAAATTAAGTTACCGCGCCGGGCTGTTGCCGGAGAACTCAGCATTTTTAATCCGAAGATAAATAGTGCTGCTGATACTATGTAGGCCAGATTTACAATTAATTCAATATTCATTATTTACCCTCAGTCGATTTTTTTTTAAACATACCCAGCATGCGATCAGTGACCAGATATCCACCAATAACATTTATGGTTGCAAAGGCAACTGCAGCTGTCCCCAGAATAATACTAATTGTATTATCACCGGCGGATCCGGCAGCAACCAGGGCCCCGACCACTGTAATTCCTGATATGGCATTAGAGCCAGACATCAGAGGTGTGTGCAGGGTAGCCGGTACTTTTGAAATGATCTCAAATCCGAGAAGGATTGATAATATTAAAATAAATGCTAAAAAAATGAGTGTGGTCGGATCCATTTTATTTCCTTATTTTTTATCCCCGTTCCCAGGTTGTACTTAGGAACGTACCATTCTAAAATTTCTTAAATGGTTGACATAAATGTCAACCCACAAAATTATTTAGTTTTTAAAGATTCGCTAAAAATTTCACCGCCATATGTAACCAGACATCCTTTGATAATCTCATCTTCGAGATCCAGAATCAGTTCTTTTTTCTCCTTATCCCAGAAATGAGAAAGCAGGTTGAATACATTGCTGGAATACATCTGGCTGGCATGAATGGCCACACGGCCGGGTAAGTTCTCGGCGCCAATAACATGAATGCCATTAATTTCTATCGTTTCGCCGGGCTTTGAACCTTCCACATTGCCACCGGTCTCGGCCGCCAGGTCGACGATTACACTACCGGCACGCATACCTTCAATCATTTCTTTGGTAACAATGACCGGTGCTTTACGGCCAAATACCTGTGCCGTAGTGATGACAATATCGGCCAATGCACAATGTTTGGCCATTGCATCACGCTGAATTTTAAGTTGTTCATCAGTTAATGCTTTGGCATATCCGTCTTTTGTTTGCCCTGTCTCACCAAGGTCCACTTTGACAAATCTGGCACCGAGAGACTCAACCTGTTCGGCAACGACTTCTCTTGTGTCAAATGCCTCAACACGAGCGCCAAGTCTTTTTGCCGAAGCAATAGCCTGTAATCCGGCGACACCCGCTCCGATAATAAAAACTCTGGCCGGGGCAATCGTACCGGCCGGGGTCATCATCATTGGAAAAATTTTATCCAGTTTATCTGCTGCCAATATCACTGCAACATAGCCGGCCAGGCTTGCCTGAGAACTCAATGCATCCATCTTCTGGGCCAATGTTGTTCTCGGAATCAATTCCATACTTATAGCACTAACGTGATTTTTCTGAAATTCATTGATTATCTCTTCTTCATGGAACGGATCGAGATAACTGATATGGAGTGCATCCTTCTTTTGCCAGGATATTTCCACAAGTGGTGGTTTCCGCAAACGCAGGACAATATCAGAATATGAGATAATTTGTTTTCGGTCCGTACTGATTTGCGCACCTGCCTTGGTATACATTTCATCCGTGAATTTGCAGCTTTCGCCCATCCCATTCTCGATTTCTACTACTGCACCAAGATTGACGAGCTGTTCGGCATTCTGCGGATTTAATGGTATCCTGTTTTCCTTCGGATATACTTCCCTGGGAACTCCGATCTTCACTGAAATACCTCCATTTGAAATTTATGTATATAAAAATCTCTAATCTCTCATTTCTAATTAATTAACCGTTTCCTCATTTAACTCTATTTCTTCGAATTCATCAGTCACTTTTGAAGCCACAGTTTGTCTTATGACACACACTTTAATCTGACCCGGATATTCCATTTTCTCTTTAATCTTCGCCGCAATATCAGAAGAGAGCATATCTGCCTTTTTATCGTCAAGTTTTTCAGGTTCGACAATCACACGGATTTCACGACCGGCTGAGATGGCATAAGTTTTGGCAACCCCATCAAACGAGTTGGCAATTTCTTCAAGTCCGGTGATGCGCTTTGTGTAAGCCTCGAGGGTATCACGCCGGGCACCCGGTCGACTGCCACTGATTTTGTCAGAAGCTGTAACCAGAACCGATATGGGAGAAATTGGTTCAGCTTCTTCATGGTGGGCCAGAATTGAATTTATAACTATCTCATGTTCTTTATATCGCTCACAAAGTTCCTTGCCCAATTGAACATGACTGCCCTCGCTGTTAACAGTGAGGGCCTTACCGATATCATGAAGTAAACCGGCCCGTTTGGCCAGTTTTACGTTAAATCCAAGTTCAGCTGCCATTGCGCCTGTAAGCAGTGCTACTTCGTGTGAATGCATGAGCATATTCTGTCCATAACTATAGCGAAATTTAAGTCTTCCCAATGCTTCTTTTATCTTAAAATGAACACCACGAATGCTCAAATTGTTAAGCGTTTCATCCGCTGTTTTTATAATTAAGCGATCCACTTCTTTTGTTGCCTTAGAAATTGCCTGCTCGATCAGGTTGGGATTTATATTTTTGGATTTTATAAGATTCTCCATAGCGATTCGTGCCGATTCACGTCGTACCGGATCGAATCCCGATAGTACAATCAAATCCGGAGTATCATCTACAATCACCTTAACTCCTGTGGCATCTTCGAATGCGCGGATATTACGCCCTTCGCGACCGATAATCATTCCTTTAAAACGCTCATTAGGAATTTGAACCGTAGAAAGTGTGTGTTCCATGGTAAAATCACATGCCAAATTTTCAATAGCACCGGCAATGATTTCTTTTGCCTCACGCTGTGCGTTCAGTTTGGCTTCATCTTTGATATCTTTAGCCAGCTGGGCTGCTTCCAGTTTAACCTTGTTTTCAAGGTTCTCCATCAAATGTTTTTTTGCGTCATCAACACTAATACCGGCTAACCTCTGCAATTTCTGGTTCTGATCGTCTAAAATTGAATCAAGCTTATTATGTTTCTCATAGAGTAATTCTTCGCGTTGTGCTACTTTTTGTATCCGCTGTGAATATCTACTATCGTTATATTTAAGATTGTTTTCCAGCCGGTGTAGCTCTTTTTCTCTGTTTGTCAGTTTAGATTCATTACGGCTCAGCTGAATTTCCTTTTCTTTAAATTCCTCATTAAACTTGTTGCGCTTATGCTGCATATCTTCACGAAACCTGATCAATTGTTCTTTCTTTTGTTTTTCGACTTCATTCTGAGCGCTAGCCAGCAGATCTTTGGCTGTGAGATTTTGTTTTTTCAGGTACGCATTATGCACCAGATATACTAATACCGCACCCACGGCAAACATGCCTGCACCGGTTGCCAGCAGATGTATCATGCTTAGTTCTAACACTGTGTTCCTCGACTTTCCTATTAAAAAAAGGGTAACAACAATGCGTTGCCACCCTCGCAAATCATTCTGAATTTAGGCAAAATTAATATTATTCTGGGTGAATCCGGGCTTTTTTTGCCAGTAAGTCTTCTTCGGTCTCAACATGATCGGGATCTTTTACACAGGCGTCAGTCGGACAAACGGCTGCACATTGCGGTTCGTCATGAAACCCAACACATTCAGTGCACAGATCAGGATCAATAATATAAAGGGGATCACCTTCTGTAATCGCATCGTTTGGGCATTCAGAAACACAAGCGTCGCACGCAATGCACTCATCGTTTATTACTATGGCCATTTTAATTGTCTCCTTAGAATTTGATATTTGATAAATTATTTATAGATTAGTCAATTAACTTGAATCCAACTTTTATGATAGCCTGATATTCACAAATATTTCCATCTTCTATGCCACCCCGTAACTGAACTACCTCGAACCAACTAAGTGCCTTTAGTGATTTAGATGCTTCTTTTATCGCATTTTGTATAGCGGATTCATAGCCATCAGGCGATGTACCAACCAACTCTATAATTTTAAAAGTCTTCTCCATAAGTGGCTCCATATTTAATTCAAAATTTAGTTAACCTGTTAAAAAAAATCAACAGAATCTTTATTCTCAAACGCCCGATTTCCGTTGATAATTCCTTGCGGTTAATAACATGGTCTGGTAATTATCCGGATTGACATAATTCGGAATTGAATTTGAAGATCCCAGACAATATCCGCCATTCCTGCCAATTTCTTCAATATATTTTTGGCTTAACTCAGCCACTTCCTGCCTGGTCCCACGGGCAAGTAAATCTACTTCCACTCCACCACAAAGACATAGCCGGTCACCGACCTTTTGCTTTACTTCATAGATATCCATCGATTTTGGTTCGATGGGATGCAGCGCCGTAACTCCACATTCTATAAAATCATCCATAACCTCCCATAAAACACCGTCCGTATGATAGATAAATGGGATATCTCTTTTTTTAGCCAGATTTCCGATATGTTTTAAAACCGGAAAGAAATATGTTCTTAAAAAATCCGGGCTCACCATAAGATTTGAAGAATATGCAATATCATCACTATACCATAACACACCCACGGATTCCATATCGGCCATTGTATCAAACATACTTAAAATTAAGTCTGATATTTTTTCAAATATTGCCCGAACCAGATCCGGTTGTTCATAAATGGCCATGGCAAATGTTTCAAAGCCCATTAATTCCCAAACATTTGTAAAAATATCACCATATTGACCAATAATACCCATATTTTCCGGCAGGGAATTACTCATTATTTCAAAACGCGAGTAATTGATATCTTCTTTTCCGGGCCATGTATACTTTTCAAATTCTTCCCAATTGGTGATTAATCCCTGACCTTCCGGCGACCAGGCGCGGTCCCGGGAATCACTTTCCTGGCCGGCATTCCTCAGTACTTTTCTATTGAGATTTATGACAAATTCCGGCTGGATTTTTACAAAATCATATCCGGCAGTCAACATAAATTCAATATCATCATCCGGGTTCAGGATTGGACGACCGATAATTTTGGCCTTGATTGAAGGATCGATTCCCAGTTCAATTATGGGTATAAATTTGGATTTATTATTTAATAGTGTGTTCTGCAGATTTTCAAAATCGGGCATGTGTCTTATCTTTCTGTAACACCCAGTAATTGCTTGGCCTCTTTTACGGCCGAAGAAGCATCGGGAGCGAATCCATCGGCTCCAATTTCATGTGCAAATTTACTGGTAAGGGGAGCACCTCCGATAAAAACTTTATTTGTCATGCCGTTATCGTTTAGTATTTCGATCACACCCCGCATATTTTCCATGGTAATTGTGAGCAGCGCGGACATACCAATCAATGCCCCGGGATGTTCTTTGGCCTGCTCCAGGAATTTTTGGGGTGATGTGTTCACGCCAAGATCTATTACTTCGAATCCAGCTCCTTCCAGCATCATGGCAACGAGATTTTTTCCAATATCATGCATGTCACCCTGTACGGTTCCGATAATTACTTTACCGGAGGAGAGGGCGGTTTGATCCATCATCAGCGGCCGGAGTATCCTGAGTCCGGCTTTCATAGCTTTGGCAGAGAACATCATTTCCGGTACAAAATATTCACCATTTGAGAATTTGTCTCCGACGATATCCATCCCGGCAATTAAACCCTGTCGCAAAATATCTTCGACCGGTATTTCCTTATTAATTGCGGTTTGTACCTGTTCCTCAACTCCCGGTTTTCCGGCAAAATCAGGCGGATATTTCGATTGGGAATTGATATGCCCGCAAATAACCAGATCTTTAATTTCGTCTACAAAACTCACCGTTAATCTCCTTCCGCGTTACTGGTTTTATTAACCTGATCTATTCATATCGCAGCATATTGCTGCAAACAAATTCAATTTATCACACAAAGACACCAAGATCACGAAGTTTAAAAAACATGTAT
>CAYULK010000171.1:0-7108 GCA_964445625.1 uncultured Calditrichota bacterium
CTTGCTGCATGCTGAAAAGCCGTTACTGCACATTTCCGGCGAAATTCCAGAGAAGTTGCACCGGAATTTTCCTCAAATTCCGACAGGAAATCATCATACTGATTAGGTGAGACCAAAACTGTTTTGTATTGAAAATTTTTAGCTGCAGCCCTGATAAGGGAAGGCCCGCCAATATCAATTTTCTCAATGGCTTCCTCAAAACTGCAATCCGGTTGTGAGATTGTCTCTTCAAATGGATACAGATTAACAATGACCAGATCTATTGAATCAATACCATGCTGATTGATCTGCTCCAGATGATCAGGATTCTCTTTGTGTAATATTCCACCAAAGATCTTCGGGTGTAATGTCTTTACCCGACCACCAAGAATTTCAGGAAAATTAGTTATATCACTAACTGATTTGGTGGGGATACCATTATCTTCCAGGACTTTGCTCGTCCCCCCGGAAGATATAATTTCCACATTTTTGGCATGAAGAATTTTTGCTAACTCTACAAGTCCATCTTTATAAAAAACACTGATTAATGCCCGTTTGATTGTCAAAGATTTGGTTCTCCAAGTATTTCAACCCTGTTTCCAGATAGCTGTAATTTATTTTCCACCAAAAGTTTAACTGCTTCCGAAAAGATCTCATGCTCAATTTCAAGAACCTTTGCTGCAATTTCTTCCGGAGATTGAACCGCCGTAATATCAACACTTTTTTGCATTACAATCGGACCATCATCAAAATCACTATTTACCAGATGAATAGTTGCCCCGCTTAATTTCACACCGCGGTTAAAAACCGCTTCATGAACATGATGACCGTACATCCCTTTTCCGCCAAAAGAAGGTAGTAAGGCAGGATGAATATTAATAATCCGGTTTTCAAATCGTTCAACTATCTGAGCACCGACTAGTTTCAGATATCCCGCCAGAATAATATAATCAACTTTTTCCGCTTCAAGTTCGCTCAGAATGGCATCGTTAAATTGCTTCGCATCTATAAATTCTTTTGGGATAAAAACGCGAACCGGAATCTTATTTGCCCTGGCAATACAGATGATTCCCGCATCCGGATTATTCGTAATACATAGTGCAATTTTCGCAGGAATGTATCCTGTTTCAATATTCTTGAGTATAGCCAGGAAATTACTACCACGTCCGGAGGCAAAAACAGCGATTCTGTTTTTTCCCATAATTCTATTACTAACCTGTAAAACTAATAAACCACAGAGAACACGGAGTTATGTGATTGATATTATTGCGCTTATCTACAATAAACTGAATTAACTTATTCAAAAAAATATATTTTATATTTAAAACTCAGTGAACTCAGTGGTTCTGTTTTAAATAATTATGATTTTGTCGCCAAAAACCTTGTTATTTTAGTAAAAATTTTACTAACATGAATAATTTATTAGCCACGAAGTCACTAAGACACAAAGTTATTAAAATTTATGCCCAATCTTTAAAGATTCATAGTACATTGTTTCTTAGTGTCTTTGAGTCTTCGTGGCAAATTTTTTATATTGATCAAGTTAATTAAACGTTTAATTTAACTATATTTATAGATGCTTTCAATAGCTGCAATTATAATATAAACGGGAAATTTTACCGCCTGATTGGTACCTAAACATCGTTATTCGGCGTAAAAAGGATTTGCCAGGGTGAGAGATTCACGACGGGTATCCAACTGGGCGTGAACTCCTATCGGCATGCTAAATTTAACATCACCATGGCCATATGGAAAACGATAAATTACCGGGAATTTCACCTGAGAAAAATATTCACGAATAATCTCATCCACTGAAAATGAGGTTTCTCCCTCATCGGCCTTGCAATCGAGAAAATCCCCTAAAATCAGACCACGGATTTTATTAAATACCCCTGCCTGACGAAGCTGGGCCAGATAACGGTCAATTTTATATGGTTTTTCGCCAACATCCTCAATAAACAGAATTGAATCAGTAAAATCCGGGCAAAAAGGTGTTCCCAACATGCTACAAACCATTGATAAGCAGCCACCGAGCAAGATACCATCTGTTCGGCCTGATCTGAGTTCCACCGTTTTTGTTGATCCCCACATGAATTTATATTCCAGATTCTTATTCAGAATCTGACCCCAGAAATGTTTTTCGGTAAACGGATCGATGCCTTTGCCCATTTCCACACCGACCATGGGTCCGGAAATCGATGGGACACCTGTCATCCGGTAAATTGCCAGTTGAAGGGTTGTGATATCACTATACCCGACCAGAGGTTTTGGATTTTCCGCAACCAGATTATAACCGATGCGATCGATCATACGCAGACCGCCCCAGCCACCACGCGTGCATATAATCATTCTTACTTCGGTATCGGTATACATATCATGCAGATCGTCAAGTCGTTCTTCTTCTTTTCCGGCAAAATAGCCGCATTCTTTATTCAGATTTTCTCCTGCCCGGATATTATACGTGCGATTCTGCAGATATTTGACACCGGCAATAACCCTTTCTCTGTCCGGAATAAATGCGGGCGATACAACACCAATAGTGCAGCCGTCTTCTATTTTTTTAAACATATAATCAGTCGCCTGTTTTATTTAAATGATTGTTGGAATAATTTTTCCTCATCTAAATTTAAAAACAAATATAAGTATTTATTACCAATATTTTCATATATTAAAATTTATTAGCCGGATAGTTTTGGGACAAAGTGGTAGACGGGTGTAGTCCATCTTTAAGATGGACTACAAGATAGGCCAAGATAGGCCAAGATTTAGTAAAATTTTGAAATAGAATAACCTGATGATATATTTTTTATTGATTTTCACAACTATACTCTTTGCCTTGCATATTTATATCGGTATGAGGATAATCACACCTTCATCGTTATTAATAAAATTTAAGCGTATTGCCTGGGCAATTATACTAATAACGCCGATGTTTATTCCCATCTCATTTTTATTACGATTTTCAAATATCAACGGATTTCTTGCTGATTTATCCGGCTGGATTGCGTTTTTGGGAATGGGCTTCTTCTCACTTGTATTTGTCTGGGTTTTGGCCAGGGATATCATTTTACTGACACTAAAACTGATACGCAGGAACAATTCATCTTACTCATTTGATTCTTCCAGACGTGCCTTCCTGGCTAACAGTGTGAACTATACTATTATTGGTGGTTCTGCATTGCTTACCGGCTATGGCATTTATGAAGCAAAACGCATTCCTGAACTGCAGGAGGTTACTATTCCGCTTCCGAATTTACCACAAGAATTTGAGGGCTATCGTATTGCCCAGTTTACTGATTTGCACGTAGGTCCAACTATAAAAAGGCGTTTTGTTGAATCCGTAATCAGACAAATAAATGATTTAAATCCCGATATGATTGTATTTACCGGAGACCTGGTGGATGGACAGGTGCCCAGCTTAAAAAACGATGTCGCCCCGCTGCGTGAACTTTCTACCCGGGATGGAGTGTTTTTTGTCACCGGAAATCATGAGTATTACTCGGGCGCTTTGCCATGGATCGATGAAGTTTCCCGGCTCGGCATGCAGGTTTTGATTGATGCACATACTACTATAGTGAAAGGTACCGGTCATATTCTGCTGGCCGGAGTAACCGATTACACCGCACCCACAATGGTTCCCGAACATGTCTCTGATCCACACAAGGCCATTAAAGGTGCGCCGGAATCTGCGGTAAAAATACTTCTTGCACACCAACCTAAGAATATATTTAAAGCTGCGGAAGCGGGCTTTGATCTCCAATTATCCGGTCACACTCATGGTGGACAATATTTCCCCTGGTCTTATGTTGTGACCTTATCACAGCCTTATATTTCCGGGCTGAACAGGCATCAAAACACCTGGATATATGTAAATAAGGGAACCGGATACTGGGGGCCCCCATTGCGCATCGGAGTTCCCTCTGAGATCACAATGATCTCATTAACATCAAAAAATCCGGCACCTAGCTGATAAATGAAGTTTTTTGTAGCAAAAAGGATTATTTTTAGTCATATTTATGTATTACTTAATGAATGACAGTAACAAATGTATTACTTGATTTCATTGCTCCTGATGTGCAAATTTAAGAGACAACTATATAGATTAGGAGGATTAACAATGCATGTCACCCCTCATGTACGGGATTATATGGATAAAAAATTCACTACACTACACCCGGATACAGATATCCATGATGCTATCCAGATTTTACTGGATCAGAGAATCACTGGCGCTCCTGTTGTAGACAAGAAGGAAAATCTGGTGGGTATATTATCTGAAAAGGATTGTCTGCGCACCATTGCTCATGGTGCATATAGCGAGGTGCCGGTTGGTGGAAAAGTCGAAGATTACATGACAAAAAAAGTGGATACGATTCATCCCGATCTGGATATTTTTACTGTCGCCGACCGGTTTTTGAACTGCAGCTATCGCAGACTTCTGGTAGTGGAAGATAAAAAACTTGTTGGGCAGATCACACGAAGAGATTTATTACGGGCAATTCAGAAAGTTAAAATTAACGAATAGGAATTCTCAATTATGAATGAAAAACCTGAAAACAGAAGACGGCACCGACGTGCCTTATTTACATTTGAAGATGATATTCAGGGGGTTTTCAGTATTCCGGCGAACGGCGGGAGACCTATTACAACACACATCTTAAACCTGAGCGCCGGGGGAATTCATATCACCCTTAACCCACAAGACGAAGATCTCTTTAAACAGGGATTAAAACTTGTACTTGTACAGATAAAAGGTCCTGACCCATTACAATATGTGGTCAATGTGGATGCCGAGGTAAAGTGGGTTATTAGTCACGAAATCATGGAACACGTTGGCGCCGGTTGTGAATTTCACAATATATCAAATTCAAGTCATGATCAGATCACATCCTTTGTGGAATCCTGGTACGAAGAGGATACGCAAGAACAATAATGCAATCGAATCGTATCAGGAACATATCTCTGTCGCCTACCATGAGAATTGCCGCCCAGGCTATCACCTTAAAGCAAAAAAATATCGATCTGATAGACTTAAGTGTAGGTGAACCTGACATGCCGACCCCGGAAAATATTAAAGAGGCGGTGCGGCATGCACTTGCTGCAAACCTGACTAAATATACGATTAACCGCGGCCTCCTGGAATTAAGACAAGCTATTTCGGACCGGTTACAGCAAGATTATAAAGTCACCTATGATGTTGATGAGCTGATCGTCTCAAACGGGGCCAAACAATGTCTGTTTAATATTATAATGGCCCTGGTAAACAAAGGTGACCAGGTGATCATTCCGGGACCGTATTATCCTTCTTATGCAGAAATGGTCAAACTGGCAGATGGCGTACCTGTACACATCATGGCGCATGAAGAAAACAATTTTAAAATACAGCCGGACGAACTGGAACAATCTATCTCAGAGAAAACCAAAGCCATCATTCTATGTAATCCATCAAATCCAACCGGTGCCGTTTATTCGCGGGTAGAATTATCAGATCTCGCTGAAGTGGTTAGAAACAGAGATATCTTCATCATTTCAGACGAGGTTTATGCCAAACTAGTTTACGAAGGTACAAGCTTCTGCAGCATTTCATCTGTCAACGATGAGCTGAGAGAGAAATCAATCGTAATTACCGGTGTTTCCAAATCTTATGCCATCCACGGCTGGCGTCCCGGCTATGCTGCCGGGAACCGGGAAATCATTGAGGCTGTGGATAAAATGCAAAGCCATCCTACATTCACTGCCTGTACACTTTCACAGTATGCCGCTCTTGAGGCCCTGAGTGGTCCACAGGATTCTGTAGCTCAAATGCAGAAAACATTTGCAGAAAGGCGAAATTGTATTTTCAAAATGTTGAGTGATATCCAGGGGATAGAGTGCGTTAAACCCATGGGTGCCTTCTATGTGTTTCCAAATATTTCACAATATATTAAAATGAAGAATAGTAAGATACGTTTGGAAAATTCAGGAGATTTTGCACAGTTTTTACTTGACAAAGCCAGGGTTGTGGTTGTACCGGGATCCGCATTCGGTTCAGACGACCACATAAGAATTTCTTATTCAAATTCTATTGAGAATATCGAAGAGGGGATGCGCAGAATATCAGAAGCGCTTTCTGATTTTCTTCCATAATCCGCTGCCGATCATCTTATCGGCGGCAATGATAATATTTTTTATCGCGGTCAGGACATCCTGGTCGCCCGCCCACAGTTCACGAACGATTTTTGGATCTGTCTCAACAATGTACTGATTGATTATATAGGCCGTTAGGGCAATATCATCCAGATATCCGATCGGGCCGAAAATGAACTCCGGAAAGAGATCCAGAGGTGAGATAAAATATGCAATAATCGCAATAAATTTTGTTTTTTTATCGGATGGAACTCTTGGATCAATACTTAATTTTACCAGCAGGTGAAAAAGATCCGGGGCGAGTAACAGATATTCCGTATATTTTGAGTTATGCTTATCGAGATATGTCATAACCTTTTTTCTGAGTATCAGATAAAAGTCTTTTTGTTCTTTATCCATTTTACAGCACCCTTATTTTTGATAAAATACATTACCTATCATAACCACATTTTGCAAGTATTTTAAGATAATAAAATAATTTAGGCTATGATTGGTTAAAACTATTTTATTTCCAGCGGATCGCCGGGGCGTTTAGCAAAATTTTTTACTCTGTGTAACCATTTTTTTCTATCATACTGTTAGAATGAACAAGATTATTAACCTCGTAGAGGTTTTATTTTTGTAGAAAATTTCATAACCAAAAAACATATAATCCTCGTAGAGGATTTATAATTGCTGACATTATCTAAGCACCGACGTATTTTGAAGGATTTAATCTAAAAATTCAAACCAATAATGCATCCTCTACGAGGATACATTATTTGATTTTACTTTGAAATCTGGCTAAATCATGGATGATTTAGTCCCGACCTTTCGTCTGGAGGGAGAAGTTTTAGTCGGGAATGATTTCATCCCGATCAACGATCCGACTAGTGGCGGACGTGTTTCCCTGAGGGAAACGTTTCTGTCGGGATACCTTATGTCTTAGATTGGATTGTCCCGATTAAATCAGCAATTTTTTGGGGGTTATTCATTTGACTTCTTACATTTATTTAACAGCAAA
>CAYULK010000172.1:0-7028 GCA_964445625.1 uncultured Calditrichota bacterium
GAGTTCCCAGGCAATGACCACCCGGTGTAACTATAATCTTATCCGCCTTCATTTTGACTGAGATATTACCATCGGTTGCGGCTACCAGGCGATGTTCATATAATTTTTTGCCAATGGAAACAATATGGCGACGAATTTCCCAATCAGTTAACAATGATATCGCCTCCTTTTTATAAAGTAAAAAGGTGTGCTTATAAATTGAAACAATATTGAGACCTGTTGGTACATTATTAAGCTATCCGGATATAATAATCAATAAGATTTTTCTTTTTACAATTCAATCGATAATATCTCATTAAAATACCGGCTCGCGAGGGTGTGTGCTTCCTGCTCTGTAGGCGCCTCGGCCATAACGCGTATAATCGGTTCCGTATTGCTCTTTCGCAGATGAACCCAGGTTGTCCCGGTATCAATTTTCAGGCCGTCCAGGAAATTTATTTGTTTATCAGCGTGGCGTTCAGCCATTATTTTTAATAGCTGATCCGGATCCTTACCTTCGATATTTATTTTTTCCTTAACGATAAAATATTGCGGCAGCGATTTAAATAATTGCTGCATGGTACCTGCAGATTCCAGGAGCGCCTGCAGGGTTAATGCAATTGCCGCCGGTGCATCCCGGCCCAGATGCAATTCAGGCAGGATAACACCGCCATTACCCTCGCCACCAATAACAGCATTGCCGGCTGCCATTTCTTCAGCCACATCAATTTCACCAACCCTGGTTCTGGTAAATGGACAATTATAATATTTTGCAATGTCTTCACTCGCACGCGATGTGGACATATTCACAACAACCGGACCCAGTTTCCTTGACAAAATAAATTTGACTGCGAGGGCTAGTGTATATTCCTCTCCGATAATGGTACCCGTATTGTCAATAATGGCGCAGCGGTCAACATCGGGATCGACAGCAAAACCCAGATCGGCGGTGTTTGATTTTACCGCAGCACTCAGCTCGGTAAGATTTTCGGGTAGTGGTTCGGGTGTATGAGCAAAGTGACCGTTAGTCTCACCATTGATAATGATATTCTCACAGCCCAGTTCAGTTAAAAGATCCGGTATAATATTTCCGCCTGCCCCGTTTACACAATCGGCTACCACTTTAAATCTTCGCTTTTTAAGTGCCGCAACATCGATATAGGACAGGTTCAGAATAGCATCAATATGTCTGCGATTAGCGTCATGATCCACTGTCTCAATACCGGCATTTTGCCAGGACTCCAGATGAAATTCCTTATTTTCTGCCTGAGTGTATACTTTTTCTGTTTCGTCAGGATTCAGAAACCGGCCATTGGCGCCCATAAATTTTAAGCCATTCCACTCCGGTGGATTGTGACTGGCCGTGATCGCCACACCTCCGGCGGCATTATGATGTAATATTTCCATCTGAACAGTTGGCGTAGGTACAATACCAATATCAATGACATGACAGCCGCAGGCCTCCAGACAACCCTTGACAATATTTTTTACAAATGTACCACTGGTCCTGGAATCACCTCCGACAATCACCGGTTTCCCTGTTTCAGCATAGCTGCCGAATGCCAGTGTATATTTTACGATAATCTCCGGTGTTAAACTTTCTCCGACAATACCCCTGATTCCGGATATGGATACCATTAATACAGCCAAAATTTCTCCTTTTGGTTTTAGATATTGCAACCAATAATTTTGTTATTTTAGCAAACATTTTACTACCCTGGTTAAGATTTTTTTAACGCTAAGACGCAAAGAACGTGCGAAGTTCGCAAAGATTAAAAATATTCTATTTAAAATAATAATATAAGCCATGCGTGCTTTTGCCAAAGGCACGTCTTTGGGAGCGAATCCTTTGCGTCATTGCGGTTAAATAATCCGTGGATAAAAGTTTTTTAGTCACTTTAGATCACTTTTAACTTTAGACAGCACTGTTTACAGCGTTATTAATAATTCAGTCTAAATATAATTGGTTTAAAAGAGTTTGTAAAGTGTAAGCCAACTTACTTTATTCCGGATCAGATCAGAAACAAATTTGCTGATTAATATATTATACTAAAAACACAAAATAACGGGGAAAAGAATGAAGTTAAAATATGTTCTTATTCTGATCATTTTTTCATTCAATTTGATCTTTGCTGCTAAAGTATATGATTTTAAGCTGAAGGATATTGAGAACCAAAGAACATCGTATTATGAGCTTAAAGGTGAAAAACTTACGATTATTGATTTCTGGGCAACCTGGTGCAAGCCTTGTGTCAGGTCCATCCCGAAATTAATTGAGCTCTATGAGGAATTCTCGGATCAGGGTGTACAGCTTATTGGAATTAATGTTGACAGCCCGCGAAATACACAAAAAGTGAAGCCATTTGCAAAATCATTGGGCATAACCTATCCGGTTTTACTGGATATAAATAGTGAGGTAATGACAGAGTTAAATGTTACTCTGTTACCGACATTATTACTGGTAGATGAAAATGATGAAATCCTCCTGATTCATCGGGGCTACCGGCCGGGGGATGAAAAATTCCTTGCCAAAGAAATCGAAAAAATTCTCAATGACAAGGATAGTGTTGAACCGGAATAGGATAAGTATCTGGATAATAGTTTTGAGTCTTGTTATTCAGAGTCAGATTTTGAGCCAGCTCTCAGTTTTAAACATTTTGGAATATCAGCTGGGCAATTTGCCGGACATGGAGCCTGGGAATCTTTCGACGCTCTATGACCAGATCAATATCAGCAGTTTGACCGGACAGTGACCGCAACCGACAAAGTTAAAAACTATGCTGCGCTCATATCGGTTTCCCGGGTGCCGGATCTTTCATTTGGTTTTGTACTTGAGAAATCAAACGACTCGGCAGATATTCCGGAAGATAAGGACGAAGAATACCGGCTGGGAGGAAATCTTAGTTATCAATACAGCCAGGTACATTTGATATCGCTGTTTGCAGGCAAACGCCGGGGTGGAAATGCATGTACATCCGGAATTTGTTATGAAATTCTGCCCTTTGAAAGAGTGGAATTAAGAATACTTCAGTAATTTATAGGAGGTTTTAATGAAAAAAAGCCTGATAATGTTGTTTTTATTGGCGGCAGGAGTAACCGGCCAGAGTGTCGGTACAAAGGCCCCTGATCTTACATATACCACCCTTGATCATGGTACCATATCTTTGTCGGATTATAGTGGAAGGGTTGTTTATCTTTTCTTTTTTGGCTGGGGCTGACCGACGTGCAGAGCGTCTGGTCCAGGCACCGAAACTAAAGTAAATCAGGTTTATAAAGATCAGAATTTCCAGGCAATTGGCCTGGATTGGTACCCCAATAGTAATGAAAAAAATGTGAGAGATTATCAGCAGCTCACCAGAGTAACATATCCTCTTTGTATTAATGCTGCGGCAGAAAGAGCTGTTTACCAGGCGTATGAGGCAAATGATGTTTCGCTGGTTATTGATCAATCAGGTATTGTGCGTTATCGGGGTGCCGGCGTAAAGGTGGATCAAATAACATCCTGGATTGATAATCTGCTGGTCACAAGTGTTAAAGGTGAAAATAGTATCCCGGAAAAGCCATATTTATATCAAAATTATCCCAATCCGTTTAATCCGGTTACAAATATAATATTTGAAATAAAAGAATCGCAAAAAGTCATCTTGCAAATATATAATATTGAAGGTAGATTAATAAAAACGTTGATTGAAAATCAGCTATTTGCAGGCCGACATGAACTCAGCTGGAATGGTTTAAACAGCCAGGGTCTGTCGGTGGCGTCTGGAGTTTATTATTATGTACTCCGGGCAGGTGATTATCAATCAGCAAAACGGATGGTATTAATGCGCTGAGAGAATTTTGTATACATTCTTGAGAATTATAGGCTTCACATTTATCGTTTTGTTATTACTACTCGGTTTAGTCGGATTTTTTTCTTCTCCGGAAATACAATTTTCAATAAGTGAGATAATAGAAAGTCCGCCAACAGTTGTGTGGCAAACATTGATTAATGTTGACCGGGTGCCGGAGTGGGATCCCGGAGTAGCAATGATCAGAATTTCCAATGCAAAAAGTCTGAAACAGGATGCCGAAATTGATTACTACTCCGGTGGTGACATTGAGGAAATTATCTATAAAGAGCGCATCATTACTTTTGTACCTGATAAGCGCATTGTGTTCCGTGATATCAATCATAAAAAGATACCCTTGCAAAGAAATTTTATCAGAGACTATACTCTTAAGGCACTTCTTGATGGTTCTACCGAACTGAGTTTAACTGTACACTATACATGTGGTAGTTACATAACCCGTATACTGGACAGGATTCATCTGCGCGGACAAACGATAGCAAAACAGCGCAGACAACTGTACGGTCTCAAAAGCTATATTGAAAATTTGTAGAAGAACTTATCCCTGCTAGCTGCTGCTTACAGTGGTCGAAGCGATGATTGCCGGCATTACAGCAGCCATTGTTATCGCTGCCTGTACAGATTGAATAACTTCCTTGGTGGCGCGACCAATTAATTCACCGTTTACAATCTGTTCGATCCGCTTCTTTTTGGTCTTTATCTCTTTTTTGTCAAAAATTTTACCCAGAATATCAGCGCTATTATGCATTTTTTTCTTGACAAAGCAAGTTTTTTCATTTATTATTGAACAAATGTTAAAGTCTACCGAACATATGTTCAGATAGAGAATGATGGAATCATTTGAATACGCAAAGCTGATCGAAGTGGCACGGCTGTATTATGAGCACAACTTCAGTCAGTTACAGATCGCACAAAAAATTGGTATATCAAGACCCGGTGTGTCCCGTCTGCTTCAGGCGGCACGAGAGGCCGGTATTGTAAAAATTGAGATTGTCGATCCGGAAATGTATGGTACGCGACTTGAATTATCCGTCCGGGAGAAGTTCGGATTAAAAAATGTGATTGTCGTACCGGATGATGCAAATCCGTCTCAGATCAAAAAACGGCTGGGTGTTGCCACTGTAAAGTATCTGGAGAAACTTTTAAGTCAGGATGTGATTCTGGGTGTGTCCTGGGGATCAACTATGCAGGAAGTAGCCAAAAATTTTAACAAGAAACCGGTTAACGGCATGGTAGTTGTGCAGTTAAACGGAGGTGTGTCAAAGGCCGGGTACGATACGCATGCCAGTGAAATTGCGCAGAGAATTGGTGAGAAACTATGGGCAACGCCATTCTTACTTCCCCTGCCGGCTATTGTTGATAATGCCGGGCTTAAAAATGCGATTTTAAAAGATCGGAATATTGCCCGTACACTGGACTATGCCCGCAACGCAAATATTGCAATTTATACGATCGGGTTATTTAATCATGATTCTGTTCTTGTCAAGGCGGATTATTTTAGTCGGGATGAGGTGGAAAGTCTGCAAAAAAAAGATGCTATTGCTGATATTTGCTCAAGAATAATTACCAGGGATGGCCGGATTTGTTCGGAAGCACTGGACAGTCGAACCATCGGCATTGAACTGGAGGAATTGCGCAAAAAAGAATATTCCATTGCCGTTGCCGGCGGAAAGGAAAAGTTTCCAGCGGTACTGGCCGGACTGCGCAGTGGAGTTTTTAATATATTGATTACAGATGAGTATATTGCGTCCAATTTATTAACATGAATAATCATATATAGTTCGAGGCTACAAGCAAAGAAAAAAGTCCACGGATTTCACGAATTATCACGGATTAAAAAATATAATATAAAAAATCCGCGAGAATCAGCTTTATCCGTGTAATCCGCGTGCCATAAATATCGTTGCATCTTTGCGATATTTATTTTCTCAAAGAGTAAAAATTTAGCTAAAAAAATAAAGTTTCTAACAACAACAGCATAACTGATGAATAAACAAGCAATAAAAACAATCGCCATCGGATCAGACCATGGTGGTTTTGAATTGAAAGAAAAACTAAAAATTTATCTTTCTGATCAGGGTTATGAATTAACCGATTGTGGTACCTCAGGAATAGATTCGGTGGATTATCCAAAATATGCTTTTCAGGTGGCCCAAAAGGTGAGCAGAGCCGAGGTGGATATTGGAATTATCATTGACGGGGCGGGTATCGGATCAGCCATGACTGCTAATAAAGTATCAGGCGTGCGTGCGGCCATGTGCTATGATGTATCCACCGCCGGAAATGCGCGGGAACATAATGATGCCAATGTTCTGACTTTGGGTGGTACTCTGATTGGAGCCGGTCTGGCAAAACAGATTGCCGATGTGTTCCTGTCAACTTTCTGCAGTGAAGAACGGCACAAGCGCAGGGTGGAGATGATAAATG
Organism: uncultured Calditrichota bacterium; assembly: GCA_964445625.1. GTDB lineage: Bacteria > Calditrichota > Calditrichia > JAJRVZ01 > JAJRVZ01 > CAVXXB01. The sequence goes on from CAYULK010000172.1 coordinate 6,258, forward strand.
AGCTGGATGCTACCGATAATCCCTCTTATGCCGATCAGAATCAGCCAAATAAAGAAAATTCAGATACGGAGGAGCAATTGACAAATTTATCACAGGATGATTTAAACAAGGTGATAGAGCGGGTCAAATCATTACTAAATAATGAAGAATCTACGGTGTCTGTCGACCACTCTGACCGCGATATGGTAAGTATATGCGGGGTGCGCATGGACAAGCAACCGGAGACTTTGCGTCAATTCTTCGACTCCGGTGTGGATCGATTCGGTTATCATGATGCGACCGGTTGTGAAAGTGTACCAGAGGATATTGCGGCCTGTATTGATCATACGATTCTTAAACCGGACACTACGGAAGATGATATCATAAAACTTTGTAAGGAAGCGCGTGAATATAATTTTGCAACTGTATGCATAAGTCCGTCATATGTGCCACTCGCACACAAAGAACTGACCGGTTCAAAAGTAAAGGTATGTACCGTTGTCGGATTTCCGCATGGTGCGAATTTGCCTGAAATAAAGGCGTTCGAGACCCGAAGAGCCATTCGTGATGGCGCAGAAGAAATTGATATGGTGATCAATATTGGTGCTTTAAAAAGTAGCAATTATGATCTGGTGTATCGTGATATCCGCATGGTCTGTGAAGCCTGTGAAGATGGCAGGGCGTTGAGTAAGGTTATAATTGAAGCGGCGATGCTGACCAATGACGAAAAAATTAAAGCCTGCGAGCTCGCTAAAAAAGCAAAAGCAAATTATGTAAAGACTTCGACCGGCT
>CAYULK010000173.1:0-6973 GCA_964445625.1 uncultured Calditrichota bacterium
GGTTTATATAATTGTGATTATAACTGGAAAATAATCCAAAGCTGAAGGGTTTTCGAGCGAAAAAATTCAACCGGCGATATATTTTTTTAAGCGATAAGGTTTCTGACCGGTCGGGTGCAACCAGAAATGTATTATCCTCTAATCCGGGACTATACCCGGCACCTATATCGAGTTGCAAAAAGTTTGGGTGCCAGAGATAGCTTCTGGTATCCAGTTCAATTTTTCCCCTATAATTTTGTACACTTAAACTCTCAAATTTCCCATTTCTAAAAAGCGATTCACGGTTTTGAATTTGTGATTCGAAACCTATCTTCCCGGAATAAGATTGTAATGTCCAGAATGATCCCGATCTCGAATTCTGTGCATTTAAAATTCCGGCACTGATCACTGAAAACAGCAATAGACAAAATCCGATTATTTTTGCCCGGAAAGTTATATTCATTGTGTAGCTAACGTCAGAAAATATGGTCATAAATGTAAAATACTTAAATATTTAAAACATTTTTTGTCCGCGATCACACCTTTTTCGTAAAAAACACTTCGCAGGAATTCCCAAGCTCCGATTCAGGATTATGCCAAAATATATTCGTAATACCGGGTCACCGGATATTTTAATTAAGATAATATTCATCTTCACCGCCATGTGCATTATGACATTCGGTACAATTAGTTTCGCCAAGATCTTCATGCGCATCATTGGCCAAGACATCTTCCGGCTCATGGCAATAAGTACAAAGTTTCTGTCCTGACCGGAGAAGCAATTTGGGGTTTTTGCTTAAATGCGGGTGGTGGCATTGCGTACATGCACCGGAGGCAGCCGGTCCATGCATCGCCGGTAATTCCGTACGAAAATCATCATGACAAGTGAAACATAATTCCGGCATGGTATTAACAAGCCGAAAACCATTTTGTTTATCATGACAATCTCCGCATAATTTTCCCTGAAACGGCGCATGGAAGACATTCAATTCCAGGTATGCTGATTTTTTCTTTGTAGTTTGGATAGCGATGTTACCAGGGTGGTTCAGGCTGTCGGTTTGTGAACTAACTTTCTTGTTATCTTCATCAACACCATCAAATAAAAAGGAAAGAATGTCATGACGGGCACCGGTGGAACATGATGAGAAGACCAGAAAACACATAATTAAAGACACGAATATAAAATGGGCAAATCGCATATGTAGTTCTATGATCCATTTAGTTTTTTGTTTCAATAAATCCATAAACAGATATTTTATCCGGTCCGTATTGGTTGGTTACAAAAATAAGATGTTTAAGAATAAAATTTTTATAAACATATTCCTGGAAATATTCCAGATTATCATAGTCGATTATTATTTTTGCCGGGAGCCACATATTACCCGGTGCCTTATACGAACCGCCAAAGAACATCAGCAATTGCCCCTGATTGTCAAAGATCTGAACATTTTCAATACCGGCATCCACAACAAACAGATTGTCATCCCTGTTTACAGCCACACCTTTTGGTCTTACAAATTGTCCTAATCCTTTGCCGTACCCACCGACTGATCTGATGTATTCGCCATCATGCGAATAAACTTTTACATTAAAATCACCGAAATCACTTACATATACCCGGTTTTCAGTTACATACAAATTTGTGGGAGATCTGAGTACAGAGTTTTTCACCGTATCATTATCAGGAAATGATCTTAGCAGATTGAAAGTACCTTTCTCATAGACTCTGATTTTCCGGCCCTTAAGGTCACACACCCATATTCCATTTTCATCAACATATACATCGGTTGGTTTCATGGTTGAGCCGTCACAAAAGCTGCCTATATAATTCAAATTTTTATCAAAGACCACTATCTGTTTACGTTCTGCATCCGCAACATAGATGGCCCCCGAATCATCCACGAAGCAATTAATCGGTTTTCTGATCTGACCCATCCCCTTTGGCTTAAAATAGCGAAATGATTTATCCTTCAAATCGATAATTTCCAGGCCGCCCAGAATAGTATCGCAGATATAAATTTTACCCTTATAAATACTTATTCCGTATGGTTTAATAATCGGAAATACTTCTTCTTCACCCAGGATATATTTCATAAAGCCGGATCTTTGACCGGTGAAATCGGTAGAAACGCTAAATCTGGTTAAAAATTGGATACGTGCGGTATCCGGCGGAGACGGAAATATGACAATATTATCCGCTGTCGGTTGCTCTTTCACCTTTGGTGAACATGAAAAGCAAAATATTAGAATCAGAATAAACAAATATCGTATTTTAACTAACATCAAACATCATCCCTGATCTTTTTTGATTTTTTATGTACCCCTGTATAAAATCATTTACTAAAAAGCAGACAAAAAAAGGGGCGCATATACGCCCCTAAATTGGTAAATATTTAACAAATAATCAATATTTGTTTCTATATTTCCCGCTTACTTGTTATGGCAGGTCAAACATAATGCTGACGCGGCATTTGATTTCTTGAGCAGCATAGCAACCCCTGAACCATTATGAACATCATGGCAGGAAGCACATTCCATCATGTTTCCAAGCAGCAAATCGTCATCAATAGTACCACTAACAGTAACACCTGAAGATTGCGTGATAGGATCAAATAAGCCACCATCGGCAGTTGCCAACGCGGCATCATAGGTAAACGATACGGGATGGTCATTACTCAAGTCCGTACCTAATGTGTCATTACCTGAGAGGAAATCGGTGCCACCGGTCTGGCCGCCAAAATTGTCCAGGGCAACGGTTCCGTCATGACAGCTGAGACATAATTTCGAAGAGTTATTCGGTTGCCCAACCGTCGCAGTAAGAGTAACACTGCTATAAGGTGTAAAGGTTGCAGCTGTCACTTCATGATTCCACAGAGGAGCTTCGGCTACACTAATATCCGCATTATGCGGCGTATGGCATACCACACAGATCTCGCCACCCGGATTCCAGGTTTCACCAGAAAAATCATGTGCTGATCCGCTGATATTCTGGGCAAAGCTTAAACCTGCCAGGGATAGAATCACCATTAAACTAAAAATTAACTTCATGATACCTCCTTATAAATTAATATTAAATATGTTATAGCAACCCGTCAATTCTTTATGACAAATATAAATACAGCAATAATTATGCCAGCATCAAACCATTAAATAAATCATCCCACATAACCCATATAATAACAGTGTCTTATACACATATAATTTTTTCATAATATTATAATTGCAATTTTCCATGCATTATTTTTCACAAACTTGCGTTAAATACCCCATTTTTATTGGGTAATATGCCCCACTTTATCCTGAATTTCAAAGATCATATTTCTTTAATTTATACCGTAGTTTATCGCGTGAAATACCCATTAGACGTGCAGATCTTGTTTTATTTCCGCCTGTCTTCTGCAGCGTTGATTTAATTATCAGCTTTTCAATTTCAGGCAAGGAAAAACCTTCATCGGGAATGGTGAACCAGGTATCAAAATACTTAATATCGGGCCGGTTGTTTATCTCCCGAATCTCGCATGACAGTTCTGCTGCACCAATATATTGCCCGGCAGCAATAATAACTCCTCTCTCAACCATATTCCGTAATTCACGGATATTTCCGGGCCAATTATATTGAAGTAATAAACTTCGCGCCTCCGCATCAATTCCTTTAACATTTTTATGAAACCGCAGATTGAAATATTTAATAAAATGATCTACCAAAAGTAAAATATCATCAGGTCGCGCTCTGAGAGAGGGTAAAGTCAGCTGAAATACATTAAGTCTGAAATATAGGTCTTGTCTGAATCGTTTTTCTTTAATCAATTCATCGAGATTATGGTTGGTAGCAGCAATAATGCGCGTATCTACTGTAATATCAATTAATCCCCCGATACGCCGAAACATTTTATTCTCAATTACGCTTAATAATTTCACCTGCATCGCGGTACTTACATCACCGATTTCATCCAGGAATACTGTCCCGCCATCGGCCATTTCAAAAAGACCTTTTTTTTGCACGCGGGCATCAGTGAACGCACCACGCTCATGCCCAAAAAGTTCGGTGCTTAACAATGTTTCCGGAACCGCACTGCAATTAATATTAACAAAAGGCATATTTTTTCGTTTACTATCATTGTGGATCGCACGGGCCAATAAATCCTTTCCCGTCCCGCTCTCACCCAATAAAAGCACTGTTGATGCATCAGAATGGGCAATTATTTTTGATAATTTTAAAACCTCTTTTAACTGCTGAGATTTACCGACAATATTATCGAATTTAGACTCAAAAAATTGTTCTCGTTGTAAAATTTTTATTTTATTTTCTAAAATCAGATTTTCACGTATTCTCTTGAGAATTGATCTTATCTTATTAAAATTAAATGGTTTGGCAATATAATCAACGGCGCCTGATTTCATAGCCTGTACGGCAGTTTCCACAGTTCCAAAAGCACTCATAAATACAATAAAGGCATCATCTTTAATCTGCTTCAACACTTTGAGCAGGGCAATGCCCTGCAGGCCGGATAATTTATTATCAAGAAAAACAACATCCGGTAATTTATCCTCAAAAATAATACGGCCCTCTTCTGCCGAAGCTGCTGTGAATACCTCGTATCCATTTCCGTGCAATTGCTGTTCGAATGAACGGCGAATCAGGTTTTCATTATCTATTATAAGAATTCTTAGTTTTGCCATAATTAATTTCCCGAAAAGGCAGTCCCGGGTTCTAAGTTTTTTAGTGTTAAAAACAACATAATGATTACTTTTGTTCCCGATCGAGGCTAAATAATGGTATCCTTCTGTGAGTTTTTTTTCAAATTGCTAGTAATTTCTCGGATTATGATTTCTTCCATGACATTCAAGATAGCACCGGCCTGTAAAATTTCCATCATCAACAAATTCGAGATTACCTCCCATCCCGCCCCGCGGGGGACTTACAATCGACAAGTCAAAATTTATCAAATGTGTATTATTTGTAGAATTACCCTGGCTGCCGCTGATACCATGAGGGTCATGACATGCAGAACATGGAGTATCTTCCCCCTCTATGTGTTTTCTATGTACATCATTACCAAAATTAGTATCCGTATTAATAATGACGTTTCGATCATGACATTGATAGCACAACTCATACGCCTGATATGATTCAGGTGTATTATCCGCCGTTTCATACCTGTATTTCAAAATTTGCGGGTATATTGAACCATGCGGACCGGCCGGAGATCCCGCACCATCGCCGGCATGGCATTCTGTGCAATAGATAACGCTTGATTCAGTATAGGGAGAAATCAGACTCGGTACATTAACATTCACCCCCGGCCCTTCTACAGGATGAAATGATGGATTGTTAAGATCAAATTCTAACCGGACATTATTTTGCTCTATCTGCCGCGAAATGGAGCCGGCCGGTTTGGCGGGGCTATCGGCATGACAACGATAGCATTGTTCATATTGATATGTGATATTTGTTATCATTGATCCTTCTGAGTCTATTCCTATTGTATTTTGAATAAACCCACTTGCATTCGGAGGAGACGCAGCTGCGCTGCGTGCAGCATGCGGATTATGACAATCAACACATTCCACGTGCTGAACTGTGGTGAGTGCATTTTCCTGAGGATCATGAACCTGCGTATAATTGTATACATTATGGGTATAGGTTTTGTTCAACTCAGCTTCAATATTAGTTCCTGAAGCATTGCCATTATGGCAATCCAGACAATTTGCCTCTTCAGAGAAATAATTTGTAATAAATGAATGACCACCGGCATTATGCGGATTATGACAATTTTCGCAGCCATTTTCTGCCACGGTGGTATATGGTGTATGAAACCATGGATTATTACCAGTATTATCCCAGGTCATTACAGAAATTTTATGACTGCTGACATCCCAGTTATTCTTTTGGTGACAATACAGGCACAATTCAGAATACTGATTGGTTGCCACAAGAAAATTACCAATCATGTTATTGTGAGCATCATGGCAGGACGTACACTGCATTTTACCATTTTTAACCTGCACCGGTCCGGACAGAGACGCAGGATCAACGATTTCGGCATCCTGGGCAGCCAGTGTTGAATTATAAGTAAATGATACCGGATGATCATCGGAAATATCAGTTGTCAGATTTGTATTGCCGGAAGGCATCACCGTAACTCCTCCACTGAATGCGATATCAGTGCTACGGCTAAGAACACTTCCCAGGGCAATAGTACCATCATGACAAGACAGGCATAGTATTGAGGCACCGTCCGGTTGCCCCGGAGCAGCCTGTAAAGTGGAACTGCTGTATAATGTATAATTAAGACCGGGATCCGGCCTGTTCCATAACGGGTCTCTGGGACTACTCCTATGGGGGGTGTGACAAAATATACAGATTTCCGGCTCACTGCTAGCTTTAATATCACCCGCGCCGGTCATAGAAAGATTGTGTTTCGTTGTTGTTATCGATTGTGAACCGGCTATACAATTGAATAAAAAAACGGAAAGAATAACTACTAAATTTTTACCTTGAATAATCAATTTCGTTCCTCTATTTGAAATATTTGTACCCGGCCATTGTAAGTATCGGCAATATAAATTCGATTATTAGCATCGATATAAATTCCGGTCGGCATCCAGAACAGCCCCGGGGCACTTCCATGTTCCCCGAAACGTTCGAGAAAATTACCTTCACGATCAAATATTTGTACATTATGAAATAATCCATCAACAACGTAAATATGACCGAATGAATCTGTAGCAATACCTTTTGGGCGCGCGAAGTAACCACTCGCATCACCTATTTCGCCAAAAACCGAAACAGTTTCACCGGAGGGATTCAATATTTGAATGCGAAAATTCATAGAATCCACAATGTATACAAATCCATTAATATCGATCCAAATAAAAGTAGGATAATTAAATTTACCCGGCTCTTTTCCCCGACCCCCATATTGAGAAATCAGGGAAGCATTGACATCAAAAATACTCAATGTTCGTTTCGATGGATTTGATAAAAAGTAGG
>CAYULK010000174.1:0-6962 GCA_964445625.1 uncultured Calditrichota bacterium
ACAGAGTCGCAAAGAAAAAAATATTATATTTTTTCTTCGTGATCTTCGTGTGACCGTCGTGTTCTTCGTGATACTTAAATAATTTGATTGCAGCATTGCTGCGCTATGAATAGATCGGACTAATAAATATCAATAATTACTCTGTTCACATTTTTATATTGCGATTTTTATACCAAGACCGAAAGACATCCCTTTTGAAAATCCCGGTAACAATGCACGGTGCATGGTATAAGCAAAATCAAACTGCAATGCCTTCATGTGAAATCCGATGCCCAGACCCATCGCGAAACCCCATTTACCACCAAATGTAAAACCGGCCCGTATGGGTACTATCGGCGTAGGACGGTACTCAGCACCGATCGAGATTTTTGCCTGATCGCTATAACCCATTCCTTTTGAGAAGGCCTGCTCCATATCCAATGCCAGGGTCAGATATTTTTTTAGCTCATAAGCCACACCCAGGTGCAGCACTACCGGCAGACGAGTTGAAAAAGCATCAATATCGTAGCTATAACTGGTATCAACCGGATCGATAGTAAAGTCATTTTTAAATTCGGAAGAGTCCACAAGAAATGTTGTGAAATATTGTTTTGTACCTTTATCCCAGTTAATGGAACCGAGCAGATTATAAAATGCCATACTGACGGACAGTTTCTCATCTATGACCCCGGCCGCACCCACATCCAAGCCAAAACCACTGCCTCCTTCTGCTGTTCGACCGGAAACCAGAATGTCAGCATGGATATACTCAGGACCGGTAAATAACCCACCTTCGGCATCGGTCACATCGTAATAACCAATACCCGAATAATAATGGAGACTCGCCCCAACGGCAAAAACATCAAAATACCGCTTAATTTTTATAGGATGTGAACCTGAAACCGATATTTTTAAAGCGGAATAACCATCTGCATCCAGATCATCAAAAGTATAGGAATTTTTTGTATTTCCGCGCAGCATCAACTCAAAAGGAGCTTTGGGTATCAGCCCCCGGGCCAAACCGACAAACTGAACCGTGACAGCATATTTATCAACCGCAACACCCATTGCATTGGCATACAATTCGACATTAGCATTCAGACCATCCTCCGGCACCAATGCCAGTATTTCATCGATATCCTGTTCACTCCATTCGCCATTATGTCCGGCATCGGTAAAATACCGTTTATAATTTTCGATTGTCATACTGGAGTTGGCCACATTTAAATTAAGACCGACAATATTTAATTCAAACCGGCTATCCCGGGGTAAGGCCAGATTGGCCGGATTCCAGCCAACGGTGTTAATACCGCGGGCCACTGCACTATATGCGCCCCCCATACCCATGCTGGTCGCGTCAAATCCCTGCCCCGAAACCGGCTGAACAGATACTATTATGGTCAAAATTAAAATTGCTGAAATTTTAAAAAAATATTTCATAAAAATATCTTTCAATCTTCGTTATTCATCCGGTACCGGATATGCATTAAGCCATTAGCACTGATTTCATCTGTCGACCGGAATTTTACCAGGCCATCGGTATCATCCAGGAATAGTTTAGAAGCCAGATAGACAGTGTCATTCACAAATATAAACAGCTGGTCCTGACTCAGGTGTATTTCAAATTCGTCTTCGAAACTTTTTATTACAAACTTGTTTTGATCTAACTCACCAGCTGAAAACAGGATATCATCGATGATTATTTTCCGGGAAGAATCCGTAATCACATCATCGAATATATTTTCCCTGTCAGCTGATAAGTAAATTTTCATCTGGGCGCCGATGGGCAGACCATTGATCAGACCAAGATCGACAAAAAAATTATCAACATCACCGCGTTTGATCGCATTTTGTGTACCTTCATCAATCGCGGAAGCCTCTATTTTAGAGGTATATAGTGCATTATCCTGAATCTTCAAAAAGAACGGAGAAAAAATATGATAATTTGACCACACTTCATCCTCCAGTGTCACTTCCCCGACACCCTCTACGATTGCTATTCCGGTAATAATGATATCCTCTGGCAAAAATTCTAAAAATTCCACCAGGTTGGAATTATCCTTATCAAGAATCACTGTATGTACATTGACATCTTCACCGGGCTTGCGTGCACCAACCCGGATCGGATTATCATCAAAAGTGAGTTGAATACTTTCAGTTTTGTTATTTTTAAAACCCTCGATATTAAGATTTACCAGTAGCTCTATCCCAATCTGGTTGGAGATATTTAAGGTCATACTGATCTCTTCAAAGCGGATACTGCCTTCAAATCCTTCAGCGTCGATGACATCATTTTGTTCAACCGGATCGAATACAAATTCCCGCCGGGCCAGATCACCTTTGAATTCCTTTATGTATACAGAATCAACCGGATTTATACTGAGTATAACTGAATCAAACTCGGATATTTCTACCATTTCCGCAGACGGAATAGTTTTGACAAAAAAGCGATATTTCATAAAATCAATATAGGAACCCGGAGTCGGCATATTGTTGAAATCAGTAAGATACAGGTCATCAAGTATTACCGAAAATGTGTCCTTTTGTAGTGCTTCCAGCAGATAAGCAAGTGACAAGACGTTATTATAATCCGGATCGGTGTAAAAGTTGAGTAGTTCGACATTTACATTCGCACTGACATTCAGGGTATTTTCTATTTCCAGCAATAACGTGCCGCCATCTATATGCGCCGTTATTATCCGATCATCCTGATCGGATGTTGAAACTGAGTCATAGTGGGAAAAGTTCTGTTCCGGCAACGTGGCTCGGGCATAGCCTACCTTCAATTCCGAAATTGTCGCCAGGAAGTGGATTGTTCCGTTCTCATCTCCCGGTTGTACCGTGTATCCGGATTTGGCCAGGACGTGCAGTTCCATCTCAAAACGCAGGTGATTCGTGAACTGACGACCGGCAAGATCCAGCAATTCCGATGTTTCACTTGTATTGGCCGGAATAGGGTTTGTGAATACAGCATCACCAATAAAATTTGCAGATATTGAATCATAAATACTGATCTTTGTATCTGCGCCGAAATCCAGAAATGAGTCATTTATAAACTCGATCTGAATGGTTCCCTCTTTTACATTGACGACAAACTCAAATGTGCCGAAGGTCAGGAAGAATGGTGGTGAATTGATCGTCGAAGCCGGGATGTCAATAGTCTGCCCGGGAATAATCGGAATACCAATAAAACCGGCAATCGGAATCGGATCAATTTGCTCCGTACCGGGACTGTTTAATGAAACCTCGCCAATCCCCTGTTCCGCTTTATCGCCATTTGGCAGAAATGCCATATCGGCCCGCGAAATTCGCTTACGCTCTGACGAATCGATAATTGAAATAGCAATCGTTGACTGACCGTCATAGGTCGTGTCAATAATTGTCGAGTCATTAATCGCATCGCTCATTTCAAAACCCGGATTGGGTATCGGAATGCGCCAGTCCGTAAACCATTTTGGCAGGGTCGGTTCATCAAACGTACAGGCAGTTGCAGCAATAATTATCAGACCCAGTGTGATCAGGAATGATTTTTGAGTTCTTGTTTTCATTAGTTCCTTTTCAATTACTATCCTCGCTCCCAAGTTGTACTTAGGAACACACCTATACAAACTCACTTACACATATTTAATAATTTCGACCATTTCCATTGATACATTAGTATTTAATCTTAGGATAAACATTGAGCTTTATCACATTGTGACGGAGGTCACCTATATCGGTAGGTGATGGGTAATAGGCCTATAAATAACAATCTATAATCCAAAGTCCAAAATCAAAAATCTTTATCTCTTTGTTACTTTGTTGATAATTAGTAATTAAGCCTGGCCTCTTGGCCTTTTCTCAGGGACTGAGGGACTTAGGTGCTGAGGAACTTTAATTCTATATTTCTTTGTGCCTATGTGCCTGTTTGTTATGCTTTGTCACTTTATCCTGTGCTTCAAGCCAAATTCATAACCGGCATCGACTGCACGTTTGTTAATATCCATAAATCTTTTATGCTTGACGGCTGATTTCAATGACTCATAGACCGTTTCTTTTCCCAGAATTCCGGTATAGCCAACGTAGGCACCTATCACAAGCATGTTAGCAACACGTGTATTTCCCAATTCGTCGGCCATTTTAGTCGCTGATATGGGCAGTATTTCAATATCTTTGCGCTTTGGTTCTACATCAATCAAGGTAGTATCATAAATCAGCAGCCCACCCGGTTTGATATCATTTTCAAATTTTTCCATAGAAGGCCGGTTCAGAGCGATCAATACAGATGGACTACTTACCATGGGCGAACCGACTTCAATTTCACGAATATTGACATGACAGTTGGCGGTCCCGCCACGCATTTCCGGACCATAAGACGGTAACCAGGAGACATGATAATTTTCCAACATGCCTGCCTGAGCCAGGGCGGCACCCAAAAGCAACACACCCTGTCCACCAAATCCAGCCACTTTAACCTCCGGGTTCCGGTATTGCTCCAGTACCTGTTTCCGGGTAAAGTAGATACTGCCATCCGCCTTGATATCTAACAATTTCAATAGTTCATCATTATCAGGCTTAAATTCCTCCACAACATATGGTTCAACATCCCTGGTGTTATCCCGATAAACACCAACCGGAAATTGTTCCAGCATGGTTTCCTCAATCCATTTATTCGCGTCCACCGGGTCCATTTTCCAACCGGAGGGGCAGGAAGATAGTATTTCAACCAGTGAAAATCCTAAATTATCAACCTGGTTTTTAATCGCCTTGCGAATGGCCAGGCGTGTTTTTGCACGATGCTTATTATCATGCAGAGATACTCTTTCGACATATACCGGAGCATGCAGTTGACTGATTAACTCAGCAACTTTAACCGGAAAGCCTTCGTTGGATGGTTTTCTGCCGCGGGGAGACGTCGTGGTTCGTTGCCCGATCAGTGTTGTGGGCGCCATCTGGCCGCCGGTCATGCCATAAATCGCATTATTGACAAAAAACACAGTAAGACTCTCACCCCGGTTTGCCGCATGAATAATTTCTGCTGTTCCGATTGCCGCCAGATCACCATCACCCTGGTAACTGATAACAATACTATGTGGATGCGCCCGCTTTATCCCTGTGCCGACTGCAGGTGCCCTGCCATGGGCTGCCTGTACATTTCCGGTTGCAAAATAATAATAGGCAAAAACGCTGCAACCGACCGGACTGATAAATACGGTACGATCTGCTACCTGATAATCTTCCAATGCCTCGGCGATCATTTTATGGACATTGCCATGTCCGCATCCCGGACAATAATGGGGCATCTTTTTATCAGCACTGGTATTACGGGTATATGTATCATAAAAAGTCGATGGTTTACGTAATATTTTTGTCGCCATTGAATTATCCTTTTTCTGTTACAGCAACTGTTTTTTCACCTGTTCGACAATTTCATCCGTACCGGGAACTACTCCGCCCATACGGTTATAAAACCTGACGGGTACTTTACCCAGAACCGCTAGTTGCACGTCTTCCAGCATCTGGCCGTTATTTAATTCTACAACCATGAAACTTTTTATCTTCTGAGCAAGTTGATTGATAACCTTTTTTGGAAATGGAAAAAGTGTGATCGGACGCAGCATCCCGACTTTAATATTTTCCTGGCGTAATAATTCGACTGCGGTTCTCAGTACGCGCGATACGATTCCAAATCCTATCAACACATATTCAGCATCATCAACCATAAATTCTTCATATAATAACTCGTTGGCTTCAATTTTTGCATATTTTTCCTGCAGCATACGATTATGTTGTTCCAGTTCTTCCGGATCAAGATAAATGCTGGAGATGAGATTGTCTTTGCTTTCGGCATCAGCATAAACAGCCCAGCCTTTTCTCGGCAGGTCACCTACCGGCTTCGGGAATTCCACCGGTTCCATCATTTGTCCGATATATCCATCGGCCACAAGATATACCGGTGTGCGATATTTATCTGCTATCTCAAATGCTTTCATTGTAAGCGTGCACATCTCCTGGGCACTATTTGGAGCCAGAACCGGGCATTTATAATTCCCATGACCGCCGCCCTTGACCACCTGGTTATAATCAGCCTGTTCCGGAGCGATATTACCCAAACCCGGTCCGCCACGCATAATGTTAACTATGACACAGGGCAATTCGGCACCGGCTGCATATGAAATCCCTTCCTGTTTGAGACTTATTCCGGGGCTGGATGAAGCAGTCATTGTTCTGACACCACTGCCGGCCGCACCATAAACCATATTTATGGCGGCAATTTCGCTTTCGGCCTGTAGAAAAGTACCACCGACCTTTGGAAAATAATCCGCTGCACCCTCAGCAATTTCACTGGCCGGGGTAATCGGGTAGCCAAAATACAGTCGACAACCGGCAAGCAATGCACCGCGTACAATTGCGACATTGCCCTTCATTAAGAATTTAGCCATCAGGATGCCTCCTCTACTTCGTATCCCTTCTTATAAACTATAATTGCCTCCGGCTCGGGACATGCATAAAAACACATTCCACAACCGGTACAACCATCACCGACATAATAAGCAAAATGGTAACCCTTTGAATTGAATTTATCATGGAAACGAAGTACATCAGGCGGGCAGGATTCGATGCAAAGACCACAGCCTTTACAAAGTTCAGGCTCAATAGTCACATCAGCCTTTTCCAGGATTTTAGAAACCATGAACATATCCTCAATTAATGATTTTTAAATATCTACTAAATAACTGACAATATCTATGCCACAGACACGTTTAAAAAATACGGGGCCATAGATTTTTGATTTTTCAAAAGTTACAAACTATATTATTTAAACTGATTAACTCATAGCGCAGCAATGCTGCAATCAAATTATTTAAGTATCACGAAGAAAAAATATAATATTTTTTTCTTTGCGACTCTGTGATTCTGCGGCTCTACGCCGCGCCTGCCCCGAAATACGGGATCTTCGACCGGCGGGCAGGAGAAAAATCTTTGCGAACTTTGCCTGCCCG
>CAYULK010000175.1:0-3073 GCA_964445625.1 uncultured Calditrichota bacterium
ATTGTGACAGACCAGTTGCGAAACCAATAGGCAAAAGCTCCTATGAACATCACAATAATTGCGAAAAACAATACGGTGGTTGCCGCTGCCGGAAGCTGGAAATATTTTATATCCCTGAAAACACCCAAAAACAGCAGGAGCAGAAACACAAGCAGTTCAAATATGACAAGATTCAGATGATTTTGATCAAAAACCTTCATGATGGAATCGGTTCGGTAAATCGTTTCGGATGGGACAGATTTCAATTTCAGGTTCAGGTTGACGTAATTGTCAACTCTGATTTCACGTTTTTTGGCCACCTGCATTTTTTCCATAACGGTGGCCCTGGTTATGCGTAGTTTCTGTTTCAGTTTTTCATTAAAGCTGTCGGCAACAAATTTGAATATATCCTTATTGGTAAGCCGGAAATACACAAACATTGTCAGCGTCATAGCCACATACCCGGAAAGTAGGCCGGCCAGGTATTTAATGATCTGAGCAGTTGTGGCAAACTCGTTATATTTTTGAAATTTTATAATCTGAATGATATATACTACAAGAAAGATCAACGGAATCAGCGAGTTATTGAGGCTGAAACGTGAAAATGGCTTTGGCATGGCCCCTAAGAATGTAAATCTGTGGCCATCGATGATATATGCCGTAATATGGAAGGCGATGCTGAACCCGGCAATAACGAAACCCATGATAAAAAAGCTGGTGAACGATACCTTATCGAGGTATTCCGGATCAAGATACAAAAATGGGATACCCAGGTAGCGGCCAAAATTTTCAGTAATAACCAGAAACAAAATAAACCAGCAAAATAAAAGCAGGTGGTTGCGTTTCAGATGATTCATAAATAGCTGAACAGGGAAGGAATAGTAAACAGATGTTAAAAAATTTTGATTTTTGTACTTCTGAGCCATTTCAAAACGTTTTTACATTTCCCTTAAACTACCCACATATAATTCAAACTCCAGCAGCCGGCAATCAATTTTTCCGTTATAAAATTCGGTGCGTCCTGATGTTTTCAGCCCGATGGATTTTGCCAGCTCCGGATTGCCTGAAAAAACATATCCTTTGTAACCAGAGCACTTTTGTTTGAAGAAATCTCCGATGGCTGCATAAATATTTTTCAGGTTTTCTTCTTCTCCAAGCCGCTTGCCGTACTCCGGATTAAGAAAAACCACTCCTTTATGGCCGGGTACTTCCGTTTCCCTGAAATCGCACACATTGAATGTAATATACCTGGCCACTTCGGCTGCTTTTGCGTTTTCTTTAGCGGCTTTTATTGCCAGCGGATTGATATCGGTGGCTATGATCTTCGCTTTCGGTCGTGCATACGTGTTGACGATCGCCTGGTTGCGCAGCATCCGGTAAATTTTTGAATTGAATTGCCGGTGATGCATGAAACTGAAATTTTGACGCAGCAGTCCCGGCGCTTTGTTCATGCTGATCATGGCGGCCTCAATGGCCACCGTGCCGCTGCCGCACATGGGGTTCACAAAGGGTTCGGCGCCATCCCAGCCGGTGTTGATCAAAACGGCAGCCGCAAGCGATTCATTCATAGGCGCCTTGAATGGATTTTTACGATAGCCACGGCGTGAAATAGTTTCACCTGAAGTGTCGTAGTAAATGATCACATCCTCATCATGCCAGTACAGAAAAATAACGCTTGCGTCGTACAAGGGGCCTGAGTTAGGTCGCGCGCCTGTTTTATCTTTCATACGATCAGCAATGGCGTCTTTGAGCTTCAGGTTAGCGAAGCGGTTATCTTTTATGGAGGTATTTCGCACACTCGACTGCACCGAAAAGTATCCTTGTGGTGAAAGCACGTTTTCCCATTCAAAATTTTTCGCCTTTGTATATAACTCCTCCGGACTACCCGCCTTGAACTGAATGAGCCGGAGAAGCACCCGGTTGGCGCTTCGCAAATAAAGGTTCATGCGTATGGCATCTGTAAATGTACCGGTGGCATACACCCCCATATTCTCCGTTTTTTCCACCTTAAATCCCAATGAAGTCAATTCCGTGGCGAGTACCGGCCCGATACGCGGGTGGGCAGTGACAAATATGTTGCGTTCATCCATATTCCGGAAATTTCAGAATGTCAATTTCTAAATATAGATGAATTGTGTCTGCTAACAAAAAGGGGGTGTGCTTCTTTGTGAAATTAAATCCTGATTTACTCAGAAGGTGTATCGGCAGGCAAAATGTTCAGTATTTTATCTGAAGAACTCTGATTCTACCCTTCATGTACTTTCTCCCTATCGGGAATATTTTCCGAACTTTGTTTGGCGAAATAGTACTCCCGGTTCATTCTGGCAATATGTTCCAGGCCGATTTCTTTCGGGCATTCCGCCGCACAGGCTTCGGTATTGGTGCAGTTTCCGAATCCTTCCCTGTCCATTTGCGCCACCATGCTTTCAACTCGTACATCGGCTTCTACCTTACCCTGGGGCAGGAGGGCAAACTGTGAGATCTTTGCAGCTACGAACAACATGGCCGAAGCATTTTTACAGGCTGCCACACAGGCACCGCAGCCGATACACGATGCGGCGTCCATGGCCTCATTGGCGATTGGAGCCGGTATAGGTATTTCATTGGCATCCGGTACTCCACCGGTGCTCACCGATACGAATCCTCCGGCCTGTATGATCCGGTCGAAGGCACTCCGGTCAACCACCAGGTCTTTGATCACCGGGAAAGGCCGGGCGCGCCAGGGCTCGATCGTGATCGTGTCTCCGTCGCTGAAACTGCGCATGTGCAACTGGCATGTCGTTACGCCCTGTTGCGGTCCGTGCGGCCGGCCGTTGATAAACATGCTGCAGGTGCCGCAGATTCCTTCGCGGCAATCGTGGTCAAAATGCACCGGTTCAGCCCCCTTTCTTTCGAGTGAGTCGTTCAATACATCCATCATCTCCAGAAAGGACATATCGGGAGAAACATCGTCAAGTTCATAGGATTGAAATCCGCCTTTATCTTCCGGGCTTTTCTGACGCCATATTTTAAGTGTGAAATGCATGCTGCTCTTTGTTATTTGTTGATTTGTTGATTTATTGATTTGATGATTTATTGATTTGATGATTTATTG
>CAYULK010000175.1:3173-6922 GCA_964445625.1 uncultured Calditrichota bacterium
CCATGATCGGAGAAATTACATTCACCGAGTGCATAGAGCCCGTCGATGTTGGTCATGAGGTTGTAGTCAACCCAAAGTCCGCCCATGGTGTAATGCACGGCCGGATAAATCATCATCGGAACGTTATACGGGTCATCTGCGGTGATCTGTTTGTACATATCAAAAAGGTTTCCATATTTTTGTTCAATCACATCACGGCCATCACACTGTATGGCATCCGAAAAATCAAGAAATACGGCAAGCCCGGTGGCGCCTACACCACGGCCTTCATCACAAACCATTTTAGCATTTCTCGAGGCCACATCCCTGGGTACAAGGTTACCGAATGCCGGATACCGCCTCTCCAGGAAATAGTCCCTTTCATCTTCGGGTATGCTCACCGCATCTTTTGCAGTCAATCCATTAATTCCTTTTTTCGGCACCCATACCCGGCCATCATTGCGAAGTGATTCGGACATCAGGGTAAGTTTTGACTGATGCTCGCCTGATACGGGAATACAGGTAGGGTGGATTTGTGTGAAGCAGGGATTGGCAAACAATGCTCCCCGTTTATGGGCACGCCAGACGGCAGTGGCATTGGAAGCCATCGCATTGGTAGAAAGGTAAAACGCATTTCCATAGCCTCCGGTTGCCAGTATAACAGCATGGGCGCTGTGCGATTCAATCTTGCCGGTAATGAGGTCACGTACTACAACGCCCCGGGCCCGGCCATCCACCAGAACCAGGTCCAGCATTTCGGTGCGGGGGAATACCTGCACCTTGCCGTTGGCAATCTGTCGACTCAGGGCGCTATAAGCTCCTAATAAAAGCTGCTGTCCGGTTTGACCGCGGGCGTAAAACGTTCTTGACACCTGTGCGCCTCCAAATGACCTGTTATCAAGCAGACCCCCGTATTCCCGTGCAAAAGGTACACCCTGCGCTACACACTGGTCTATGATGCTGCCACTGACTTCCGCCAGCCGATAGACATTGGCTTCGCGCGACCGATAGTCGCCGCCTTTGATGGTGTCGTAAAATAGCCTGTAATCACTGTCGCCATCATTCTGGTAATTTTTTGACGCATTAATTCCCCCCTGGGCGGCAATGCTATGCGCCCTTCTCGGGCTGTCCTGAAAACAGAATGATTTGATATTGTATCCCAGTTCGGCAAGTGACGCTGCAGCGGATGCGCCGGCAAGGCCGGTACCGATTACGATAATATCATATTTTCTTTTATTTGCCGGGTTTACCAGCTTTATATTGAACTTATGCCGGGTCCATTTTTCGGCCAGCGGACCATCAGGTATTTTAGCATTAAGATTCATAGTTTGAGCATTATAAATTTTTCAAATAAATATAAACGGGCTGCAGGGCAAATAATGCAGGCACGATAATGGCAAACAGTAATCCTGCGGCTTTAATAGCTGGCGTGTATTTCTGATGCCTGAGCCCTAATGTTTGAAAAGCGCTTTGAAAACCATGAGAAAGATGAAATGCAAGCACCGCCATGGATACCACATACAGAAGTACATACCACAATTGAGAAAATGCCTCAATTACGATCAGGTACAGGTTTTTGATCTGGCCGCCCCCTTCATATGCGATGGCAGGTAAGGAGCCATAGTGCATCTCATACCAAAAGCTTCGCAGATGAATAACCAGGAATATTAGAATAAATGTGCCGAGTATGCCCATGTTACGCGACGTCCATACACTGTTTTCTGACGGGCAGCTGACTGCATATCTGACCGGACGTGATTTACGATTGTGGATAGTAAGTATCAGGGAATAGATTACATGGACGATTATACTAAAATACGTCAGCCAGGATAATATTTTAACAACCGGTGTGGTAGTCATAAATTTTGCATACTCATTAAAAGCCTGTCCGCCGTCATTTTTGAGCAGTTGCAAATTGCCAATCAGGTGCCCGGTTAAAAATAATATCAGAAATAAACCTGTTATTGACATGATTAATTTTTTCCCGAGGCTGCTGGCTAACGTTTGGCTCAACCAATTCATAATAACATATTTTTTAACAGAGGTGGTCAAATATACGTTGGTCACAGTAAAGAGGCAATGGCAGATGCATGTTAGTACATATTATATATCTGAGCTGCGAATATCTGAGATAAGCCAATATATTTCAGACAGGCTGTTATTATCCTTAATTATTTCCATTATCATGACAAAGGTCATTGACTTTTATTTTCTTAAAGCATAACATATGTGAATAATGCTCAACCGTTATCATCAACAAGAAGAGCTATAAGAAGTTCATTGGCTTAAACGTTAGAAGATATGAAATTAACAATACATATTACGTTTTTTATTGTTGTGTCTTTATTAATTACTTGCAACAACATGTATGCGCAGAAATCCGAAGTTTCCTGGGATTTTCCAGTAAAACCGGGTATGGAAGAGTGGAAATCTTTAAAGAACAGTTATGAAAAAATTAATTCATGTCAAATCCCTAATGATGTTTTACCTGTTCTTTCTACAGAGCAGTTGGTTGAAATATGTTTAAGATATCCATTACTATTAGATATTATGGCATTTAACAATATATTGGATGGATTTGAAAAATATAAAAGTGATTTTAATGGCTTTCGAGAGTTAATTAAGAGAAAGGACGCAACATCAATCCTTATACAAAAATACAAGGAAACAAATCCGCTTGCGATTAATAAAGATTGGTCATCATTTGAAATGATTGATTATGCTATTAGGATTTCAATGATGGAACTTATTCTATCTGATATACAAATGCTTTCTAAATTGGAACACATTGAAAAAAAGGATTTAATGATGGAGTATAATTTAAAAAAAATACAAAAAAATATAAGGATAGAACTTTATCAGGATTTAGGATTTCAAACTATATACCTTGCCTCCGTAAAGTTATTGGAAAGTGAGAATATAAATTTAAGCCAAGCTATAAATATGGGGTTGGTTATACCATATATCACGAGTGGTTTATTAATATCTACCGAGGTAACCGAACAAATTGATAATGCAGTAAACAAATATCTATCCAACTAACAATTATCATGAAAACATCATATCTGCTCTTTATTTTGATATTTACTGTATTTTCATGTATATACGAGAATAAGGAGGATACAATAAAATATCTTGAACCATTAAATCCAATCAGAGCATGTGGAGTAGATGATCCATTAAATGAACTGAAATGGCTATATGACACAATTATTAATTCACAAAATGAACCCAATTTTGTTGAAAGAATTTGGATAAAAATATATAATGAGCAGGATATAATTGTTATACAATATAGTGTATCAAGTGTATTTTATCATACCTATGACTGTCAGGGAGAAAGAATTGAAATTCATGATCTTTCATTTTTCAATAGTATTACTGACTCTGAAATGATTTATTTAGATTTAGGTTAATAGAAACAATGAAAAAGTTAGTATTATTCGCATTATTTCAAACATTTGTAATTTTAAAAGTTTATAGTCAAGATCGCGCTGATATTTATACACCAAAAGGTGATAATGTTGAAGCTTATCGGATTACATCAGAGTGGTCAGAAAATTATCGTGGTTATTATGATAATTATTACTCGCAGGCCTATCCAAATGCTACTTTAATTCTTACTTATGGTGGTTATAGTACCACTAAAAAATTTAATTGCCATGCATATGCCTGGCATATCTCAGAAGGAGGAGAATACCGATGGATTGGATTTTATCGAGATTCTGATGAAGATATTTATTGGACGGGGGGTAGTTATACTGAAGTTA
>CAYULK010000176.1:0-6878 GCA_964445625.1 uncultured Calditrichota bacterium
TGATATCTGGTTGCATGCTCAGGGTGTTTCCGGGTCACATGTCATTATACATAAACCGGATCGAACACATAATCCACCGGCGAAAATCATTGAACAGGCGGCCGGCATTGCAGCCTTTAACAGTGGCGCCAAACATTCGTCCACGGTTCCGGTAAATTATACCGAAGTACGCCATGTACGTAAACCGCGCAAGGCAACGCCGGGTACGGTCACCATCACCAATGAAAAGACGATTTTTGTTAAACCGGTGAAGATGTTTTAGCCGGGCAAGGAATTGGGTGATGAGGCTAAGAGGATAAAAGGACAATAAGCGATAGGCAATAGGCAAAAGGTATAGGGTATAATGAGCCCCGGAGGGGCTTGATATTAATAGCCGTGGGCGCAAGCCCACGGTAAAGGAGAACCCGAGAATGTTCACCCTGAAAGGGTGCAATAAATGACATATGACTGAATATCCAACAAGGAATATCCAACATCCAATGAAAGAAAATATGATTTGCATGAGCGTTTGATTGATTATGCCGTATAGGTCGTCTTACCCTTGGAAACTGGATTTGAGTGTTGGATATTGGATGTTGAAAAGGTGGATATATTTTTATGCGTGCTTTGCCTGCCCGCTGCGGGTTTGGCGGTTTCTCTGCGCTGCGCCCGCCGGTAGGCAGGTCTTTGTGTTAAATAACCGTTTTTTGACCATAAAAAAGGAGCAATAATGAAGAATTTAATTTTACTTTTAGCCTTTATTTTAATAGTCGGGAATATCACTGTTTATGCGCAGCTGACTGAACCGGGATATTATAATTATCTGCATGAGTCATTTTCACGTCAGGATGATGATATATTTGAATTTTTAATTGATGAATTTCACATATATCTGTCAACTTTTCCGGATTCCCAACATTCGGACGAAGCACTTTTCATGCTGGGATCATTATACGATGCCAGGGGCGATGATGAAGAGGCCTTTTGCACATTTGTAAAGTTAAAATTTCTGTATCCGCAAAGTATCCGGGTTAATGATGCCGTAACCGCAATCAATGATATTGTTCACAACAAAGCCGAAAGAACATTTAAGGATTATAAGACAAAGGTGGATGAAAAGATTACTAATACACCGCTAAGCCCGGATATGATGACAGCCAATTATGAATATCTGAAATTTTTATACAAATTAAATATCGATGACGATGATGTCACTGAATACCTGCTGAAAGAAATCAATAACTATTTACATTCCAATCCAAACAAGGCGAAAAACAGTGATCAGTTATTTTTATGGATTGCAAATTTGTATGAAAAAGATTCGGACTGGAACGAAGCTATTTATACTTATACCAAAATAACACATTTATATCCGGAAAGTCCTTTAATGCCGGATGTTTTATTTAAACGATCTTATGTTTTATATAAAGAAAAACGTGCCTATCAACAGGCACGGGATTCATTTGTTCGTGTGATCACCGATTACCCGGAGAATGAATCTGCGGCAGAAGCGCAGTTTTATCTTGCGGAGTTATACCAGGAAAAACTTGATAATCCTGAAGAAGCTATATCAAATTATCAGCTGCTGGTCGAGACCTATCCGAAAAACCGGCACGCTGTGGAAGCACTGAAACGGGTGGCGGAAATTCATGATGACGCAAAACGATATCAGGATGCCATTAATTCATATTACCAGATATATGAACTTTATCCGGAAAATCCCTATACACCGGATGCGTTAATTGAGATCAGTGAGTTAAATGAAGACAGATTAAAGGACTATGAAAAGACCATCGAAATATTAAAATTATTCGCAACACAGTATCCGGAGCATGAAGATGCTGCCGAGCGGTTATTTGATGCGGGCGAGATTTATGAAGATGACCTGGAACTCAAACAAGCTGCTATCGATACCTATCATGAGGTGATAAACAAATTTCCGACATCAAAATATGCCGAACGCGCCCAGGATCATATTGAGGATTTGAGCCAGGAATAGGCAATAGGCAAAAAGCTAAAGGTTCAAGGAACAAGGATCAAGGCCTTTAATATAATGTAGATTTAAGAATGCAGAATTTATAAGGATTTTTTAGTAATGATGAGCACAATGCCTTTTATATTCTAAATTTTACATTTTACATTCTACATTTTATTTTAACTCAGGAACTCAGGCGCTTAGGAACTTTTAATATAATCAAGATAAATTATTGATGTTAATAGCCGAGCATATAATCCATGCAAATAAATCATTTTTTAGAAAATTCTGCTGAAAAGTTTCCTGATAAAAAAGCCGTTTGGTATACCGGGAAATGGATGACCTTTGGTGAACTTGATACCGCTGCAAACAAATTGGCCAATTTTATGATCAAGATCGGGACTAAAAAGGAAGACAGAATTGCTGTACTGATTGAAAATTCGTTTGATTATGTTATCAGCTATTTTGCCATTCTGAAAGTTGGTGGCATTGTGGTTGCGTTAAACACTGACACCACAAGTGGCGCCCTGGCACCGCGTATCCAGAAAATTGTGGCCGATGTGTTCAGTCCGGCGAAATTGTACATCATGTATGGTGCCACAGAAGCATCTGCACGCCTTTCATATCTGCATCCCGACCGGCTTTCTAAAAAATGGGGTTCGATAGGTAAGGCTATTCCAAATGTCGAACTGTATATTGCGGATGAAAATGGTAAACGCATGCCGGCGAATACCGATCCTGATGCATTGTAAAAAACACCTGCCACAATACAAAACACCCAGAAAAATTATCATTTTGCCGGATCTGCCCAAGAATGAATCCGGTAAAATTTTAAAGACAAAGTTGAAAGAGCTAATTGTATACTTCGGGTGGACCAATCGGCATATTAAATGTTGATTTTATTCGTGATGTTGATTTTAGTTCAGGAGGTTTCTCATCAGTTTATGGTGACAGATTATCCTCTGTTATGAATATCAGTTTCAGAGAAGGTAACCGGGATCGGATACAGGGCCAATTGGACCTGAATTTTGCCGGATTCGGTGGTCTTGCTGAGGGACCCATATCTGGTAATCGTGGTTCATGGATGATTTCTGCGCGTAGAAGCTATCTTGATTATTTAATCAAAATGGTCGATACCGGAACAAGTCTTGCCCCACGCTACGGTGATATTCAGGCAAAACTGGTTTTTGATCCGGCAGAAAATCATAAACTGACCTTTCTGGGTATTCTTGCCGACAGTCATTCTAAATCCGACATAGAAACCGCTCAGGAAAATGCCATGTTATATTATGGTTATCAGGATTCATATGAAGGCACATTGGGTATCAACTGGCAGGTATTGTGGCCAAAATCCGGATATACCAGAACCGTTCTCTCGTGGAATATGATGGACTATAATGATCAGAATTTTGATCTGACCAGTCAGGATCTGCTTATCGATAATCATTCACGGGAGCAAATAATAAATCTATCCAATCATAATCATTTACGATTATCCGAATCACAGACACTAGAATTTGGTTTTAATTTGAGACAATACATCACCAGGTATGATACATATTATGCCGAATCAACTGATCCCGTGGGTAATACTGTTCCTGCTTTGCAGATAAATTTGAACGAATCCGCAACAAAATATGCACTCTATCTTAATTATATGATAAAGCCATGGTCAAATCTAAATGTAAATCTTGGTTTGCGGGCGGAGTACTTTTCGGCTACAGCCAACAATAATTTATCTCCCCGTTTTGCATTATCATACAAGATCACTGAACAGACATCACTGAACGGATCGGTTGGTATATATTATCAGAATCTGCCTTTAAACCTGATGGCGCAGAATCCGGCCCATACCAAGCTGAATGACATGAGGTCGGAGCACCTGATCCTGGGAATTTCCCATTTACTGACCGAAAACACCAGGTTGTCACTCGAGGCTTATCAGAAGACTTATCAGTCTTTTCCACTAGATCCGGAACAACCGGGATTTTTTATTGTCGATGAGCTGCATTATAATTATGGATTTTTTACGCAACATGAGAATCTGGTAGATATGGGAAAAGCCTGGTCGCGCGGCATCGAATTTATTTTCCAGAAAAAACTTGCGACAAATTATTACGGTATGTTAAGTGCATCCTATTTCCGGACACGTTATCAGGCCTATGATGAAATCTGGCGGGATCGCATCTACGACAACCGTTTTGTCTTCAATATCGAAGGCGGTTACAAACCAAATCATCTCTGGGAATTCAGCCTGCGCCGGATATTTGCCGGTGGTGTTCCCTACACACCATTCGATATCTCGTCCTCAGAGTCAAATAACCGGGGTATTCTGGATGAAAACCGGATCAACGACGCCCGTCATATTAACTATCATTCATTAAATATTCGCTGTGACCGGCGGTTTCATTTTTCCAGTTCAAATATTGTTGTTTATTTCAGTATTTGGAACACATATAATCGCAAAAATGTGGCCGGCTTTTATTGGAACACAGAAGAGAACAAACAGGACACGATTTATCAGTGGGGATTATTGCCTATATTTGGTATTGAATATGAATTTTAATAATTACACAGATATCCACTGAGAAGTCACCGAGTTCCACAGAGATATCAAATATATTCATGGATTTGTTGTTTTTTTACAAAATATTTTCTTATCTTGACCCGGGTTAAGGAAATAATATCTGACAAATATGCTATCGTAGCCAAAAACTTTGTTAATTCCAACGGATCGCCGGGGCGATTAGCAAAGTTTCGCGATGAAGAAGATTCAGATAAGCACAATGATCTATGCCATTATCCAGGTTTTGGTAGAAAATAAGAAGGCTGGCAGTTTAAATACGTTTAAAATTACCCCAGGATTAATCCTGGGGTAAATAACCAGGGTACTGCATCGTGTAAACCTGATATTTCCCTTTCACTTCATCCATCCTGTTTAGATCGGGGACTCTAATCAAAGAGGAAAAGATCAGAAAAATATTTATATTGCAGCATTGCTACAATATAAATTATTCAGGATAGATAAATAAATGAAAACCTGGTTAACGTTCCCAAGTACAACTTGGGAACGAGGAGAAGAATACACAGATTGCGGAGTGAATAATGATTCGTAAGATCATAACAATAGATGAAGAAAAATGTGACGGTTGTGCATTATGTATACCCGGCTGCCCGGAAGGTGCGCTGCAAATTGTCGATGGGAAGGCAAAACTGGTTAATGATATATATTGTGATGGATTAGGTGCCTGTCTGGGCGATTGCCCGCAGGGGGCGATAACGGTAATCGAACGTGAAGCGGAATCATATGATGAAGTTCAGGTTATTCATAATATCATGCAGCAGGGCGAGGATGTCGTTCAGGCCCATCTGGAGCACCTGCGGGAACACGGCGAGGAAGATTTGCTGCGGGAAGCACAGGAAGTACTGGCAAAATCCGGAAGTCCAAAGTCAGGATTGGAGATGGCTGCACCAAAACCAAGCGGATGTCCGGGCTCAAAAAGCATGACGTTTGATAAACCCATAACCTCAGCCCAGAGTACCGGAGATACACCTTCCGCATTAACGCACTGGCCGATTCAAATGCATCTGATATCACCCATGGCGCCGCAATATGCAGGTTCTGACCTGGTTTTGGCTGCTGATTGTGTGGCTTTTTCTCTGGGTGGATTTCATCAAAAATATCTTCAGGGGAAAACACTGGCCATTGCCTGTCCCAAACTGGATAGCTCCCAGGATATCTATCTTGAAAAACTGAAACATCTTATTAATGATGCCAAAATTAATACCCTGACTGTATTTATTATGCAGGTGCCGTGTTGTTCCGGTCTGTTACAGATGGCACAGCAGGCATTGGCCCAGTCTTCACGCAAAGTGCCGTTAAAAGCAGTGGTTGTCGGCGTACAGGGGGATATATTACAGGAAGACTGGGTATCATGAGATCATTTACTGTCTTCAGAACGTTCAGGCTATATCTCCCTAAGCCAAATATTGCGATAACGGACCGGGTTATCATGATCCTGCAGAAAAATGGGTTCCTTCATCCCATGGGGTTCATATTTCGGTTCACCACGGTAGACAGTTGTACCTTTTATTTCGACATGGTTTTGAATCAGGACGCCATTATGAACGACCGTAATATACGCAGGAGTCAGCACTGAACCATCATCAGCAAATCGCGGCGCCGTAAAAAAGATATCATAGGATTGCCATTCACCGGGAGGCAATGATGCATTAACCATGGGAATATGTTGTTTATAGATACTTCCGGCCTGGCCATTTGAATATGTGCGGTTATTATATGAATCCAGAACCTGAACTTCATATCTTTTTTGCAGGAAGATCCCACTATTTCCCCTGCCCTGTCCTTTTCCGACAACTTTTTTGGGGGTACTGAATTCAACATGTAACTGACAATCACCGAAACCCTGTTTAGTAAATATTTCACCGGTTTCCTTTACAGCAACCATCGCGCCGTCTTCCAGTTTCCATTTTACCGGTCTGCCATCTTTATCAGTCCAGTTCTCAAATGATGTCCCATCAAATAATACAATCGCGTCAGAGGGTGGTTCTGCAATTTTTCCGGGTGTGACTACCGGCGGTTCCGGCTCCCAGACTTCTGTCAGTTTTGGATCAATCTCATCCTGCCCGACACATTGCAATGAAAACACAATACTGATTACCAAAATACCCGCCCACCAATCCTTTCCAAATTTCATTATAGACTCCTATATCTTGTATGGTTCTGTAGAAAACTTTAAGATTTCAATTCTATAACATTCTATTCATTAGGGGGTTACGACAAAACTTACGTTCTCCCCATTTTCAACATCCAATATCCAACACTCAAATCCAATTTCCACGGGTAAGACAATCTATGCGGCATAATCAATCAAACGCTTTTACAAATCATATTTTCTTTCCC
>CAYULK010000177.1:0-6860 GCA_964445625.1 uncultured Calditrichota bacterium
TTCAATCTTATATATAACAAAAAAGTGGGCTTTAAACCCACTTTTAACAAACGTTAAACTTAATCAAATATTTCATTTTTTGCAAATAATACTTGCTTGTTTTTAATTAGTTAAGCGGCGAATCCGACGAGATTCAAAATAGTAAAATGGCAGGGCCATAGCTACCAGAATTAAACCGATGAGGGATTCCATTGGTCTGTGCCATAATGTATTAACCAGAATCATCAGGCAAAAAATCAGATAGAATAATGATCCGATTGTTGCCGGGGTAAGGTACGATTTCCGTTTAAGAGAAATCTTCAGACTTATAATACTTGCCCCGATTGAAAAGATTACAACAACGAATACCACAAATGACAATAATTCGTTAAAACTACCGCTTAGCACCAGTATAATACTCCAGATTGCCTGCCATATAATAGCGATATATGGTGCATCAAATTTGGGATGAAGATCGGCTGGCCTGCCTGACAGATATCCGTCGCGACCCATCGCCATATATATTCTGGGGCCGGATAGAATAGTGGAATTCAGCGAGCTTAAAACTGCTATAAGAATTAAACCTGATATTACAATCTGACCCTGCTCGCCCCATAAAGTCACTCCAACCTTTGTGCCGATATTTACAATATTCTGCATTTCAGGCATAGGTATCGCAATTAAATAAACCATATTCACCCACATATAGATAAAGCCGACCACTAATACTCCAATCATCAGAGCCCGGGGCAAGGTAGATTTTGCTTCATTCACCTCCTCGGCCACATATACCGCAGTTGTCCATCCCATATAGGCGAAAAGGACGGCAATCAAGGCCAGCAAAAACCCTGAAAAGTCCTGCCCTATCGTGGATTCGGATATTAGTAAACTATAATCAGCTATGGGTGATAATGATCCGGTGATTGAAAATACTATTAACAAAACAAAAATGACTGATGTAAGGATAATCTGCGATGTTCCCGAAAGAACTATGCCACGATAATTGATCCAGGAAAAAGCCACAATTAAAAAAACCGCAAAAAGTTTGGTTACAGTCAGATTAAAAGGTAAGCCAAAAACAGAAATGGCAAGGATTGAATCATTAAAATCTATTCCATTAAATATGCCGTTAAAATAAAAGGATGCGGCAATGCTCAAAGCCGCAATTGAGCCGGAATATGTAACAAAAAAAGCTGACCAGCCAAACATATATCCACCGAGAGGATGTACGGCTTTTCTAAGATATTGATAATCACCACCTGAAAGTGGGTATCGTGATGACAATATCCCGTATACGATTGCTCCGCTGATAGCATAAAAGGCCCCAACCAGCCAGGCAAGCAGCATCCAGACCGGAGAATGAATATAATTGGCCATATAGCCGGTAGTTGTAAAAATGCCGACCCCTATGATATTTCCCACAACCAGAGAAAGAGTACCAAAAAAGCCCAGCTTTTTCAAAAATATGCTCCATTTTTTAGATATAATATAGAATTCTGCAAAATTGCATTTTTTGTCATCCTGAATACTGAAACCACGCCTTCGGCGGGCAGGCAAGTTCAGCACAAGTTTATTTCAGGATCTATCACCTTAATAAAAGCAAAATTCCGAAATCCCGAACGCAGTTCGGGAGAATGACACATTTTTGCATATGTCTATAGATAAAAAAAGAAAATACAAAATTAATGAGAAATCTTGCAAGGCAGGATGAAATAAAAAAAAGGCTGCCCGATCAGAGCAGCCTGTAAAAGTTATCTATATAATACTCGAATATCTGTCATTGACTGCTTCCCAATCAACAACATTCCACCAATTTTGAATATATTCCGGTCGGCGGTTTTGATATTTTAAATAATAGGCATGTTCCCAGACATCGAGTCCAAGAATGACTGCACTTCCATCGGTCACCGGATTATCCTGGTTTGCTGTTGAAGTAACCTCAAGTTTTCCACTGCTGTTAACCACTAACCAGGCCCAGCCGCTGCCAAACCGATTTACGGCTGCAGCAGCAAATTCATCCTTAAAACTATCAAAACTACCGAATTTGCTATCAACCGCAGTGGACAGATCACCAACCGGATTACCACCTTTATTGGCACCCATTATTGTCCAGAATATGCTGTGATTATAATGTCCGCCACCATTATTCCGGACTGCTGTCCGGATACTTTCAGGTACGGAATTAATATTCTTAATTATATCTTCAATACTTTGCGCCTGTAAATCAGCATGACCCTCGAGTGCTGCATTTAATTTGCTGACATAGGCCGCATGATGCTTTGAATGATGAATTTCCATTGTCCGGGCATCAATATAAGGTTCCAGTGCATCATGTGCATACGGTAAATCAGGTAAATTATGTGCCATTTTTAGTACTCCTTTTTTATTTACTTTTCTAGTTCCCAAGTACAACTTGGGAACACACATATTTTTTAGTTTCCTTAAAATCTTTATTTAATAGTTTTTTTAATAACAATAATAAAGGCTGGATTATTTCCGGTAAGTGAAAAGAATCGGTTTTGGTAAAAGTTCTATGTCCCCAAGGGATGCCTTTGGCAAAAAGATGAAAAAAAGATTTAAGAAAACATCGACAATAAAGATAAAACAATCTAATTCCGAAGGAATTGAATATGAAACCCCGAATGTAGTTCGGGGAAGATTAAAGCAATAAAGAACATCAACTCTGAAAGAGTTGAATATTTAAAGGTATTAATTAGCAAACAGCATTACAAACGTCAACCTACACACAAATACTTTATCAAATATTTTTTTCAACAGTAATTAAACTGCTTTGCAGTTTAACGTAAATGTCATCAACAATAATTGAGTATTTGTTAGCGGTTAAGGTGTTTGCAGATCCAAATGACAAAACGCTGTACTTTTTTCATTAGAAATAATCTGTGTGCAGTGAACAAGTAGTTAAGTAAGACCAAATATTGCGTTCCCAAGTACAACTTGGGAACGAGGCAGTGATAAAATATGTGCCCAGGTCAACTTGGAAAAGAGGCGTAGAGCAAAAGTAAAAAGTTATTGACAAGCGGATACGATTTCGCAATTATTTCCTAATTCCTAATTCCTATTTGATTTTAATGCAGTATAGAGTAACGGAATCATAATTTCATGATACCCGATAAAATAGTACCCCTGCCCTTTCTTCTGTGTCGGGCGCTGTACCACATTGACAGTCGGACGGTAATGACGGATCATGTCAAATGTGGCTGTTGTAAATCCAAAAGCATCAAAGCCAAGATTCCTTGCAACAGTAAGTGCTTTTAGAAAAACCTCCGGCATGATAACAGCGGAACCGATGTTCATGACAATCGAGTTTTTATCGAGCATACTGACAGAATTTGAAAATATCTGAAAGTCGGTCCATGAAGTATCTCCGATAGCAGCGCCATCGACATTGGGATGCTGATGAATGATTTCGGTGCCCAGTGCAGAATGTACAGTCAGTGGTATATTTAATTCGCAGGCATTGTACAGGATACTCAGATCTGTGTGCGGACCGCCTTCTTTTAGTAAAGCCCCGGCAACAGCCTCACCATATCCCATCTTTCCTTTTGCTTTACTGACAGCTTCGTTAATAAACGCCGTCGATTCACGGGCCATGCCAAATGAACCGTCTTCGATGCCCTCGGCAACATCTTCTGAGGTGGATCCCCAGATTGCGATTTCAACATCGTGAATAACACATGCTCCATTAACGGCCAGATGTGTAATCCAGCCATTCCTCATAGCATCTATTAAAACCGGACCTAATCCGACTTTAATAACATGTGCACCCATCATCAGCAATATCTGTGAATTACAATTTATTGCCTTTGTATACAGATTTATAAATTCAAGAAGCTGTTTCCCTGATAATATATTTGGCAGACTATCCAGAAATTCTTTGAAATCAGGATTATTTGTAGTGACCTTCGCAAAATCATCAGTCGAAACTTTACTTTTTCTTTGGGCAAGATCATAAGTTTTAACTTTTGAGAAATCAAGTTTTTTAAATTTAGACATTAGTAGTCCATTCTTGATGGGATGGGTTCATTTATTCCGGAAATTTCCTCCAGTTCGGTCGTAATATGACCCACCACGACTTCGGATTTCATTTGAACCGGTATTTTAAACTTATCATCTGTCATCCACACTCTCAACCGGCCTTTCTGCTGAAATAAACCTTCACCTTTGAGAAGCGGCTCTACAACAAAGCAGGAAAAATTACCGGCAGCTGTTTCTGCAATTTCACGCGGATAAACATGGATTTCCAGGTTATATACTTTTTTATTATCATGATTTACCATGGTAAAAACTTTGCCGACCTCAAGATTCTGTGTCCGGATATAATAGAATGATGCCAGTACATCACGTGAAAATGGCGGTGTTTTAATCTGGTAATGTTCTTTATCCCGGATCGTATTTTCATCTTCGTATCGGATATAATTTATATCTGCCAGCGAATCCTCGGGAAAATAATTCACTAATAAATCCACCATATAACTGCCTTCGCGCAACCTCTTCTCAAACTTCCAGCTAAAAAGACCCATTTTGTCCATATAACTATCAATGACGTCTTCGACTTTATAGATCCAGCTAAAACCGGAAGCAGACTCAGCCCTGGTTTGAATATGGTAAACCGGTTTGCCTCTGATCATCTTGTCTTTCATCACTTCCATTGTGGCGGTTCCTGCCCGGATAAATCCATACCGTACCTTGAATGTCAGTTTTTCACCAACTGAAAATGCATTATTTTCGGTTTTGGGATAATCAAGAATTACCTTTATTGTGTCGTGCATATTTACAGTTGCTGTTTTATATAAGCTATTTACATATGTGCTGTCAGTAGTCATTGAATCTGTTTGATTTATTTTATCGATTGAGTCAATGCGGGAGGACGCCTGCACAAATACAAATACAGGGATAACAAATATGAAAATAGACCTTAATAGTGGCATTTTAGGCCTCATTTTTTTTTACAGACTTACCGATATCCTGTAAAAATTCATCAACTAATTTATAGATATGCGGAGTAGTCCTGCTAATTTCATCAGATATTTGATTGAATATTTTTTCATAATAACTCAGTGGCCGGCCAATCGGATCGGCAATTGACGGATTACTCAACTGTCTTTCGAGACCCATCTGCTTTAACAATCTTATCCGGGATCTATATTCCGGAAAATTTTCCTGAATATAGTGCAGATGGTCCAGAGCCATACAAAAGACGATATTTGATCGCCTGATAATTGCCTCGTCCAGACCCCGGGATTGATGCGCTATGATATCTATCCCGGCATTATGTGTTACATCAAGTGTTTCGATTGTCGGGTAAGAATTGTTAATGTTCAGGGTACCGGCAGATCCAATTTCAATCAAATCACGATATCTTGATTTGGAAATATTTTTTTTCAATATACCCTCAGCCATAGGTGACCGGCAAATATTTCCGGAGCAAACAAATGTTATCACAAATTTATTGGGATACGATTTACGCATTTTGTATCCCAGGAATCTCTCAATTTCCTTCTTTGAGATATCACCCTCACGCAGGATGGTTGGCGGCATGGTTACCAGATCTATTACGGTAGATCCTTTGCTCTTCTTTAATGAACCGGCGTTCAGAATAATATCCACCTGATTATTAAAAAGTGCTTTAATTTCTTTTGCACTGCTCAAATTGTCTTTTGTAGAAATATTTACACTGGTTGAAGTTATCGGGCAATCCGCTAATTCTGATAGAATTTTGCATATTTTATAATGCGGAATTCGAAATCCGATTTTTCGAAACTGAGTTAGTTTTGGCAGCTCTGTGTTTTTTCTTTTTTTTAGAATCAAGGTAATTTTGCCCGGTAATAATTTCCTGAAAACAGTTCGCTCATATTCTTGCAGCTTACCTACAATGGATTCTGCCTGATGTAAATTTTTAACAATCAGGGAAACCGGTTTTTTATCATCTCTGCCCTTTAGATCATACAGACGGTTCATGGCGACCTGGTTTCTGGCATCAACACCAAAACCGTATAGCGTATCCGTTGGATATACAATAATTCCGCCGGCACGGATTATCTCCGCCGTACGTTCCAGTACAGTCACATCGGGATTATCCGGATCAATATCATAAATTTCAGTTTTTTTTATGAACATTATTTATCTCAGTACCATATTTTGTAACCAGGCCGGAAATAAGGTAATTTGTATTCGTTATTTGTTATTGGTTTTTAGTAAATTTGTTTTAATAATTATATTCAATTTAAACCTTTGGCCGGCAGCCTACAGTCTACTGCATACTACCAATAACAAATTCCTAATTCCCAGTTACAAATTACTAAATTCAATCTTATTATAAACTAATTCAGGCGTCAGTTTAATCATACAATCAAACGTTTTTATCGGACATTTTTTGCCGCCGTGGATTCCGCAGGGACGACAGGCAAGATCTTTGTATTCAATTATCTTATCTCTATCTCCGAAAGGTGCAAATCCGAACTCCGGAATCGTAGCACCAAAGACGGCATTAACCGGTATTCCCGCTGCCAGACCAAGGTGCAACGGTGCGGAATCGTTGGTCAGTAAAGCTGTACATTTGGTCAAAAAGTATGTCGTTTGACGCAATGTGATGCTTCCGGCCAGTGATATTACTTCCGGACATTTTTTAACAATACCGGCACAAAAGTCGACATCTTCCGGACCACCGATGAGCACTGGAAAATAATCATCTGCGGTTAACCTGGAACAGATTTTTGTGAAGTACTCTTCCGGCCAGCGTTTTGTTGGCCATATCGATCCGGGCGCTAGCGCAAATATACGACTTTTTTGATTAAGATTATTATCTTTAAAAAACTGGTTTATGATATTTTTATCTTCTTCAGTCGGATATATATGAGGTC
>CAYULK010000178.1:0-6838 GCA_964445625.1 uncultured Calditrichota bacterium
ATCGATTATGTTTCTATAAAGAGTGCAGAGCGAAACGATCTTGCGGCATTGTTTGTAAATGCCCGGACGACAAAATTTGTAATATATAATGTGCCAAATGATGCTACCCGCCGCCGGGCATTTTATCGTCTCGGAACCTATCGCATATTTCCGGATACCTACGATATTGAAGATATCTGTCATTTTTGCGTTAATGCGTTAAAAAAAGTTGAAACAAACGGCAAATTAAAGGAGGCCCATTTCAGCGGTAGCCTTCAGGACTTTAATCTTACAGGTCTTATTACAATCTTCGGTCGCGAGAAAAGGAATGGTGTTTTACGGATCCGGACAAATGGAAGTACAGGCAAGATATATTTTGCTGATGGTGATATTATCCATGCAATCTCGGGAAATCTGCGTGGCGATGACGCCGTATTTTATATGCTGACCTGGGACACGGGTTGGTTCTCGATGCGACCATTGCCCTTAAAGGCATCAGAAAGCCGTATCCAGTTGAGTAATTTCGGGCTTATTCTTTATGGTGAGCAAATCAGCAGGCAGTTTAATGATCTTGTCAATGATTTGGGCGACATAAAACGGCAATTACGGGTTATCAATCAGGGAGATATTCTTCAGGCAAATTCAAAAACTGAGTTTGAAGAATTCATCAGGCATCTAAATGAGTTCAGAAAGCTCCATGAAATTATTGAATTCAGTCCATATCCCATGATCGAAACGCTGACAATCCTCAAAAAGCTGCTTAAATCAAAAAATCTGGAATTTCGTGAAACCGTATCCGGAATTGGTGAGATATATGTTGAAAATGCGCAAAAAAAGACGGCGTCAAGTGAGCAGTTATTAAAAGACAGTGAAGTTAAGAAATTGCGTAAAATCTTGAATGCCAGGAAACTTACCAGCGGTAAATTAATGGTCCTTGGATCAAATACCTGTGGTAAAACTGACTTTATCCGTAACTTTAACCAGGGTAGTCATAGTGGTGTCCGGACAAACCAGGATCTCGATTTTACAAAAATTGATCTTGCTGCAAATTTCTATCTCCAGGTATTTGGAATCGTGCTTGATAAACGCCTGATGGAAATAGTCGAAAAATTATCTGAAGGCCTGCTCGGATATATATTCCTCATTGATGCTGAAAAGCCCGATGAATTTGAATATACCAGTTATATCATTAATCATTTAACAAGTATGTTTGATGTTCCCTGGACTATTGCGGTTACAAACATGAATGCAAAAGACTCCAGGTTGCTCAAAAAAATACAGTCCGGTATACGCGTCCCTGATGGACGTAAATTACTAATCTGTGATATGACTGATAAAGAAGATGTGCGTAAGACCATCTTGTCTATGGTCGCAATGAAAAAATGATCCAGAGGATATATTTTGTTAGACGGTTTAATTATTTCAAGAGATAAAGCATTATTCGCAGAAATTAATATTAATTTTTCAACTGATCTCAGCTATTTCGAATTTGCCGATTCACTGGAAAATGCAAACAGCCTGATTAGCCTGGATGTTTTTGATTATTTGTTTATAATTGAACATGATCAGAACAAACTGACGGAACTTCTCAAGGGTACTAAGAAAATCGATGAGTTCAAATCTATTCCCGTGATTTGCTTTACAGGTGAGAGACAGCCCGAAGAGAGAAAAATGCTCTGGGAACTGGAAGTGACAGACATTATCGAACTACCTGTTGCAAAAGATGAGATGCGCCTGAGAATGAAAAGATTTTTTCAGGATATTGCCGAACATGATACGGATGAACAAACTTTTGGCATGCAAGGTAAACTAGAGGATTATAATCTTTTAGACATAGTACAAACACTGGAACAGAATAAAAAAACCGGGATTTTAACCCTTTATCACGGACGAGATGAAGGTAAAATATGGTTTCAGGATGGTAAAATTTGTGATGCCGAGTATCGGAAATTCGAAAACCTGGATGCAATTTTTAAACTTGTGACCTGGATGCAGGGTGATTTTACCATAACATTTGCCGACGAAGAGTATGAACCTAAAATTTTAGCAAATAACAAGCAGATATTACTCGACGCCATACAGTATATTGATAACCGGAATAGAATTCTTGAAGATCTTCCCGACCTTCATGAAACATTGCTGATATCCCCCGAAACAGATCTGCAACTGATGGATGAAGCAGATCTGACATATCTTAAATTTTACCAGGGTGGACAAACAATTGCAGCTTACTTATTTGCCTTTGATGAAGATGAGTTGCAATTGCTTCAAAAGATGAAAGAGTTTATGGGTGGTCAATTATTGATGACTCGTGAGCAGTTCGACACTCATATGACTGAGCAGGAAAAAGAAATAGGCGAAGCGGGTTTAAAAAATGTCTTTAAAAAATTCTTTAAAGGAAAACCGTCATCGGAAGCAATGAAAATTTCATCAACAGATATCATTTCTGATGAAACTCTGGGCGGCAAACAACATGCTGATGATGTCATCGATAAAAAATTTGATTCACTCTTTGATAAAGATAAAATTGATATAAAAAAACTAAAAACAGCGCTGGAAAAACTATGAATATTCTCGAGATTCCTGTAATTGGCAGCTGGAAGAGTGATAAGGAGAGCCTTTGTACTCTCCTCTCAGATCAGCCTCTCCGAAAATTTGGGGGACTCGATGTCGGATATTTGCCCCTGGATGCAAATCTGGCGATTTATTTCTACTTCATGAATCAGGAAAACGAAGAATATATGTACTTATGGGATCTGATCATTCCACATTCGATTGGCTGTGTGGTCATATGTGATCTGGAAAATGCTGAGATATTTGCAAAAAATGTTGAAATTATTGAATATTTGAAAGACAGATACTCAAGTAATCTCTTTATTTGTTCTTTGCCGGTACAGGGTGAAGAACCGGCTGTGCTCAGGTCAAAAGGGATGGTGCCTGATGACATTGCAGAATTCTTGTTCTTCGATCCCAATGATAAAGCCTCCGCAAAAAAAATTCTTTCCAAAATCCTGAATTCCGGCTGAAATTTATCTTTATTATCTATTTTGTTGTCAAGTTTTTACTCACAATAAACTTTTTTTCAATTGATTTGGTAAAATAGGTACGCGACGAGTAGGTGGCTTCGGCCGTTATTTTAACTTTATAAGTTCCGGCCGGCACAAATTCTCCCGGTTGGGCAATTTTGGACCGGCTTAATTCTTCCCCGAATGTTTTGGCAGGAAGTTTTCTGCCCATTCGTAAATTCCAGAAAAGTGTGTGTTTTTTTACCGGATGCAGGAACTGCTTTTCGGCGATACGTTTTATGAATTTGTTTTCCTCATCGAATATATCGAGATAAACGAATGACGGTTCTGTTAATGTAAATCTGAATATGATACTTGTTTGCCTGTCTTCGATTCTAAAATCATTAATATCCGTTCCGATCCAGTAGTACTGGGCACCACTTTTTTCCGCAATGAACAGCTGCCCTAATCTGCGATAAATAGCAATACCAGTTGGCTCTATGAATTCATGGTCGTCATCACCCCGGCGGCCAAACGACGTCAGATGTTCAAGATTCTTATCAAATTTGTGGATACAATGATTATATGAATCTGTTATCAAAATCTGGTTATAATAATCAAGACATACATATTCAAGCTGACCCTGAGAGAATCCTGTTGACTGAATATTCTTACGTAATAACAAATTCCCGTTGAGATCGAATTTAGAAATACGTTGATCAACAGAATCAATCAGGATTATAAAATTATCAGGACGATAGCGATGCTTTTCTGAAGAATGGGCAACAGCTATACCGTTGGGTGAAAGGATTTGACCATTGTCGCCAATAATTTGTAGTAAACTGTCATTCCGGTTAAATATTTGAATTCGATGATTTCCAGTATCACTCACATATATGCTTCCGTTCCCATCCATCGCCACCTGCAAGGGATACCTGAATTCACCGGGTTTGCCACCTTCACTACCTAGCGCAGTTACGTATTCCAGCTTATTGCCCGGATTAAAAAGACGAACAATGCGATGATTTCCCGAATCTGCGATATAAACATCACCATTACTATTGGCGCAGATGCCATGTGGCCCGGATAGCTTTTGTTCATCTTCTTCATCAAGCCCGTACACATCCAGACCCCACATGGAACTGTTATAAATGACATTATTCTGTCCTGAATTAACACCATAAACCGTAACTTCATCATTATCATGGGGATCATCAGGATCTTCCCAGGCATCAAGACGAACACATGCAAGGCCCTGAGGACTCTTAAACTTTACCCGGAATCCCATAAAAAGAAATAATTCAGTCGACCCTGCCTTACGGATGCCATAGGAATGTTTATATGTGGGAAAAACAAATGTACTGGGTGTGTACTGCCCGGAATCCTGTGAATAGAGCTGCCGATCACAGCAAGATATAATTACTAAAAATGAATAAAAAAAGTATTTGCTCAAGAACTTATCTCCTGCAGTGTCCGGTGTACAATCTCAGCAAGTTTTACAGGTATACCACTTTTTTCATGGATTTCTCCCGGATTTGATCCTCTAATTGCTTTGACAGAACCAAATGACTTTAAAAGCTGATTCCGCCTGCCGGGACCAATGCCCGGAATTTTGTCCAGGGCCGATGATATCGTGCGCTTTTTTCGTAATATACGATGATAAGTTATCGCAAAACGATGTGCTTCATCACGGATGTTCTGTAATAATTTCAAACCGGATGATGTTTTTGGTAACATCTGTGCATCCGGAATTCCAGGTAAGAATATTTCTTCAAGTTTTTTGGCCAGACCGATTACCGGCTGCTCACTAAGGTTTAGTTCAATTAAAACAGAAAGTGTACTTGATAACTGACCTTTTCCGCCATCAACCAGAATGAGATCGGGCATTTGTTTTTTCTCACGTAATAATCGACTGTACCTGCGATTCACGACTTCACGCATCATAGCAAAATCATCGGGTGTATCTATGTTTGTGATTTTAAATTTACGGTATTCACTTTTTTTTGGTTTGCCATTAACAAAACATACCATAGAAGCAACCGGGTCTCGTCCCTGAATGTTTGAAATATCAAAACATTCAATCCGGAGCGGGGGAGAGTCAAGATTCAGATCTCTTTGCAAAGATTTTAGCGCATAGGGAATTGTACTTCCTGCTTTTACCCTCTGAATTTTCAATTCCTCCAGCAAGAACCGGGCATTTTGTGTGCACATTTCCATAAGTTTTTTTTTCTCACCGATACGGGGAATAAATATTTTTATTTCTCTGGCTGATTGCCCGGACAGCCATTTTTCAATAATCGGAATTCCATCAATCTGAAGCGGTAAAAATATCTCCAGGGGAAGTTCGTCGGTGTTACTATAATACTGATTTACAAAATGTTCAAGCACTTCGGATTCATTTTTATGTAGTACACCCCTGAGATAGTAATGCATCCGTCCGACAATTTTACCTTCACGAATCTTGAAGACAACTGCACAGGCATCATCGTCTTCCTGTGCCAGAGTGAAAAGGTCACGATCAAGGTTATCATTCATAACCACTTTCTGAGAATTGCGGTACTTTTCGAGAGCTCTGATATTATTACGTACCTGTACCGCGTCTTCGTATTTTTGCCTGGCGGCCAATGATTTCATCTCATCATTTAGTTCAGAAAGTAAGTAATCGGTTTTCCCTTTTAGAAACTGCCTTACTTT
Source organism: uncultured Calditrichota bacterium (assembly GCA_964445625.1). Taxonomy (GTDB): domain Bacteria; phylum Calditrichota; class Calditrichia; order JAJRVZ01; family JAJRVZ01; genus CAVXXB01. The sequence continues at coordinate 5,679 of CAYULK010000178.1, forward strand.
TTCAATTGTTTTTTGATAATCGGATATATCCTGAAGACCCTGACAAGGACCCTGACACTTTTTAATATAGTATTCAAGACAGAGGGGCACTTTTTTTTTGGTGACAGTATCACTATTCAGGTTAAATTTGCATGAACGAATTGTAAAAAGGCGTTTTAAGGTGTGAAGCGCATAACGCATATCCTTAACATTGGTATATGGTCCGAAATAGGTGGAGCCATCGCGTATTATTTTTCGCGTTGTAAAAACCTGGGGAAAATCTTCCTTAGTAATACGGATGAACGGATAACTCTTGTCATCCTTGAGGTCAACATTATACCGCGGCTTGTGCTTTTTTATTAAATTTGCTTCCAGAATTAATGCTTCTACTTCCGAATCAGTGATAATGAACTCAAGATCAGCGATTTTTTTTACCAGGATCTGCATGCGAGGGTCAAATGGCCGCGATTTTTGAAAATAGGAGCGAATGCGATTTCTTAGAACTTTTGCTTTTCCTACATAAAGAATTTTATCTGCTTTATTTTTGAAAATATATACGCCAGGCTTGGCAGGAAGGTTGGCTAATTTATTCTTTAGAGATATCATATTTATAAAATGGATGCGGTGATTATGTTTCAACTTCACATAATTCAATTAAAATGCCGTTACAACTGTCAGGATGAAGAAAAGCGATTTTTTTATTATCTGCACCGCTACGCGCTGTTCGATCAATTAACCGAAATCCTTTTGCATCCAGCTCAGCCAGTTTTCTCTCCAGATCCTGAACACGCAGAGCAATATGATGAATGCCATTCCCGCGTTTTTGTAAAAATTTAGATATCGGAGAATCTTCTGAGGTCGGTTCAAAATATTCTAATACTGTATTCCCATTATTATATCCGGCAATGCGCACTTTTTGATCTGCGATTTCTTTTAAAAAATCAGGATCTGCATTAAAAACATTTTTCATAGTAATTATGACATCCTGTAAATTGGTGACAGCAATACCAATATGATCCAGCTCGGGAATCATAGAACACCTCTGTTTTAATAATAGTCTTTATAATATATGAACCAACTCTAAAAATGGGTTATTCGTCATGCCGCCCGCCTGAGGCGGGTCGGCATCTTTAACTCCAATAAAATCAATAGATCCTGACCCGCCTCAGGCGGGCAGGATG
>CAYULK010000179.1:0-6795 GCA_964445625.1 uncultured Calditrichota bacterium
AAGCAAGATGCACATTACCACCTTCAAAGAAGGTGGTTTTCTAAGATTGAATAAACTCAACACCCGAAATAGCGACGTGGTAATCAACAATTTGTTTTTTTAAATTATAATCACTGATGATATTCAGATTACCACTGTTTGTGATATCTTCATAAGTGCCGGTTTGAATTCCAACTTTTGATATCGAAATTATTTGTTTTATTACAGCATTAGCAGAATCAACCGTTATTGTTCCTTTTTGAATTGTTATTAATTTAGGCTTCACACGATTTAACCAAAGACTATCAGATTCAATTGATGTTTTTAGCTCAGTAATATTGGTAGTCACATCTTGCAGGAATCCATTCATATACTTTATTTTGAGCCGCTCATCCTGTTTTTCTAGCTGCCGGTTATTAAGTAAAAAACCAGCTGTAACACCTAAAAATACAACGACCAATTCAAAGAACAGTTTCTTCCAGTCATAATCTCTGATTTTCTGAATTTTATTTTTTGATTTTTCCATAGGTGCTTCCAGTTATCTTGAGCTATTCATAAATTTAGGCTACCCCCGAAGGGATCTCTTCTGTAAAAGACTCTTCCGAAGGATTGCATTCGGCATAAGTCTCAAATAATTAAGTTGACTTTTCGGTCTGTTTTTTCTGTATGGAGCTTATATACGTTCTGAGAACAGAATTAATTTTAGTTTGATAGCCTTTTCCAAAACGCTTGAACCAGTGAACAATATCATCATCAAGACGAATGGATAAATGTATTTTTTTGCCTGGGAAAATAACATCAGCATCATTCCAAAATTCCTCATCGCTCTTGGGAATATCAGAATAATCAATATCATCGTCAGTCAGTTTTGCTAAACGATTAAAATCAGTTTTTGTTGATGCGATCATAATATATTTTCCTTTCTGATTTATTTGCTTTTCGAATCGAAATAATTCTAATAATTTTGCCTCTTTTAGTATAAACTAAGATGACGATTATATTTTCTAAATTCCCTAAACTTATCCACCTTTTTTCTTTGTAGTCTTTTCTGTCATCTACTTTAGTAATCATAGTATTGGAGAATATTTTTAATGAATCTTTAAAATCAATACCATGCTTCTTAATGTTACTGATATTTTTATTCTCATCCCATTCGAATATCATAACATAATATACACATATATATATACAAATCAAAACTGAATAAGTTCAATAATAGTTGGGCGACTTTCATGTTTAAACTTGACTTTTGGCTGCCCAGGCACGCGCAACCATCGGAATTGAACCATCCTTCCGGATGGGTAAACGTTCACGCAGGACGTCCCGGAGTGTTTTCAGATATCGAATAGGGCGTTCCCAAGTACAACTTGGAACGAGGGTTCCGCGAGAATCAGCTTAGTCCGTCCTGCCCCGTTCTACGAGGGTAATCCGTGTGCCATAAATACCGTTCATGTAGTTCCAAGTTCCCAATTACTAATTACTTCTTCTTTATCTCGGCGGCTCTGCGAGGGATGAACTTTACCGGTTAATCAAAATTATTGCAAAAATTTATAAAACCCATTGCAGGAATGTTTTATTTCGGGGCTTATAAATATAAGCAAGAGATCCTGACCCGCCTGTAGGCGGGCAGGATGACCATTTCGATTTTTTACCTTTTTATAGTGGCCGCATTTATTAAATAAAAACATTATAACGAAACGGATAACAGAATCTAAGTCAGGGTTAAAAAAGATTGGATATGTTGTATTTTTTTAATTTCTCACAAACCAAATGCTGGTATATTAACCTGGTAAAACATAATAGAAAGCCGATATAAAATGACAAAAGCTGCCGGTTAAAACAAACATGTGAAAAATGGCGTGATTGAATTTTATTATTTTAATGCTGTATATAATTGCACCAATTGTGTAAGACATTCCTCCGGCAAAAAGCCAAAGTAAACCTTCAAAAGGCAAATTATCAATTAATGGTTTTATGGCGAAAACGATAACCCAACCCATTAATATATACATTATAGTCGAAATTAAATTATATTTTCCCGTAAAGAAAAGTTTCAAAATTATCCCCGTTAAAGCCAAACCCCAGGAAATACCAAAAATCACCCAACCTATTGTACCATTTAGAACAACAAGCGTAAAAGGAGTGTAGGTTCCGGCAATGAGAATATAAATAGATGCGTGGTCAAAGATTTTCAATCTGCTTCTTAGCTCCGGCTTTTTAGCACTATGGTAAAAAGTTGAAGCCGCATATAAAAGAATTAAACTTACGCCAAAAATGGCAAAACTTACCACATGCAAAACGTTTCCGTGGAGACATGCTTGCATAACTAAAAGCACCAGGGCAATAATGCTTAAAATTAAACCGCTGGCATGAGAAATGATGTTAATTTTTTCTTCTAAAGGTGAGTAGTATTTTATTCCTGCTATATCTGTCATATTAATCAATGTCTTTTGTTAATATTTTTCAGGGACATATTTTATCCTCTGATAGTTCATTATTTTTAAATTGATTTCGTCAGAGCCGATTATAAGTTTGGCCAACAAAAACCTAATTGACTTTTTCATTAGCCGCTTCTTCATCTGCAAAATCCAGTTCTGTCATAAATTACAGGTTCGCTTGAATATTGAATACTAATAATTAAGTACTATGGTGATAAATATTTTAATAATATGGAGAAAGATGTATCAACTTCTTTTTTTTGCAGGATGATATTAAATTCCGTATAGGTAGAAACAACCTCAATAACATTGATATTATGCCAGGCAAGTTGCTTTAATATATTGTAATGTACGCCCGGTAGATAAACCATCTCTCCCGTTAAACGAATCGTGATAGCTGCTAAATCATCTATTTTTTTTATTAGCGTTTCCCCACCAAATATTTCCTCGATGCGTTTTTCTAAGGATGAATTTATAATTGTTGTTGTTTCATGAACACCCTGAGTAATCGTCACGAAGTAATCCCCGCCTGACTTTATTTCGTCGAGTAATTGCATTTTATTTTCAATTAATGTAGCCGATTTTAAATATGTAAATTCGGTTAGTCCCAGGCGGACAGTGATATCCCCGGCCTTTAAATTTATACCCATGTTTTCCGATTTTGACACGATATCAGGTAATAGTCTTTTTAATGCCATCAGAATTGCACTGGCGCTCACCGGTTTTAATAATTCTTTTTCGATCTGTGGTCTTATCTTTCTCGATAGCGCGGAAAGATTAATAATACCTTGTGAGAGCCCCTCTTCCAGGAAAGGTGTACGCAGAATTATCTGCTCAAGTAATTCATTTATTGTAATCATGTTAAATATTTAACAAATAATATGATTTCTGTCAATATTTTATTGAAATTTGTAGAGATGAATAATTATTGATAAGATATTTTACAAAAAAGATAGTGTTAAAAGTTGTGGGAAAAAGGGAAAACTGAAAATAACCAAAGACGCCGAGTAAAGATTGGGAATTGGGAACTGGTAATTCGTAACTAATGACTGGGATTGCTATCGATTATTTAGAATCAAATAGCGAGCAACGAGAATCGAGAGTTGAGTTTTACTAGGTGCTCTGTGGTTAGTTTTTACACTATAAGGAGAAAATGATGGAAAATACAGCAACATGTCCCGTATGCGATGCGAGCATTAATCTTGCAGAAGATACCGTACAGGATGAGATCCTTGGTTGTCAGGAATGTGGATCAGAATTAATAGTCAGCTCAACGGAACCGTTTGTTTTGGATGAAGCACCACAGGCTGAGGAAGATTGGGGTGAATAATACACTATGATAAAAATTCTTGATTCCACGTTACGGGAAGGTGAACAGACTCCGGGTGTCTGTTTTTCCAATCACATCAGAACAGCTATTGCTGAATTGCTGGATGAGATCGGTATTGATATTATCGAAGCAGGACACCCCATCGTAACAGATGAGATAAGACGCTTTATCCGGCATATTGCACAGACCGGTTTAAAAACCATTATTGGTGCCCACTCCCGTTCTGTTAAAGAAGATGTAGATCTGGCACTTGAATGCGGGATTGAATTTCTTGGCATATTTTATTGCGTTTCCAATAACAGGCTGGAACATCATGATAAAACTTTTTCACAGGTTTTGGATCAGATTACCCGGATTATATCTTATGCGAAGGAGAAAAGACCGGATTTAATAATCCGATATACTCCTGAAGATACGGTGCGATCCGAATGGAACAATGTGGTCACTGCCGCCGGAAACGCGGTCGATGCCGGTGCGGATATCATCAGTATTGCCGATACGACGGGCTATATGATTCCCGGCACACAGCGTAGCATGTACGATTATGTAAAACATCTGCGAGATGATCTCGCTGCCGGAAACGCATTTCCGCAGATTGCCGTCCATTGCCATAATGACCGTGGTCTGGCCTTGGCCAATGCCCTGGACGCATTTCGTGCCGGTGTGGACATCATTGATGTAACCGTACTGGGATTGGGCGAAAGAGCCGGACTGGTAGATATGGCATCTTTGTTAAGTGTGCTTATAACCGATTTTAGTGTTGATGCACCATGGAATCTGAAAAAACTACCACAGTTATACGATATTGTGAGCAGATATTCCGGCATCGATATTCCACCCATGTATCCGCTGACCGGAATGAATGCCTTTACTCATTGTGCCGGCGTGCATACTCAGGCCGCCTTAAAAGATCCTCTGCACTACCAGAGCCTGTCACCGGAATTAGTCGGCAGAATTCCGAAAATATCCCTCGATCACATGTCCGGTCTTTCCTCTGTAAAATATATGCTGGCTGAGATTGGAGAACCGGACATGGAGAAAGAACTTGTATTAAAAATTCTTGACCAGGTGAAACAGATTGGCCGGATGGGCCGAACAGTGGACAAACAGGAATTAAAATTTATATTGAATCATGTAAAAAAAGAGAGAGGATAACAAATTTGAGCAGAAAATTAACTATCGGATTTTTACATTCAGTGATCAGAAAAGATGAAAAACTTCTCCTCACTGAATTAAATAAAAGAAAAAACCTCGATATAGTAATGATCGATGACAGAAGGCTTACCTTTAATTTATCTGATTACAAACTACCGGCGGTCGATATCATTCTTGAGCGGAGTATTAATCATTATCGTGCACTGCATGCACTGAGATTATTTGAAGATGCCGGAATCCCCTGTGTCAATCAATCATTGGTTGCCGGGATTTGTGGGAGTAAATTTATGACTTCCCTCAAATTAAAGGAACAATCCATCGCGCAACCACAGGTTTATATTGCTTTTACTGAGGAATCCGCCCTAGAAGCAATTGAAGCGATGGGCTATCCGGTAGTACTGAAACCGGCGGTAGGTTCCTGGGGGCGCTTGCTGGCAAAAATTGACACTCGCTCAGCAGCTGAAGCGATCCTGGAACACAAAACCGTATTAGGTTCTTATCATCATTCCATTTTCTATATTCAGAAATATATTGAAAAAAACGGACACGATATTCGCAGTTTCGTAGTCGGTGATGAATGCATCGCTGCGATTTACCGCAGGTCTGAACATTGGATTACAAACACCGCCCGCGGGGCAGAGACAGAAAACTGCCCGGTGACAGACGAATTGGCAGAGATATCCCTCCAGGCAGCTAAAGCTGTGGGCGGAGGCATTGTGGCCATCGACCTGTTTGAAACCGGAAATGGCTATCTGGTGAACGAAGTAAACTATACAATGGAATTTAAGAATTCAATTGAACCCACTGGTATCGATATTCCGGCCAGAATTGTTGACTATGTGGTTAAAGTAGCAGAAGGAAATGGTCATGGCTAAAATACAGGTTAGCATTGTTGGCGGCGCCGGGTACACGGGAGGCGAACTGCTGCGATTGCTTCTTTTTCATCCCGGAGTGGCTATTAAACAAATCACATCCGAAACGTACACAGGAAGGTTTGTCGCAAAAACGCATCCAAACCTGCGTAAAATAACGGATCTGAAATATTCGGCGCTAGCTCAATTAGAGCCGTGTGATGCATTGTTCCTGTGCCTGCCTCATGGACGGACTATGCAGAGAATTGATTTTTTCTGTAAAACCGCTCCGCGTCTTATCGATCTCAGTGCCGATTTCCGTCTGGGTTCGATCGGGGATTATCAAACCTGGTACCAGATTGAGCATCCGGCAACGTACTTGCTCAAAGAGTTTGTCTACGGCATACCGGAATTACACCGTCGGGAAATTAGCAAAACCGATTATGTATCATGCGCGGGGTGTAATGCCACTGCGGCGATATTAGCACTGTATCCCCTGTACTATCATAATATCGTTGATCACAAATCAACTATCATAGAGATAAAAGCAGGTACCAGCCAGGCCGGCGCGACAGGTAATCCCGCCAGCCATCATCCTGAACGCAGCGGAGCAATACGAACATATAGACCTTTTGGCCATCGCCATAGCGCAGAAATAAATCAGGAGCTGAGCCTGCACGGTCAGGTAAAAGTACATCTGACCGCAACTTCAATCGATATGGTGCGGGGAATTCACTGTGTCGCGCACACTTTTCTTAAAAATAATCTGAGTGAGAAAGATATTTGGAAAATATACCGGCAAACGTATCAGGACGAACCCTTTATCCGTATCATTAATGAAAGAGACGGCATCCACCGGTTACCGGACCCGAAACTTTTAACCGGAAGTAATTTCTGTGATATCGGCTTTTCCCGAGATCCCGATTCCGACAGGCTGATCGTATTCAGCGCTATCGATAATCTGATGAAGGGTGCTGCAGGCCAGGCTGTGCAGGCATTTAACATCATGCATAATATGGAAGAAACAACCACCCTTACCTTT
>CAYULK010000180.1:0-6793 GCA_964445625.1 uncultured Calditrichota bacterium
TGACTATCGCGAAAAGACATACGCAGCGGGTAGAATTCCCGGTGGTTTTTTTAAACGTGAAGGACGGCCGTCGGAAAAGGAAATACTTTCGGCCCGCTTGATCGACCGGCCGATACGTCCCCTATTTCCTGAGGGCTATAAAAGTGAAACCCAGATCATTGCCACTGTCATTTCAATGGACAGGGAAAATGATGCGGATGTCCTGGCGGCCGTTGGCGCTTCAACCGCACTTTCCATCTCGGATATTCCATTCGACGGACCGATTGCTTCTGTCCGTGTCGGAAAAATGGGCGGCGATCTTATCCTAAATCCGACTTTTGAAGAAGTGGAAAAATGTACGATCGAATTAATTGTTTCCGGTTCCGATGAATCCATTGTGATGGTGGAAGGGGAAGGAAAGGAAATTAATGAAGATGAGTTGCTTGAAGCGGTAAAATTTGCACACGAAGGTATAAAACAGCTGATTCAGCTGCAAAAAGATCTGGTTGCAGAAGTCGGCCAACAGACAAGGGAAATTGAACTGCCTGAAGTCCCGGAAGGACTTGCCGGAAAAGTAGCAGAACTCAGTACTGATGGTATAAAAAAGGCCATCAAGATACAGGAGAAAAAAGAGCGTCGTAGCACACTGAAAGAAATCAAAGAGAATGCAATTAAACAGTTAATTGAAGAGTATCCTGAGACGGAAAAACTGATCAGTGAATATTTACATGATATTGAAAAGAATGAAACCCGTGCCATGATGCTCGGTGATAAAGTACGTCTGGATGGCCGGAAAGAAGATGAAATAAGACCAATCACCTGCGAAGTGGGTTATCTCCCGCGGGTGCACGGATCAGCACTGTTTACTCGTGGTCAGACACAGGCCCTGGGAACAACCACTTTGGGCACAAAACTGGATGAACAGCTGATCGATTCCCTGGAAGGATCGAGCTATAAAGCATATATGCTGCATTATAATTTTCCGCCATTCTGTACCGGAGAAGCAAAACCGATACGTGGTACCAGTCGCAGAGAAATCGGGCATGGTAATTTGGCAGAACGGGCATTTTATCCGTTTATTGAGAAAAACGGTGAGTTTCCATATACCATTCGAATTGTATCGGAGGTACTGGAATCAAACGGCTCATCATCGATGGCTACTGTATGTGCTGCATCCCTATCCATGATGGATGCCGGTGTGCCGATCAAAACCAATGTGGCCGGAATAGCCATGGGATTGATCAAGGAAGATGATGATATCATGATTTTATCTGATATTCTGGGTGACGAAGATCATCTTGGTGACATGGATTTTAAAGTTGCCGGTACGAGTGAAGGCATTACAGCGATTCAAATGGACATCAAGATCAAGGGAATATCATACGAAATTATGGAAAAAGCGTTGGATCGTGCTCGTAAGGGACGGCTCCATATCCTTGAGATTATGGATAAGACGCTTGATAAACCACGCGAAAATATATCCAAATATGCCCCGAGAATTGAAACGATTAAAATTAATGTGGATAAGATTGGTTTGGTCATAGGACCCGGCGGAAAAACGATCAAAAAGATTGTCGAAGAAACAGAGGTGAAAATTGATATCGATGATGACGGCACTGTAACAATCGCCTCCGAAGATGTCGGGAAAGTGGACAAAGCGATTCAGATCATCACCACCATGGTAAAAGATCCCAAAATCGGGGATCATTATCTTGGGACGGTAAAAAGAGTCGTCAATTTTGGTGCTTTTGTCGAAATTTCTCCCGGCAAGGAAGGAATGATTCATATTTCTGAACTTGACTTTAAGCGCACTGAAAGGGTGACTGATGTGCTCAACGTCGGTGATAAGGTTGATGTTCTGGTCAAAAAAATCGACAATGAAGGTAAAATCGGCCTGAGCAGAAAAGACTATCTGCGTAAAACCGAAGAAAAACCGAAACCTGAGACTGACCCGGCAGGTGATCAAAAATAAAATGTATTCTGAGAATTTCAATAAAAATGTACTTGACAACGGGCTGACAATTATCAGTGAAAATATTCCATCGGTAAGGTCAGTTGCTGTTGGAGTTTGGATTAAAACCGGCAGCCGGTTTGAAAATCCGTCTGAGAATGGAATTGCACATTTTCTGGAACATATGTTGTTTAAGGGTACCCAAAAACGAAGCCCTCTGGCAATTGCGCAAAGCCTGGAATCTATTGGCGGTAATCTGAATGCTTTTACAGGAAAAGAAGTGACATGCTATTATGCAAATGCACTCGATGTTCATATTAATCGTGCCGTTGAAGTTCTCTCTGATATGGTTTGTAATTCGGTTTTTCCGGAAAAGGAGATCCCCCGGGAGCGATTTGTGATACTTGAAGAAATAAAATCAACCAAGGATACACCGGAAGAGCATATATTTGATATTTTTCATGAAAAACTATTTCCGGATGGTCCCCTGGGCAGGCCAATACTGGGAACAGAAGAGATCGTTTCCGGTTTCGAACGTAAAAGTGTTGTTAAATTCTGGCAGTCACATTATGCTCCGGAAAAGATAGTGGTCGCGGCTGCCGGAAACCTGCAACATGATAAACTGGTAAGCCTGGTAGAGAAGAATTTCAATTTTCACAAAATCGTCAAGCAATCTCAATCACCGGCTGTTGAAAATGTGGCCCGCTCACAGGAATTTATCATACCTCAGCCAATTAATCAGGCTCATATCTGCACTGGTGGACGCAGCATACCTTATGATTCTGATGATCGTTTTGCACTTCTTATGCTAAATGCATATCTGGGAGGCGGAATGAGTTCCCGGCTGTTTCAGCGATTGCGGGAAAAACACGGACTGGCATACAGCGTTTATTCTTTTATCGATTTCTATTCAAATATCGGCTTATTCGGAGTATATTTGGGTACAGATGAGGCAAAAGTAAAAACTGCTCAAAATCTGCTTTATGATGAATTGAATAAACTAAGAACAAAAGAAATATTATCCGGCAATATGAAAAAAGTAAAAAATCAACTTAAAGGGAACCTGGTTCTGGGACTCGAGAGTACTTCGCGCAGGATGTCTCGTCTGGCAAAAAATGAGATATATTTTAAGGAATATGTTTCGATCGATTCTATGATTAAAAATATCGATAGTGTTACATCCGGCGATGTAATGCACCTGGCAAACAAAATTATTCATCCCGATAAATTTATTACTGTAATTCTTCAACCGGCAGCATGAAAATAGGCATATTAAGAGAAATTAAGCCCTCTGAGAACAGGGTTATTCTGATTCCTCGTGATGTTGAACAACTGATCGGGTTTGGCCATGAAGTCTATGTGGAAAATGGCGCCGGATTATACAGCTCATTTCCGGATACTGACTACGAAGCAGCCGGAGCTCAAATCCTGCCGACTTCTGAGAAAATATTCAGCGCCGTTGAGTTGATCCTTAAAGTGCAAGCACCCACTCCCATTGAGCAGGAACTCTATACCGGGCATCATCTCAGTTTTTCATTTTTATTTTTAGCCAACAATCCGGATCTTCTAAAAGCTCTTTTAAAATACGAATCGATATTTTTTGCTGCAGAATTATTTACCAACAGTCATGATACCAGACCGGTTTTAAAAGCAATGAGTCATTTGGCGGGAAAAATAGCCGTATTTGAAGCTGCGCGCTACCTGCAAAAGAATCAGGGCGGGAAGGGAGTTTTACTCGGTCACGCCGCTGGCGCACCATCATCTACCGTGACAATTATTGGTGCCGGCAGCGCCGGGTTAGCTGCTGCTGAACAGGCGTTGGTCCTTGGTTCAAATGTGCATTTAATCGATACAAATCCGGACAAACTGGGGCAAATAATTAATACAAACCCTGATGCGGAACTGATCACATTTGAATATTCACGTGGTTTATTGCGTGAAGTGCTTTTGAATACGGATGTGTTGATTACCGCAGTTCAGACACCGGGCAAAAAAGTACCGGTCATCGTTGAAAAATCCGATGTAAAACTTCTTAAACCAGGTAGTGTAATAATTGATCTGTCCATTGAGCAGGGTGGATGCGTAGAGACCTCACATCCTACTACTCATGAGAATCCGGTGTTTATTCAGGACGAAATTATCCATTATTGTGTAACAAATCTGCCATCCTTAATACCGACCACATCCAGTCAGATACTGTCAAGATCTGTCATGCCCTTTTTGTGTCAGATTGCCCATCTGGGGGGTGAAGAAGTTATCGCTATGCATCGGGAAGTACGCAGTGGCCTGACTGTCTATCATGGCAAGGTTGTAAACCAGGATTTGGCAGAAATGAATGGTCTGGAATACTATGACGTCAGAGAAATGTTGGAATTAAGCCTGTGACGCTGGAATATTTTCCGGTTCTCGCCTATCATAAAATTTCCCCGCAGAAAGAATTTGGTCTGACAACCATACATCCTTACATATTTGAAAAGCAACTACAACGGATATATAAATTCGGATTTACACCGCTTACCTTTATAGATATACTTGCGAATCAAGAGCTACCGGATAAGCCGGTCATAATAACTTTTGATGACGGCTATGAATCAATATATCGATATGCGCTACCAATTTTAAAAAATTACGGTTTTAAGGCTGTTATTTATGTTCTTAGTGACTACATCGGCATGATCAATACCTGGGAAGCATTTAAGATTCAACGTCATTCCCGCCATCTGAATGTTGAGCAAATACAAAAATTGGTGGCTAGTGGTTTTGAGATAGGGTCACATGGAAAATCGCATAAGTACCTGCCGGTCTTGAATGATAATCAGCTGCTGGATGAACTTGCCGAATCAAAAACAAAAATATCAAACATTACAGGTGGGGAGATTATCAGCTTCTGCTATCCATATGGTGTTTCAAACAGGCAAATTGAAGAGAATGTCAAAAAAAGTGGCTATCACTTTGCAGTCGGAAATCTGGAACTGGGTAGTATGAAAACTCATCGGAATTTTCATATTGGCAGAAGAAGTATCTATGCTACAGATACTTTGCGTGTTTTTAAGCAGAAACTACAAAAACCATCCTTCACACACACATCCGTTTTTACAGAAAGGGTTATCCGATCCGGAGCAAGTACTGCTATTGTAAAAAATATTTTAACCTGGATGATTCACAAATATAGGCCTCTAAGGCGCTAAGTCTCGAAGAAATAATTACTTAGTTGTATTGTGGCTTTTCAACAGAGTATTTTAAATATAGTTTTTTATGATACCTTAAATCTATTATTTTAAAACTTTGAGTTAGAGGCTATGAATTATTCAAGTTAACAAATAATTTAAATTAGCTGTTTACAAAAACATATTTTTCCCATATATTTAGAGTATAACTTTAAATTTATCCTAATATTTTATGCAAGAAAATACCTTTTCAATCGGATATACCAGTAAGGAGACCGGATTGCCACAATCCGTTCTGCGTTATTGGGAGACCGTATTTCCTCAATTTTGTCCGGTAAAAACGCCGGGAGGAACCAGGCGATATGCTCAGGATGATATTGACGTGGTGCTTAAGATTAAAAATCTGTTGTATGATCAAAAATTTACAATAAAAGGAGCCAGGACCTTTTTGGAAAGTGATCACAAGTCGGTAGTTGTAAAAAAGGATTTTTCTCTGATTAATTATGTTGTGTCTGAGCTCGAAGCGATTCTAAGTGATATGGATAACTTCTAAAATAAGATTCTACGTGATTAAAACTATTATTTACCTTATTCATCTAAATATTTCAAATCAAATTTACCTATATATGACCTGATGGCTCGGAAAATATTTTAACTGAAATTCATAAAAAATTTAATATTGAAAATGAAATCCGGCTGGGCGGTGGCATAGTACAGCTTGTCTTAAAAGATATTGCTCATCACTTCATAATCGAATCAGAAGAAAATCAGCATATTTTAAACCGCATATTTGCTGCTGACCGAGAATACTTAAATAGTAGCAATTCTACTGATTTTGTATTTGGAGTATATACATTGCAGAATAAGAACACCTGAATTTTGCAACATCTAATCAATATTGATTTATTCTCCAATCTTATTTAAATTTTAAAGTTAGTGAGTTTATTATAATTCAGTCTCATTAGACTATATATCGGAGCGTGGCGCAGTCCGGTTAGCGCACATGACTGGGGGTCATGGGGTCGGAGGTTCAAATCCTCTCGCTCCGACTATATTAATCTAAAGTCTCAAATCCAAAATCTATACCGGGGTTATGGGGTAGTCCCGCTGTTAAGCGGGAAAATCCGAAACAAATTCCAAATCCCTCCGCTGTCATCCTGTCCCGGAACGGGATCCTTTGGATAAGGATCTTTATTCATGATGGCAAACTCTATGATATAATGCCATAGGCATATTTGTTTTGTATCACGAAGAACACGGAGAAGACACGAAATTCACGAAGTGAATAATAGTTTTAAGAATTGAAGTTTTATGTGAAGTTCTGCTCCAGAAAATCCCAAATCCACCGAAATATATTAGATTAACCGATTTTTTAACCTGACTTATTTGGCCGTCAAAAATTTTACGTCCCGGAGACGCGGAAGAAATTCCGTTAAGAAAAATATTTTTTTCAAGGAATTTCTGTAGCGGCTCAGTCAAAATTTTGTCGAGCCTTGATTTTTTGGTTCTTTTTGATCAAACAAAAAGAACATACTATCTTTCTTCTGTTATGATATTTTTTGTAAATTCTGAAAAATTAGTAGCCAATATAATTCATAGCGCAGCCTTTTGCTGCAATCAAATTATTTAAGTATCACGAAGAAAACGAAGGCACACGAAGATCACGAAAAATAATAATATTTTTTTCTTTGCGACT
>CAYULK010000181.1:0-6668 GCA_964445625.1 uncultured Calditrichota bacterium
GCCGCACACCGCAGGCTCTACAACATGTATGTGACAGATTTCCCCCACGTAAAGCAGATGTTTACCGATGCTTATGTACGCCTGGTGGCCATGAAACTTTTCGCCCTGCGGGCAGCAGATTATATGCGCGTGGCATCCCCGGATGACAGGCGTTATCTGCTGTACAATCCCGTTGTTAAAATGAAGGTAACGACCCAGGGTGAGGAAGTAATTAACCTTCTGTGGGATGTCATTGCCGCAAAAGGATTTGAAAAAGACACCTGGTTCGAAATAGCTGCCAGGGATATTCGGGCATTACCAAAACTTGAAGGCACGGTTCACGTGAATGTCGCTCTCATCGTAAAATTCATGGCAAATTATTTTTTCAAACCGGCAAAATATCCTGAGGTAGCAAAACAATCCGAACCAAAAAACGACGACTTTCTCTTTAATCAGGGACCCACCCGGGGACTGGGTAAAATCCGCTTCCATGATTACAGAATCGCTTACAACAAAGCGGACGTTCCCAATGTGACCATATTTAAAAAACAGATCAGATTATTAAAACTATTCCTCCTCCTGGCAAAACCGAATAAAGCACAGCGCATAGATACAGATTTTCTACGCACCTTGGGCGAAATCTTTACACTGGTTGTTTACGGACAGCTCATTCTTGAGAATGCGAAAATTTACAATACCGGGGATGATATTGTAGACCAGATTTTTCATTTCATGGTAGAGGATTTTTCTAAGTTTGCTCTTCAGATATATTCGAAATCTAGCAGTACCGGACGACAGATGAAACTCTGTTCCATGATGATAAAAAAATCAGCGGTGAATAAGGACCGGTTCGACCGCGTATGGAAAAATTTCGTCTATGCGCTAAAAGATCAATATGTAATGAGTGACTGAAGAACTTTTAAAATCATCAATATTCGATCCTAAAACTTCTCATCATACTTTGTCCACAAAAAATCACCCAATTTCCAGGCTTCCTCTATCGCTTTTTCAGCCATCTCTATGCTATACTTTGTTAAAAAGTCCACAGCTTGTTTAGGTTCATTTTTAAATCTATTAAGGGCCTCCGCTTCTACATTTTTTTGGTTTGCAAATAAATCTTCCTGCATCGGTCTGAAAACCGCCGCAACATCTTTTCGCATATCTCCCCAGCGCTGTGCAGTTAATGTGCTCAGGCGATTAAAGGCCCACCATGCGGATTCTCTTGTATACCCCGTTAATCTGCCCGGGACTTTAAATGACTCGGGTACATCACTATTGGCACAATAAATTGGAGTATATACTGCCGTCGCAACATTTTCCCACGCCAGCCAGACCACACCACCAATTGGGTTGGGCAACCAGCCTCTGCATTGAATTATCGTCGCGTACTGCGTATACCAGCGGGCAATTGTCCGCTCTCCCCGCCATCCCCATCCACCGTTAATATTAAAAAGTGGATTCATATCATAGGGCATAAAGGGATTGGCCAGGGGTGATATCTCATGCTTTTTTGTTTCAGGATTTTGCCAGGTTATATTTTTAATTGGATTAAAATCAGTTCCCTCATAATAATCCTGAAAGATTTCAACCATTTTATGCAAAGTAACTACGGTATCCGGTTTAACAGAAAAGGGATAATTCTCGGCATTGGGTTTCAAATTTAGTGACGGCGCAAGCAGCGACAGGACCCGCCATTCCCTTCTTCTTGAGGCAAAACTATCTCTTCCATCCGGATCATAGGCATAGCAGAATTCAAAAGGACCATTCCCGGGGTTCCACCAGCCGCTATCCTGAGCCACCTGAAAAACATTATCAGAGGCCATGAAATAATCCGGATTATCCAGATCGATCTGACGGATGCGACTGGCGTTGGCATCTACCGACACATGGTTGTCCGGCACACGTTGCGCCGCCCAGATGGAACCTATCTTCCCGATACCCGGACCTATGATTTCAAGATGCCACACTTCCTTTGTATCGATAATGGTAAATACTTCGCCATCACCACTCCAGCCATATTTTTTTGTCAACTCATCGACTACTTGAATTGCTTCACGCGCTGTCCGGCACCTTTCCATTATCAGTTCACTAAATACTTCATATTGGATTAATCCTTCTTCAGATGAGAGCGAACTTCTGCCGCCGAATGTGGATTCACCCATGGCTAATTGCTGATCATTAATACAGCGTACGGTAGTATTTACATACCCATAGGTATGTACTACCTGAGGAATTTCTCCGGCCGGGCTCCATTTATGAGACGGCATCGCGGTGGTATCAATATCCACCCTTTTCATGATTGTTTTTTTTGCATCTGCCGGATGATTTATTGCCGGAATAATGTTAACCCATACCCGGTCACGATGTCCATCCATTGTGTGAGACGTCATTACTGAGCCGTCAAACGAGGCTTCTTTTCCGACTGTAATAGTAGTACAACCGTCAGAGCGGTCACTGTCTTTTTCAATTGATAACTTTCCCTTTGCTGCTACAAACCCCGAAAGAAGATATAAAAACAATACATAATATAAAGATTGCTTTATCATAAATAGCTCCGCCTTATTTTCAATAATAAAAAATTTTAACTGATTGAACGGTAAATTATAACTCTTCACATCATTTCAGATACCTGGCAAACCATCCATGAACCGTCTGCCACCATAATCTGGCGTTTTGTGGTTTCCGAACAAAATGATCCTCATCCGGAAAATACAATAAGCGGGATGGTACCCCCTGCCGCTGCAGCGCCGAAAACATCTGCAATCCCTGGGTATATGGTACGCGGTAATCATGCTCGCCATGAATTACCAAAGTCGGTGTCTTAAAATTTGCTGCCAGGCGGGACGGTGACCATTTTTTAAAAGTTGTCCCCTCTTCCCACGGCTTTCCGCCAAATTCCCATTCCGGAAACCACAATTCCTCTGTGGCACCCCACATACTCACCTGATCATAAACGCCATCATGGCTTATCAAACATTTATATGGATTTTCATGCCCGGCAATCCAGTTGATCATGAATCCACCATAACTGGCACCGGCGGCACCCAGCCGATCCTTGTCAATAAAATCATAATTTTTAAGCACGTACTCCGTTCCTTTAACCAGATCCTCATAGGGATAATCACCCCAGTGACCGGATATCACATCGGTAAAATCCTGTCCATAGCCCTTGCTGCCGTGAAAATTAATCATATAAACCACATATCCTTTTGCTGCAAACATCTGATAGTTCCAGCGGGGATGAAAATCATTACCCCACATACCCTGCGGACCGCCGTGAATCAAATGAATAGCCGGATATGTTTTACCCAATTCAAAATTAGGCGGTCTCATGATAAATCCATGCACTTTTTCATCCAAAGCACCGGTAAACCAAAATTCTTCATAAGCAGGCAGATCATAATTTTCAGTCATTGTGGAATTAAAATCTGTAAGCTGTGTCAGCTCGTTTGTTTTGAGATTGTATTTATAAATCTCATTTGGCCATCGTGATGTTTGTTTTGCAAAAACCAGTTCATCATCACTTAACAACCGCATTCCTTTAATATAAAAACCCTTTAAAACCGGATTGATCGTTTTCTTGTTTAGATTTACACGATATATGGTTTTATAGCCGGCTTCCTCGCACAGGATATATATGTTTTTTCCGTCCGGACTCCAGATCAGTTCCGAAACGGAAAGATTGAAATTGGAGCTATAATCCTCGGTTTTATTTGTCTTCCGGTTATATACCATTAAACGAAGTTGATCAGCTTCAAATCCGGCTCGCTCCATCGACGTATATGCGATCAAATTACCGTCAGATGAATAATGTGGATTATTGTCGTTTCCTGCACCGGGACTTATTTTTTTATGATCACCTCCGGAATTACTCACTTTAAAAACATCATTGTTGGTACTGGTTGCAACCATGTTATCTTTGTTGGAGACAAAACAGATTTCTTTGCTATCCGGCGATATGGCAATATCGTGCGAACTACCCAGCGAAATTGGCGGCGCATGATAGGGCCCGGGTGTGATATCTTTAATACTGTTATCAGAAAAATCATAGATAAACAGATGCTTATACTTGCCTTCAAGCCACTTATTCCAGTGCCGGAACATCAGGTTATTTATAATCCGGGCGGTACCCTTGTCAGCATCCTTTTCCTCGATACATTCCTCAGACTCACAATCCTGATATGTCATCCTTTTTACTACCATGTAATTGTTATCCGGCGAGAGTTCAAACCCATCGATTCCGTTATAGATGTCTGTTACTTTCACATCTTCTGCAGTCTGAATATCATATTTCCGGACTTGCATGGATCCGCTACGATCACTCATATAAAACAGATGTTTTGAATCGTTGGAAAAAATCGGGCTTGTGTTACTTTTGCCTTCGGCGGTTATTTGTTTTTTCTCCTGACCCGACGAATTCATTATCCAGATTTGCGTCCGGTAAGAATTTTCCTGGATATTGGCCTTTTTTACTGAGAATGCAATCCACTTGCCATCCGGAGAGACAACCGGTGTGCTTACCCGGTTTACGGTAAAGAACGCCTCAAAATTTAATGCATCTTTAGTAATTCCCGGAGTAAAAAGTAGTAAAACGATAGTGATTGAACTAAATATGATCTTCATATTTCCATCCTTATAATTGATTGGGTAATCGCGTTGGGACATAGAACTTTTGACACTCTCTCTTTGATCAGGTTAATTTACAAAAAAAACTATTCTTCTTTTACCACAAAATAAAAAAGCCCCGTTTGACGGGGCTTTTTTGAAACTGACTCTCCCCTTTTAATCCCCCCCCTAAATGCGTTTAGGGGGGGGGAAATAGGGGGTGGGTTATTTAGCAAATTCAGGCTAATTAAATCACTCCTCCGTCATATTATCTTTTTCGCTCTTAAACACCGTCATAGCACTGGCAATCATACTGGCCACATCCGAGACATTTGCCGGAACAATCAGAGAATTATTTGTTTGGGCCAGTTTACCAAATTCATTAATATACTGTTCTGCTACCCGTAAATTAACCGCGTTCATTCCACCCTTTTCATTAATAGCCAGGGCAATTTCACGGATTCCCTTGGCCGTAGCCGTAGCGACACGCTCAATTTCGCCTGCTTTACCATCCGCTTCGTTAATACGACGTTCCTTTTCACCCTCGGATTTCGCTATTAATTCAGCTCTTACACCTTCCGCACGATTGATTCTGGCCTGTTTATCACCCTCTGATTCTGCAATTAATGCCCGTTTTTCACGGACCGCCCGCATCTGCTTCTCCATGGCGTCCTTGATACTTTGTGGCGGGACAATATTCTTTACCTCATATCTGGTTACCTTAACACCCCAGGAGTCCGATGCTTTATCAACTGCACTCACAATCTGAACGTTAATCGTCTCTCTCTCTTCAAAGGTCCGGTCCAGCTCCAGTTTACCGATAACACTGCGCATCGTGGTCTGTGCCAGCTGGGTTGCGGCAAATTGATAATTGTTAATACCATACGATGCTTTCATCGGATCGATTACCTGCAGGTATAAAATACCATCCACCTCAACCGCAATATTATCCCCGGTTATACAGGTTTGAGGCGGTACATCCAGTGCCTGTTCTTTTAAAGAAAGTTTGTATGATATCTTATCAATAAATGGTAACAGAACGTGGAGACCTGCCTGTAACGTATCCCGATACTTACCCAGACGTTCAACGATAAAAGCTGATTTTTGCGGGACAATTTTTATCGTTTTGGCAAAAATGATTAAAATTACAATTACAATACCCATTAAAATAATACTTCCGGGATTCATAAAATCCTCCTTTGTTATAATGATTTTACGACAAGTGTGATATTTTTTTTATCGACAATCTCAGCCATCGCTCCCACGGCCAGATTCTCATATGCTTCTGCCTTCCAGGTACTCCCCCTGAATTCCACCCGTCCTCTTCTTTCCGGCGTAATTCCTTCTGTAACAACAACTTTTTTCCCAAGGAATTCTTCAAGTTCATCCAGATCAACCGGCCCGGCAGAGGATCTGCTCTCAAGCAATTTCTTAAACCATTTCCTGAGTAAAATCAAAGGTACAATCGATCCGATAATAAATATAATAATCTGCAAATTTAGCGGCATGTCAAAAATCAGGCAAAGCAGGGCTACAAGCCATGCACCTATACCAAAAAATACTGTTATGACACCGGGAATTCCAAATTCAAGAATAATCAGTACTAATCCTAATAAAAACCACACAATTTCAGGTGTTAGCCATTCCATTTCTTCTCCTTAACGCTTGGTAGCACGCATACATAAGATACAACAATTGCTGAATAATTGCACCGGAAAAGCGTTTTAATTATATGTACACCTGCTATGAAGAAATATTCATTTTTTCGTTAAAATATTATCTCATTCTAAGAAAATTTTTAATCTGATTAATTCATACCGCAGCACAGTGCTGCAAACAAACTGACCCTCCCCCTTTCATCCCCCTCCTTACAAGCTTGTAGGGAGGGGGAAAGAGGGGGTGGGTTATAAAGATCTTGAACAATTTCATCATAAAACTTTGCTAAAATAACAAAGTTTTTGGCAACAATAGCATAGCGCAGCAATGCTGCAATCAAATTATTTAAGTATCACGAAGAAAATATATAATGTTTTTTTCTTTGCGACTCTGTGATTCTGCGGCTCTACGCCGCGCCTGCCCCGAAA
>CAYULK010000182.1:0-6612 GCA_964445625.1 uncultured Calditrichota bacterium
CAATTCCGGCGATATTTACATTTGTTGTTTTTACGATATGTATTCTGGCATTGTTTTTTAATTTTTTTCGATTGCTGTTTATTGTGGGTTGTCTCCTGTGGTGCCTGATCGTCCTCTATTCAATGCTGGATGCCTTGCGAATGTATAAAGACATAAAGCCGGCCCTATTGGTACCATTTATCATACCGGCCCAAATATTCGGATATGGTTTGGGATTTATCAATAATTTTATTCGCCGGATTATATTGGGTAAACCGGAAAAAGTCGGTTTTAAAAAAACATATTATAAATAAGAGGATAATATGGCAAAAAATAAAAAAAAGAAACTTGTTGCGAAAAAAGAGAAAGCCCCGGCATTTACTCTCACCATTCTGCAACAGAATATTATCTTCATCGGAATTATAATAATATATCTGATTATTCTGCTGAAACCTCTGGTTATCGATGGTCTGTCACCACAGGGTGTTGACGTAGTTGCTCACCGCGGTGGGACCAATATAATCCGGGATTATAATTTAAATAACGATGAGCAAGCATTGTGGAACCCGGCAATTTTCTCCGGTATGCCCATTTATCATCTGCTCGGTGCAAAAGCTTTTTCATTTGATTATATTATTAATAGAATTGCAGGTTTATTAAGTACCCCCTTTGTCTATTATCTTCTCGGTGCGCTGGGGTTATTTATCTTACTCAGATACTTAAAAATGAATCCACTGCTCAGTTTTATGGGCACAATGTTTTTCATCCTCATGCCACACTTTAGTTCACTTTATCTGGAAGGTCATTTAGCAAAATTCCGGGCAGTAATGTTCGTGCCATGGATTATTCTATGCTTCTTATATTTTGTGGATAAACGTACAATATTATCAGCAGCTTTGTTTGCATTAACTTTTGGACTACAAATACGTACGCAACATTACCAGATAGTATTTTATACTGCATTGGTCGTTTTCGCTCTTGGTATTTATCCGTTCATCCGGGAACTTCTGAATAAAGAGTATTTAAAATTCTCCAAATCCGTACTTTTACTTGCAACCGCGCTCGTACTCGGCATCGCCATGTCTGCACAACCGTTATTTTTAGCAAAAGAATATTTACCTTATTCAAAGCGTGGAAAAACAACCATAAATCTTGAGAAGCGTGAACAACAATCGGTTCAGGATCAGTCGGCAGGTGTGACCATTGATTATGCGACACAATGGTCAACACATCCCTCCGAATTATTGACATGGATCATTCCCAGATTTTATGGTGGTATGTCCGGTGAAAAATATACCGGCTCAGATGTTCCGGCACTAAAGAACCGTAATGTGCCCGGCTACTGGGGATACATGCCCTTTACCCAAAGTTATGAATATATGGGTGTGGTCACCATTTTTCTGGCTTTCATCGGAATATACGCATTCCGGCGCGATAAAAAGATCCTCTCATTAATCACTATATCGCTATTTTTCATCCTGCTTTCATTTGGCAGACATTTCTTAGTTTTTTATGAAATTTTCTTCAATTATTTCCCCTACTTTAACAAATTTCGTGCACCCATGATGAGTGTGACGCTTACCGGATTTATCATTTCTATCCTGGCCACTTATGGTATGCATTACCTCTATACTATTCACAAGAAGCAAAATTATGAAGAATTGAAGAAGCTTCTTTGGATCCCCGGCGCTTTTCTCGTTATTGGAATTCTGATCCTGATTTTCAGTCAGGGATTTTCTTTCACTAAACCGGGTGAAAATTATGAACCCCGTGTACTTCAATTATTAATACAGGTAAGAACAGAATTTCTAAACCAGGATCTTATCCGCTTTTTTCTGATCAGTATTGTCTCCGGAGGCGTTTTATTTGCCTTTTATAAAAGAAAAGTCTCATTTACCGTACTGGCAGCCGTCCTGATTATCATCGGGATCCTGGATCTGACGAATATCCAGAGCAGATATAACAAAGAATTTGTAAATATGGATCGCCTCGAACGGCAATACTTCAGAAAGAGTCAAACAGATAATTTTTTATTAACTGATGATGAAATATTTCGTATTATGCCCCCACCGGCTGAAATGAGTAGTAACCGCTGGGCATATTATCATCAGATTATTGGTGGTTACTCACCGATTAAAATGTATACGATTGAAGAATTAATGCAAAATTGCCTAAACCGGAGTACAGATGGCAAATTTCCCTTTAACTGGAATGTTATCAGAATGCTGAATGTAAAGTATATAGTATTGAATCAAAAAGTAAAACATCAAAATCTCATTCCGGCTCATAGTGATGCCGGGAATAAATTATTCACCTATCTGATAGCAAACCGCTTACCACGGGGATTTTTTGTTGAGAAGCAAAGAGTAATCCGGGATCAATATGATAGATTGGAATATATAAATATGGTTGATTTTAATCCTGCGGTAGAAGCAATTATAGAAAATGAGATCCGCCAGGAAGTCGGTGAACCGGATTCCACTTTTAGCCGGCTTACTAAATTTACGCCCAATCTGGTAAAATTTGAGGTGTACACCGATCGGTCTGCATTATTTGTTATTTCGGAATCCTGGTATCCACCGGGATGGAAGATATTCATTGACGAACAAGAAGAACCGGATGTCTATAAAACTAATCATTCCATGCAATCTGTCGTCGTTCCTGCCGGTAATCATAATATTGAACTTAAGTTTGAACCGGATTCTTATTATTCAAACCTGACACTGGCAAGCATATCGGTTGGAATTTTATATCTTATTATACTTTTATCGCTAGGTATGGTGTTAAAAGAGCGTAAAATACTGTTTTTTAAGACTAAACCACCGTCAGAACGATGAAAAAAGTTCTGATTATTACATATTACTGGCCGCCGGCCGGCGGTCCGGGAGTACATCGGGTATTGGAATTTGCGAAATATCTTCCCGAATTCGGTTGGCAGCCGATAATCCTTACTGTGCAAGGCGGAGAATACCTGGCCATTGATCAATCCCTGGTACAGGATATTGATCCTGGCATAAAGATAATCCGGACAAAAACACTTGAACCTTTCGCGCTTTATAAAAGGCTAACCAGAAAAGGTCGGGATGAGATAATTCCAAACCTGATCCTGACTGAAAAGAGCTCTAAAAATCGGCGTGAGAAACTGTCAAGATGGATCCGGACTAATCTTTTTGTTCCGGATGCACGGATTGGCTGGATACCCTATATTGTCAAAACAGGCAAAGAAGTCATTGAACGGGAAAAACCTGATCTGATATTCAGCTCCTCACCACCGCACTCGATTCAGTTAGGTGCGAAACGTCTGGCTAAAAAAACAGGTGTAAAGTGGATAGCTGATTTTCGTGATCTTTGGTACGATCTGGATATTTTTTATGAACATAATAAACGTAATTTTTTCAGCGCATGGCTTGACCGGCGGATGGAAAGAAGTGTTATGAAAAATGCAAATGGTATTATCTCCATTAACAGATTTATTACTGATCTGTTTATGAATAAAACCAGCCCACAAAAACCATTTTCAATCATACAAAATGGTTATGACCAGCAAAATTTTCAACAATTAATACCTGAAAAAAGTGAGAAATTTACCATTATTTATACCGGCACCATGTCCGAAAGCCGAATCCCACAAGCGCTTATCCAGGCGCTCGTCCAATACAATAAAACGAAAAATTCACTCCGCGTAGAATTGTGCCTGATTGGAACCGTTTGCGAAGAATGCAGAATTCTTATAAAACAATCCGGGTTAATGGAATCCACCAAAATTCATGGTTATACGCCATATAAGGAAATCATAAAAAAACTTAACGCTTCTTCCGCCCTGCTACTGGTGATAGATAAAGTACCCTACAACGAGGTTTTTTTGACCGGAAAATTATTTGATTATCTTGGTGTTAAAAAACCTATATTTGCCATTGGCCCCCTGGACGGCGCGGCAGATCAGATCATAAAAGAAACAAACTCTGGCCGGATGATTGAATATGAAGATACTGAGGGTGCGCTTGAATTATTGCAAAATTTAATCCAGGATTGGCAAAATGACACGTCCCGCTTTACATTCAATTCAGAAAAATATGAAAAACGACCTTTGACAAAAAAACTATCTGAATTTTTTAATCAGATCACCACCTGATCACCAATAATGACCAACTACCCCCGGGCTTTAATAATAATATGCCAGCCCCAAATTTTACCAAGTGCTTTGTGTATAAATTTCGGCAGTAAATCCCACACTATACCATGTCCGGTCGTCATAAAGTATTCAATCTCAAGTTTCGCGGAGGAATAATTCTCAAACATCTTCACTATCTCCGCTTTTGAATAGGCGCGTTCAATCGGGCAACGGTCCTTTTTATTGCCATCAAACGGTGCATCAAGAAGTCTGTGGATCAGGTAATTATAGGACTGTTTGTGATACAGCATTATAACTGCCAATCCGCCTGGTCTTAATACACGGTGTACCTCATTTATAGATTTCTGGGTATCCGGCGTATGATGCAGGACACCAAAAGAATAAACCACATCAAAGGAATCATCAGTATAGGAGAGGTTTTCTGCATCATCTACCTTTAATTCCCCGGGCAGACCGTATATTTCAAATCTTTTTTTTGCCAGGTTGATTCCCTCTTCAGTCAGATCAATTCCGGTTACATCAAAATCTCTTCGTGCAAATTGAATCAGATCAGTCCCCATTCCACAACCGATCTCCAGTAATTTAGCATTCGGTTTTTGTTCAGCAACCCAATCAAACAGGCGCGGCAGATAAAAATGATATTTATATCTTACATTTTCTGCTTCTTCAAAGAATTCTCTGCTTCCGCTTTCTACACCGTTGATAAACTCAGTCTGACAGACATTGCGGTTCCAGAAGTCTCTTACATCTGCTTTAGTATATGTTGTCATTCATTCTCCTGATTAGCATGCTTAATGCCCTGGCCATCCATCCGTTGGACCAGTGCATGATTGTAAATGGCTTTTTAAAGATAAAATACTTTTGATAGTAAAAATACCCGGCATTGGAATTCTGCATATTTTTAATTGCCCAGATTGCGATCTTTTCAGCAATATCATAATAATTTTTATCGAATTTTTCAGCCTTTAAAAAAGTAAGGATCCCCTGTGCTGATCCGTGAACATCTATCGGATTAATTTTATTATTCATCCATTTGGGTGTGCCATCCGGAAGAAATAAAAAGTCACGGTAATAGGCTAATCCATGATAGTAATTCTGCATGAATGAATCGTCACCGGAGTTATCAGAATAATCCAGAATTGTATCCAGAATATATCCGGTATGATAATTATCATGCATTTTGGTATGATCACCGGCAGGATGTGAATAGAACCAGGCACCATAATCTGTTTGTTTATCAACTACAAAATAAATGAATTTTCTTGCTTCGGACATCATTTCCCGGTCGTCTGAATACCGGGCGAGGCGGGATAATAATGACCCCACCAGCGCACTAACATCCATCACAATCCAGTTTATTTGTGGATCCGGTATATAACTGATGCATTTCATATCATCACTCTCAAAGAGGAGTTTTGGCTCCCGGGTCATGAAATGAACCGTACTTTCTGCTATATCCAGATACTCTTTTTTACCGGTAATGTCATAGGCATCGAGAAACACGGTAGCGACAAAATAGGTAACTACCCGGTTGGGTAAATTTGCCCGGGCAAAAAATCCCACATCCTGCCATGGATACTGATAGCCCCAGCAATTTCCCGGATATTCCCCGGAGCTGTTTTCAGTCAGCCACTGAAGTAATTCTTCTGCACGATTTAAATATACCCTCTCCGCACTTGCCTGATACAGATTTAAATACGCCATGGCAAACAGAGCTGCTCCCTTAGGATTTCTTGTTCGCGGAACACCTACCAAAGGACGTATGTTTATGGGTGAGCGCATGACCAGCTGGCTGTATAACAGCCGGATATATTTATTCCCCAGCGATAATTTCATCAGGAACGGACTATCCAGGGCATCATATTTATTCCAACCGGAATAGTTATTATCATGTGCAAATCGTAACACGTTCTCCAGGGATTTGCTGATGATATTTGTGTTCTCATTCATAAATAATTTTTTTCGTGAATCCTGTAATTATCTGGCCTGATCTATCCAGCTAGCAGATCAAAATTGATACAAAGTTGAAATATACCAAAAAAAACGATACTTTTCTAACCGCTTAGAGAACAATACAATTAACCTGGCCACGAGGATCAGACAGAAAAAGATTATGTGCGGCATTTGTGGAATAATTGAAGCGGGAAAAAATAACCGGAATGTGGTTAAACGGATGTGCGATATTATAGCACACCGCGGTCCGGATAATGACGGGATTTACCAGGATAAAGACGTATTCCTGGGGCACCGCAGATTATCCATTATCGATCTGCATACCGGTGATCAGCCTATTTATAATGAAGATAAATCTATAGTAGTCGTTTTTAACGGGGAAATTTATAATTTTAAGGTATTCAAAGATCGTCTGCTGAAAAAGGGTCATAAATTTTATACACAATCTGATACAGAAATTCTGGTCCATTGCTATGAGGAGTATGGTTTATCGTTTTTACAGGACCTGAATGGCATTTTCTCCTTCGCTCTTTATGATACGAATAAGC
>CAYULK010000183.1:0-6579 GCA_964445625.1 uncultured Calditrichota bacterium
GTACCTGATGGAACACAAATCCGATTTTACTGGTATCATTGGCCCGATTTCCGACCTTATTGATGTAAAAGATGAATTTAAAACCGCAGTTGAGGCGGCATTGGGTGATACAGTTAATTATATTGTTGTAGAGTCGCTGGACACTGCCCGTCATATCATCAACAAGCTGCAAGATGAAAATTCAGGCCGTGTCACCCTGCTGCCGATTGACCTCTTGCAAAAAATTGAATATTCCAGAAATGATAAATTATGGCAGGATGATAGATTATTAGTACGAAAAATTCATTGCGATAAAAAATATGAAAAAATATTCGAAATTCTTTTTGGTGATGTGCTTCTGGTGGAATCTCTTGATGATGCCATTGCAGACAAGTCTTTATCACCGGACTATCGTTTCGTAACGCGTAATGGTGAACTTATGCATCACGCGCATGCCATTTCCGGAGGTCAGAGTGCGACAGAAGAGACTTCTGTCATCGGGCGCAAAGAGAGACTGATGCAGTCCGACAAAAAGATTAAATCATTATTAGTCGAAATAGATCAACTGGATCGCGATCTACAGATATCTGAGCATACGAAAAGCGAATTAATAAACACAATTGATCAACTTTTAAATGAGAAATCAACACTCGACTCCCGCTTAATTGAAACCGACCAACAGTTATCCCGTAAAGAATTTGAATTAACATCATATGAATCCGCACTGAACACAAAGAATAAACAGGTTAATGATGAGAAATCTGTTATTGAAGAGCTAAAACATAAACGAATTATAATTCAAAAAATTGTTGATCAAAAGCAATCCGAGTTGGAAACCAGGGCTGAGAAAATCCAGCAACTAAATGAAGAACATGATGGAGTGACACAGAATTTACAGTTGCTGGCCGCGAAATTACACGGGCACCAGGTTCAATTGATAGAGGAACAAAATCGCCTTACAAATGTAAAAAGTGAAATAAAACGGATGAAGCAGGAAATCTCCGATCTTGATACTCAGATAAAGCGTCGCTCAACTGAAACAGATGATATCCAACAACAAATAATTCAACATGAACTGGATAAAACCCTGCGCGCTGAGAAACAACAACAGATATGGGATGGCCGGGATAAGATTGAAACAGAAAAGGATAAAATTCAGGTTAATTACCACGAGATCAGGGATAAAATAATAAATCTCGAAAACCAGATAAAAAAATACCGTAAACAACATGACAGCACCCTGGAGCGATCACGACAACTGGAACTTCAGATCCAGGAAAACCAAATGAAAGCCACCGCTATAAAAGAGCGGATCCATGAAGATTATGCTGATGATATCAGCATCGGCATCGCCTCTGATCGACTTAACATCGAGGAAAGCGAACAGACAATTGACACATTGAGATTTAAAATAAATCAGCTCGGCCAGGTTAATCCACTGGCAGTTAGTGAATATGAAAAAGAAAGCGAACGATTGGATTTTTATACCAAGCAATACAATGATCTTGAGGAAGCAGATAAATCCTTACGTAAAACAATAAATAAAATAAACATAACAGCCCGTGAGCAATTTTTAGAAACATTTGAGCAGATAAAGGTAAATTTTGAAAGTGTTTTTATCAATTTTTTCCAAAACGGTGAAGGAACATTGAAATTAGAAGATGGCGCGGATCCACTCGAATCAAACATTGACATTTTGGTTCGTCCCAAGGGGAAACGTGTACAAACGATTAATCTATTATCCGGAGGTGAAAAAACCCTCACTGCTATCTCTCTGCTCTTTGCAATATATCTTGTAAAACCCAGTCCATTTTGTATATTGGACGAGATAGATGCTCCGTTGGACGATGTCAATATTGGCCGGTTTACCCAAGCACTTAAAGACTTCTCAAAAAACACCCAGTTTATTGTCGTAACCCATAATAAACGTACAATGGAAGCGGCAAATACAATGTATGGCGTTACGATGGAAGAAGAGGGACTATCAAAACTCGTTTCGGTTAAATTTAATTAGGTAGTGTCAAATTTGCATTTTTTTACTACCATTAATCATATCGCAGCCCAAGGCTGCAAACAAAAACATAAATAACCCACCCCCTCCCTAATCCGATTAGGGAGGGGATTAAAGGGGGAGGGTCAGTAAAATTTTTGCTAATCTCCCAGGCGATCCGTTGGAAATAACAAAGTTTCTGGCTATAATAGCATAATAGGACCTAATGATGAAAATTAAATACTTAAGTCCAATAATTCTGACAGTTCTGTTTATAGCAGTTGGATTATCTGCCCAACAAAATTTTATTCCTTTTCAGACAGATTATTCTGCATTTTTGGGATCAGACGGAAAATCCTATACCGAAGTTTATATTTCTCTGTTTCAAAGTGACCTCTTTTATGCACCTGAGGATGATTCGATAAAAGTGGCACATTTTGAACATACAGTGAAGATATATCAGGGTGATTCACTTATAGATCAAAGAGAACGCACCTATAAAAACACATTGGCATTTAATGCAGAACCACTTTTATTAAGCCAATTCATGGATGTTTTTAGTTTTGAGCTGTTTCCGGGGTATTATAGTTTAGTTACAACACTTACGGACCAGGTTTCAAAAAAATCCGGTGTTTTTAATATTGAAATGGAAATTCCGGATTTTTCAAAAGGTCTGATGCTCAGTCATCTTGAAATTGCAACAAAGGCAGCTAAAGCTACCAAACCTTCAAATTTCAGTAATAAGAATAATATAGAAATCTATCCAAATCCATCCCGGGTCTTTGGAATTTTATATCCGGTATTATACTATTATTTTGAGGCATATAATTTAAAGATGGGCGCTGATGGTAAAACCGGTTATAGTTATCATTATTATATTACCGATACTAATGGAAAAACAGTTCGGGATTTCCCGGTCAAGACACGAACCAGAACCACCACTACCATTGCTGAAGCAAATGGCACCAATGTGATTGCACTGGCCACCGGGACGTATTTTTTAAATGTCGACTTGATCGATCAGGTAGCTCAGGACACGACCAGATCGCAATCCAACTTTTATGTAAAAAAACTGGAGAGGAATAAGGAAGGCTCCCTGAGCGTACAGGAAGACCCTGCGGCAATTTATTTTGCATTTTCCGAAGAACAGCTTAAAGATGAATTTAAAAAAGCCAAATACATCGCCACTTCGGAGGAGAAAGATGTGTTTGACGAACTGGATACACCAGGCATGCGCCGGTTTCTGGCCGGCTTCTGGAAAAGAAAGGATCCAAATCCTGAAACCGCTGTAAATGAATATAAAAAGGAATACCTGGAACGAGCGGAACTGGCTGATTTACGCTTCGCAACAAATTTTAGGTCCGGATGGAGATCCGACCGGGGACGCGTTCTGTTAATATATGGCAAACCGGATGAAATCGAGCGAAATCCCAGCACCATCGATAGTCAACCATATGAAACCTGGTATTATTTTACTCTTGATGGTGGTAGTCAATTTATTTTTGGTGATTTAAGCGGACACGGAGAGTACGAGCTACTGCATTCAACATATCGGAATGAGTTACAGGATCCCAACTGGCGTGCACGGCTCGGAGGCCAATCTTCATTTGATTCCGGATTTTAAGGCATATTACGTTTACGTGATTTAGTTCTGAAATCTTCACCCCAGCCAAGTTTCTCACGAATGATTTTATAAAATTCATGCCCGGGCGCCTGCACCAGGTAGGCATAATATTCTGCCTTTTGTAAGGACATTCCGGTCTTCAAACCAAAAGTCCCTATTTTATTACCATCTCCAAACACATTATAATGGTCTAATTCACTATCAACATTGATGGTAATTTTTGTACCATCGGGAATGATTAACGATCTGTTGCTCAGTGTATGCGGGCAGATCGGATTAACGATAAATGAATTGGTTCTGGGTTCAACAATCGGACCACCATTGGCCAGCGAATATGCTGTCGATCCTGTAGGGGTGGAGATAATAAGGCCATCTGCTGTATAGGAGTGTAACAGATTTCCATCAACAAGCACCGTTATCTTTATTAAACGGGCAAACTCGGCTTTATCCACAACAAAATCGTTCAGAAAATACTTTGCTTCAGGATCGCCATCGACTATCAGTTTTAATATAGATCGGGGTTCAACATTGATTTTATTTTGAAAAAATAATTCAATATGCTCCCTGGCTGCCTCTACTGAAGAACTGGTCAGGAAACCCAGTCCGCCAAGATTGATACCAAGTATAGGAATCTCTTTCTTACCAACCTGTTGCGCCGTTCTGAGCATAGTACCATCACCGCCAAAGGAAAGGATGAGACTGCAGGATTCCAGCATACCCGCTGGTGATTTTACATGAATATAATCAGGGGTTTCCGGCAAAGAATTTTTTAGTGTATCTGTTATAAGAAAGGAGTGTTTACTGTTTTTCACTTGTTGGAAAAAATCACTCAGTATTTTACCTATAATTTTTTTATTCGTATTGGCAAATATTCCTACACATTTCACTTTACTTGTATCCTTTGTATAAGACAAAATGATAAAATTGAAACTTAGACTTCATATGGTTCCAATGTAAACCCATCTTCTTTACTGCCACTTAAAAGCTGTATCTTTTTTTCGGCTTTTTCCAGTTTTGTCAGGCAAAATTTAATTAACTTAGCACCCTCTTCATATTTTTTAAGCATATCATCCAATTGCACATTCCCACCTTCAAGTTCGTTAACTAGTTCTTCAAGGCGTGACAATGCTTCTTCAAAATTATAATTTTTTGTCATAATTCTTACTCATCACAGTATTAGTTAAAATTCCATCCAGTAATTTAATACTCACCTGATCACCTTCATCCACGTCATTTATCGACATTACCAGCTTGCCATCTTTTATTGTCATTGAATATCCGCGTTTAAGTACATTATCCGGATTCAGAGACGAAAAATGATCCTTCAACTTAAGAAGTAAATTATTTTTTGATCTAAAATAATTCTCCGACGCCAAACCTACCCGATGACTCAATTCATCTATCCTTTGCATATACTGTAGTATCAGACTTTCTGGTCGCCGGAAGGCATGTGTGCGTGAAATGCCCTGTATTTGGGAACGGTACAGATTAATCCGTTCGGCAATTATGTTCTCGATATTTTGGCGGGTATGATATAGTATTTCCCTTGATTCATCATCCGCCGGTACAACCATTTCTGCTGCTGCTGATGGTGTAGCTGCCCTGACATCTGCCACGAAATCTGATATGGTAATATCGATTTCATGCCCAACCGCCGATATTACCGGAATTTTTGAATCAAATATGGCCCGGGCAACTATTTCTTCATTAAAAGGCCAGAGATCTTCCAGTGAACCTCCACCCCGGCCCAATATAATCACATCAGTCCTGCCATAATCCTTAAAAGCGGTTATGGCATCTACAATTTCTACCGCCGCTCCCTTACCCTGCACTTTTACTCCACGCAGGATTAAATTAACAGACGGCGCTCTCCGTTCAATTACCGAAATAATATCACGAATTGCAGCACCTGTCGGTGATGTTATAATTCCGATGTTTTTTGGAAATTTGGGAAGTGTTTTTTTTGCAGCAGAATCAAATAAACCCTCTTCGAGCAATTGTCTTTTTAACTGCTCAAAGAGAATTTGTAATTCGCCGATACCGGCGGGTTGTATAGTTAATAAATCAAGTTGATATCGTCCTGCTTTTTCATATAACCGAATATTACCAAATACTCTTACTTTGCTACCGTCTTCCAGATCAAACGGAACTGATGCAGCACGGCTGCGCCACATCACACAGGATATCTGGGAATTCGTATCTTTTAAAGTAAAATACAGATGCCCTGAATGATGAGGACGGTAATTCGACACCTCTCCTTCAATCCAGATTGCAGGAAAACTATCCTCTATAACTTCACGTATCAGTAGTGTTATCTCGGAAACAGAGTATACCTTTGTATCCAAGTTTTTATCCGGGAATTAGTTCAGTCCAACGATTATTTAACTAACGTACTTTTTTCTTATGACGATCTTTTCTAAGTCTTTTTTTTCGCTTATGTGTAGACATTTTCGCTCTTTTTCGTTTCTTACCACTTGGCATTGATTTTATTTCCTCCAGATTGTTAAAATTTAATTTTTATTTAAAATATAAATACTATTTCTATTATCAAGCAAATGCTTAAATGATTTTATTTTAACCACCTGTGACCTGTTTAATACGCAGCTTGTCACCAGGTTTAATTTTATTTGAGCGTTTGTTATTCCATTTTTTTATGTTTGAAATACTAACACCATGTTTCTGGGCAATATTCCAGAGTGTAT
This sequence comes from uncultured Calditrichota bacterium, assembly GCA_964445625.1. Lineage (GTDB taxonomy): Bacteria > Calditrichota > Calditrichia > JAJRVZ01 > JAJRVZ01 > CAVXXB01. The sequence continues at coordinate 6,296 of CAYULK010000183.1, forward strand.
CACCACTGCGTACAATATAATATTCATTCGGGCCACTCGCGGGCAATACCTCAGCATACCTGTTTTTTGATGAGAAATATCCAGATCCGGGAACCCATATGGCAAGTTTCTGTTTGGGATAAATATATTGACCATAGTATAATCCGTTCCAGGCCCGAATTTTACTCGCCCGGGAATTATATTCTTCTGCGCTCTCTCCGATCGTATCTCCTGCTTTAACGATATACGTTATTTTTTTATGCCCGGCGGGATTCATATGGTCGTCTAAGACAAAGTAGTCATCT
>CAYULK010000184.1:0-6561 GCA_964445625.1 uncultured Calditrichota bacterium
GGAAATATATGACGGAAGGAGAAATATATGGATCTGCTAACATTCTCCGATCCGCACAAAATTCTGAAAGTTTTGTACTTTTTGGCAGCTATGATAATTTTCTTTATTGTCTCGATACGGAAACCGGCAAAAAAATATGGTCTTACGAAACAGATAATTATATAAATGGTACCCCGGCTTTAAATAAGGATTGGATTATATTTGGCGGATGTGATAGTTTTATCCATATTTTATCCGCAACCGACGGTTCAGAATACGGCGAAGTAGCCACAGGATCATATATAGCGGCATCTCCGGCAATTCATTCGGGCAAGGCTTTTCTGGGCCATTACGGAAATAAACTTTTATGTATCGATATCAAAAACAAAAAAATCTTATGGGAGTATGGGGATGACAAAGAGACAGGTGCTTTTTTCTCTTCCCCGGCGGTTAATAATGAGGTTGTGGTTATTGGCTCACGGGATCAGATGGTTTATTGTGTGAGTCAGAGGAATGGTAAACTGATCTGGAAATTTCGTACACTTGATGATGTGGACAGCTCACCTGTAATTTGCCGGGATCGGGTTGTGGTCGGATCGGATGATGGTCGTTTATATATGTTAAATCTGGAAGACGGCGGATTAATCTGGTCATATGAAATCGGTGCAGCTATCACCGGATCACCCGCAATTGGCAGGGGAGTTATTAGTGTTGGCGCGGAGGATGGCCGGCTATATACATTTGGAGAAAAAGAATGAAAATCGTGCATATCATTCCCGGTTCCGGTGGAACATTTTATTGCCAGAACTGTTTGCGGGACAATGAATTAATAAAAAATTTAAGGGCAACCGGTAATGACGTAATCATGGTCCCGATATACCTGCCACACAATATAGACGGTAAAGGGATTATGGGTGATACACCCGTGTTTTACGGCGCGATCAATGTATTCCTGAAGGAAAAAATTCCCTTCTACCGGCATGCTCCCCTGTGGCTTGAAAGAATGTTGGATTCAGAAAGTCTGTTACAAATGGCCGCAAAAAAAGCAGGATCTACACGCGCAAACGGACTCGAGGAAATGACGTTATCGATGCTGGAAGGTGAAAATGGCCGACAGGCAACAGAACTGGATCACCTGATCTCCTATCTTGAAAAGGAACTAAAACCTGATGTGGTTCACCTGTCCAACGCACTGCTTTTGGGTCTTGCCAAACGACTTAAAAATGACCTTGGTACCGCAGTAGTCTGTTCACTTCAGGATGAAAATGAGTGGATAGATCCGATGAGTGTAAAGTATCAAAAACTGACCTGGGATAAAATGGCGGAACGTGCTGTCGACGTGGATGCCTTTATTGCCGCCAGCCGGTATTACGCTGATCGTTCTATAAAGCAATTAAAGATTCAGGCAGAAAAAGTGCATGTGGTATATGGAGGAATAGAACCGGATACATATGAACAGGCATCTCTGGATTTGAATCCGCCGGTGATTGGTTACCTGTGCCGGATGTCTGAGTATTTTGGTCTTGGCATTATCGCAGATGCTTTTATCAATTTGAAGCAGAAATATGATTTTAAAGATGCAAGACTGCATCTCATGGGCGGATATACCGGTGATGATAAAGCATTTATTAAAAAAATGATGTCTAAATTTAAGCAGAATAATATGAGTGAAGATGTTATATTATTTGAAAATTTTGACATCAGAGAACGAGTTCAATTCCTGAAATCCCTGTCCGTTCTGTCAGTTCCCGTTCCGGGAGGCGAAGCGTTCGGGGCCTACATGATTGAGGCGCTCGCCTCGGGAGTCCCAATCGTACAGCCCAATGCCGGTGGTTATCCTGAGTTTGTAGAAAATACAGGCGGAGGAGTTATATATGAGCCGAATGATCCTGAACATCTGGCCAAAGCGCTCGCCGATCTTCTTTCTGATAAAGATAAATTGCAAACACTGGGCAGAACCGGAAGAGATAAAGTTATATCGCAATACACCATGCCGGCAATGGCCGGAAAGGTACTGGATATTTATAGGAATATTACAGATAGGTAGTAAACGATAGGCGATAGGCGATAGGCGATAGGCGATAGGCGATAGGCGATAGGCGATAGGCGAAGTTTGCTATTCTGTTATAGCTTGTCAAGAGATTTATTACTTTTTTATATTTACCTATTATCCTATTAGCCTTTGGGCCTGTTTGCCTTGTTCCTTGATCCTTGGTCCTGGAGCCTGGCACCTGGAGCCTTGTGCCTTGTGCCTTGTAAATAATAAAAATTAAGCATTACCGGGAGATTATTTTGCTGGAGTTAAAAAATATCACCAAAACTTACCCGGCGCCGGACGGAACTCACGAAACGACAATTCTATCCGGTATAAACCTGGTTGTTTCATCTGGTGAGACGGTTGCTATCGTCGGCCCATCCGGATCCGGAAAGAGTACTTTGTTAAATATTATCGGAACCCTGGACAAACCCACTGCGGGAAATATCCTTTTTAACAGCCGGGATATAACCGGATTAAAAGATAAAGAATTGGCCGCACTCAGAAATAAAAAAATTGGTTTTATTTTTCAACAACACCATCTTTTGCCACAGTGTACTGTGCTGGAAAATGTGCTTTTACCGACATTGGTTTCAGGACTACCCGGACAATCCGGACGTGCCGGAGAGTTGCTAGAGAAAGTAGGACTATCCGGACATCCGGCACATCTGCCATCACAACTTTCCGGTGGTGAGCAACAGCGCGTGGCTGTTGTGCGAGCGCTTATTAATCAACCTGATCTCATTCTGGCCGATGAGCCAACCGGATCTCTGGACCGGAAAAATTCAGAAAATCTTGGCAAATTACTGGTTGAACTAAACATAGATAATAGGGTTACCTTGATTGTAGTTACCCATTCGCTGGATTTAGCGGCCAGGATGAAAACAGCTTATAGCTTAAACGAGGGCGCTCTGAATAGTTTAATGGTTTAACTTGAATAATTCGTAGCCTCTAAGACTCAAAGACACAAAGTTATTAAAATCATAGATTTAAGGTCTCTAAATAAATATATTAATAATTATCTTTTGAAAAGTCACAATACTACTAAGTAATTATTTCTTCGCGACTTAGAGTCTTTGAGGCCTATAATTGTGAATAGATCAGGATAGTATAAATAAACAAAAAGTTAACTCCCGGATTTAACAGAAAATATGTTAAAACTTATCATTCGCAGCATCATACATTACCGTAGTCAGCATACCGGAACCATTTTAGCCACCGCCATGTGTACGACCATTATCACCGGGGCATTTATTATCGGTGATTCTGTGCGTGGTTCTCTGAAAGATATGGTCACCGAGCGACTGGGTAATACATCCTATGCACTCGGGTTGGATCACAGATATATAAAAACCGGGATTGCTGATAAATTAGCCGATCGCCTTGGAACCACAGTTGCCCCGTTGCTTTGTATAAATGGTGTCCTGAGAAACCCGGAAGGAACAAATATAGCCCGCAGTGTCCGGATTAACGGTATCGATTCCCGTTTTTCTCAGATTGCCAATAATTCAAAGGTCTTCGAAAACCTGGCAGATGATGAGATTTTGATAAATGAACCGCTTGCCCGCCGGCTAAATTTAAATACCGGCGATGAAATAGTGCTCAGGTTTACTGATTCCGGTTTCCTGCCCGGCGATACACCAATTGCCGGAAATGTCAGTAATATCATTGCCGGACGATATAAAATTAGCGGCATTGTAGACACAGAACAATTGGGTCATTTCAACCTACGCATAAACCAGGTTGCAACAGAAAATGTATTTATTTCTCTTTCTGCTTTGGGCCGTGAGTTAAACCTGAATGATTATGCTAACACAGTATTGATAGCCGGCAATGGGTCCGACAGGATTAATGAACACACAATATTTGATGCCTTAAAAAGCAACTGGGATATCTCCGATGCCGGATTTGATTTAGTATTCCTCGATAAAAAAAATATATGGGAATTACGTTCAAAAAGTATATTTATAGACGAGGATATATCACAAGCAATTATAAACTCCGATTCAATTTATTCTCCGGTTTTAACATATTTCGTTAACACGATATCTTATGGCACAAGATCCACTCCATATTCATTTGTCTCAGCAAGTAGTGCACCGATCATCCCACCGGAGATGACAGAATCTGAAATTATTATCAATCAATGGCTGGCTGATGATTTGAATCTGGAAACAGGTGATTCGCTCAGTATGACTTATTTTGTACCGGGACTCAATAATACCCTGCATGAAGAATCCAGATCCTTTAAAGTACGGTCTATTGTTCCTTTGGCCGGTATATACAATGATCGTCAGTTGATGCCCGGCTTCCCCGGTTTGGCAGATGTCGATAATTGCCGGTACTGGGATCCCGGCATGCCAATCGATCTTGATTTGATCAGAAATAAAGATGAGGATTACTGGAACCGGTATCGTGGTACACCAAAGGCATTTGTTACACTACCGGCAGCACGCGAAATGTGGCAGAACCGATTCGGTAATTCTACCGCAATCCGGATAAATTCTACAGATCTAAAAAAAATCAAACATGATCTTTCCGGGTTAATTCATCCTGAAAGTTTGGGTATTAACTTTACTGCAGCCAGGCAGGAAGGTCTAAACGCCGGCAATCAATCTGTTGATTTTAGTGAATTGTTTCTGGGATTGAGTTTCTTCATGATTGTCTCCGCATTGTTGTTAACATCACTAATATACAGACTTAATATTGATAACCGGATTCAGGAAACCGGATTGTATTTCGCATTGGGATTCCGAGCTGCGGTTATTCTAAAAATCATGTTATATGAAGGTATATTTTTGTCCTTTATTGCATCAGCTCTTGGCAGTTTTTTATCTGTACTATATACACAGATCGTACTGGAAAGTCTGAATACAGTTTGGCAGGGTGCTATAGGTACATCGGCAATCAGGATGCATCTGACTTCTTCTTCAATTATTTCAGGATTTATAATCAGCATTTTCATCGTTGTGGTGACAATTATCGTCAGTCTTTACCGCTATTCCAGAGCAGATGCCGGTACATTACAACGGGCCGATTTTAAACCCGCACAGAGTAAAAAAAGCAAACGTGGTCTATTCTCAATTATTCTGGGCATTTTATGTATTGGTGGTGCTCTTGTCATCATTTTAATTACAGATGCAGGCCGGGGCAAGGAGGCTGTGACATCATTTTTTGCCGGCGGTTTTTTAACATTGACCGGCGGTCTGGCGCTAACGAACTTTCTTTTCATAAGACAAGAAAGTGGAAAATCTTTTAATTCAATTTATCGGCTGGCCCTTCGAAATAGTAGTCGCAATCGTACACGCAGTCTGATACTGGTTGGCATGCTGGCAAGCAGTCTTTTTATTGTCTTCACTGTGGGTGCAAATCGCAGCGGGGATGTAAGCGATATGAGCAGCCGGAAATCGGGTACAGGCGGATTTATGTTATTTGGCGAAACAACTTTCCCCGTAAATTATGACCCGGATGCTTCTGACGGCAAAAAGTTCCTTACTATTACGGATTCTGTCTATCAGGATGTAAAATTCGTGCAATTTCGACTTCGCGAGGGTGATGATGCCAGTTGTCTTAACCTGAACCGCATTTCAGAACCTAAAATATTGGGCGTGGATCCAACAGAGTTATCACAACGTAACGCTTTCAGTTTTCATACCAAAATTCCGGAGATAAAATCAACAAATCCCTGGAATGCACTTAATGATAACTATGAAGATAATGTGATTCCGGGAATAGCCGATGAAACAGTAATTATCTGGGGATTGGGTAAATCCGTTGGTGATACAGTATCCTATTTAGACGAAAAAGGTAAACTTTTAAGAATAAAACTGATCGCCGGTCTTGCCAATTCGATATTTCAGGGTCATATCATCATCTCCGGGAAAAATTTCCGGCATCATTTTCCATCCGTTTCCGGTTACCGGATATTTTTAGTTGACACTGATGTTAATCATTTGGATCCGCTGACCGATAAACTATCCTGGGCTTTACAGGATTATGGTTTAAATCTACAAACCACGGCACAGCGGCTTGCAGGATTCAGCAAAGTAGAAAATACATATTTATCTATATTTCTGATTCTGGGAAGTTTTGCTATCATACTTGGTACCCTGGGTATTGGTATAATCGTATTCAGGAATGTACTCGAGCGTAAAAATGAACTGGCCATCATGCGGGCGGTGGGATTTGAATCAGCTGTCATAAAGAAAGTTATATTCATCGAACATAGCTGGTTGTTATTTCTGGGAATTTTTGTTGGTTTGGTTGCGGCAATGATTTCTATCATTCCTGCATTACTCTCTCCTGATGCCGATACGCCGATTTTTATAGTTATCATCTTTCTTGTGAGTATTTTTACCAGTGGTTTGATATGGACCTGGCTGGCTACAAACAGAGCTGTTAGCAGCAATCTCATGGAATCTCTCAGGAATGACTGAATTTTATGCTATTACAGCCAAAAACTTTGTTATTTCCAACGGATCGCCTGGGAGATTAACAAAACTTTTACTCTCTGAGAATATATATTGCAAAGATGCAACGCTATTTAT
>CAYULK010000185.1:0-6558 GCA_964445625.1 uncultured Calditrichota bacterium
TTTTTTTCTCTTTTTTAGTGAATTTAGTGTTTTTAGTGGGCTGAACTATTACGTTTTAATTAGGAATTGGTAATTAGTATTCCAAATTGGAAATCCTAATCTCTCATTTCTAATTAACCGTCTCTGTGGCTTATTTCCTACCGGTATAGACCTTCAGACCCTCTGCCAGAATATGCATCGCTTTTTTAATATCCGCCACATTCAGGACATAGGCGATCCGTACCTCATCCTTTCCCAATCCGGGTGTTGAATAAAACCCGTTAGCCGGCGCCACCATCACTGTTTCATTATCCACGTGGAAATCAGTCAGTAGCCATTTAGCAAATGCATCTGCGTCATCGACCGGTAAACGGGCCACGAGATAAAATGCCCCTTTGGGATTTGGTGCGACCACGCCGGGCATCTTCCGTAATGCCTGCACCATAACATCGCGTCGTTCAGTATATTCCTGCAAAACTTCACTAAAATACGAATCCGGTGTATCAATTCCGGCCTCAGCGCCAAGTTGGCCAAGGGTTGGCGGACATAGCCGGGCCATGCCAAACTTCAGCGCCGTATCGATGATCTGTTTGTTCTTTGTAACAATGCAACCAATGCGCGCCCCACACGCCGAGTATCTTTTTGATACACTGTCGAGCAAAACAGCGCGGTCATCAAGACCATCCAGGTGCATGACGCTGGTATGAGTCAGACCGTCATAGCAAAATTCCCGGTATACTTCATCTGCTAACAAAAACAGGTCGTACTCCAACGCGATTTTGCGTAAGGCTTCCATTTCTTTACGGGAATAAACATATCCGGTCGGGTTATTGGGATTGCAAAATAATACTGCCCGGGTTTTATCGGTAATCTTTTTGCGAATGGAATCGATAGGAGGCAATTGGAAATCCTCTTCAATTCCGGAAGTAATAGTTACAATTTTAGCTGCTGTTTCAATGGCAAAGCCGTTGTAATTTGTATAGAAGGGTTCCGGCACGATGATCTCATCACCGGGATCCGCGATGGCCATCAGGGTAAATATGATCGCCTCACTTCCACCGGTAGTAACAAGAATTTCTTCATGCGAAACATTAATATTAAATCTTTTATAATAGTCTACCAGTTTTTTCCGGTATGATGTTAATCCGGCCGAGGGTCCGTATTCAAGAACCGTCCTGCCGTGATGTTTTATGGCGTCCCAGTAAGTGTCCGGGGTACGAATATCCGGTTGACCGATGTTTAAATGATACACGTGCCGGCCCATTTCCCGGGCATCATCTGCAAACGGAACCAGTTTGCGAATCGGTGAAGGGGGCATGCTTTGGCCGCGTGATGATAGATCTGGCATTTTAAAACCTCATTTATTCCGAATTTACTGTACTCGTTCCCGGGTTGTATCCGGGAATGCACATTTTAGTATTTGTTTTTATATTCACAAGAAACAAATATAGCTGTTCAGCCTAAAATTTACAAGATATAGTATTAAGATTTCACTTCGTGGTTTCTTCCGGGGAACCAAATCAGTCCTTTAATTGATGGCTCTTTGGATTATTTTAGATATATTGCCGAATTGTCGTTTAATCATCATATATAAATTGGTACCGCCGGAACAATAATTATATTCTTTAAGACGAATCGATAGACGTTGTCGATAACCCATAATGGTGTATATGACAAATATTATGCCAATGTGTGGAAGCCTTCTGGCGAATACCAGGTCGCAGGAGAACATTATTAAAATTTAAAACCCAGATTAAAATGACTGAGAAATTTGTGGCCACTACCACTCATGAATGTTAACTCAACGGGCCCCATTACCGATAAATATCCCAAAGTTAAACCAATCCCGTGTTTGAAGCGATTTATCGAAAAATCGGAATTCCATTCGCTAAACACATTACCGGAATTAGCACGGAGAATTAAGAAAAGATTCGATGTGATTTCACCCTGAATGCCAATTTGAGCAAATTGCGCAAAAGGGCCCTTCAACTCCTGGTATTCCAGGCCCATAAATGATATGAAGGAAAAATTTCTGGCAAAAGCCATGGCTGGTAAATCGACGCCTCCCAGAATGAATTCATAATGCGGTGGCAGATCAGCTCCGCTTTTTCCGGAGAGCATGATCTCTGTAAAAAACGATATCTTTTTACCGGCAGGAATTCTACCATGAAATTTTAAAAAATGGACTCTAAAATATTCCTCAACCCCGAAACCTGCCGGCACCCATTCATTTCTCATAAATAGCGATACTCCACTTGTGCTGAAATAGGTGCGATCCAAATTATCATACCAAATCACATTTACCAGAGGATACAGTTTTGCATCCCATGGGATCGTATCTGACTCGGCAATTACACTTTTAACATAGGTATATTCAGCCCTCATTCCCAGGCCAATTACCAGCCGGGTAGAAAAAACGGAGCCAAAAAGTCCTTCGCCGTATAATGATTTTATTTCTCCTTTTGCTTTTCTGGACCCATTACGAAAAACATCAACAAAAGTATCGGCATAATGTAACCGGGCCGATACACCCAGGGTTGGCAACCAGGCAAGGTGAGCAAAATAATTTATATCCGCATCCACTCGTTCACCCAACCTGATATCTATATTTAAAAACGAACCCAAACCACCTAGTTTGCGTGAAAATATATTCAACAAAATAGCTGCATCGGTGTAACTTTCGTACCGCAATGATGAGCGAAGTAAAATATCTTTGTCTTCAATATATTTTAACACCAGCTCAAATCCATTATTGTCAGGATATAAATAATACCTGATTTTATCAAATGTTTGTGTGCTGTAAATTCTATTAATTTTGTATTCTAAATTTTGCATTGAGATTTTTTGTGGCGGGTCAATATTTAGTTCACTTTTAATTACTCTGCTCGTAAGGTGAGAAGAACCTTCAATTGTGATTTTCTGAATAATAACTGTATCAGGAATTGACGGCGACCGGTCTGAGATATATCCGGTTCGTCTGGTGGTTGAGTCAGCCAGTGCCCTGATTTGCGGCAAGAGTTTTCTGGCGGCCTGTTCACCGCGGTTAATAATCTCATGTACATCTCCAAAATCCAAAAGTGAAATACCCTCAGTGTCCGGAGCAATTAACAGATCGCATAATTCCCTTTGATAAATGGTCGATTCAGCCCCCTTAAAACCTGAAGCCTGATCCAGTATTTTAATAAAGGAATCCAGTTCATCTTCCTTATATAACGGTGCGCCGACATCCACTCCGATGACTATATCCGCCCCCATATTTATTACATCCTGCACAGGAAAGTTACGCAAGATGCCGCCATCAACCAGAAGCCGGTCATTTATTTTGATCGGCGAGAAAACCATGGGCAGAGACATGCTGGCACGCATAGCCTCGGCCAGAGAACCGCTGTTCAATACAACCACTTCACCGGTAGTTATATCTGCAGCTATGCAGGCAAAAGGTATTGGGAATTCGTTAAAGTCATCAATATGATGTACCGGAAGTGTAAGCCGTGAAAACAACATCGAAATATTGAAATCACCCATCACGGCGGAGGGCAAGGTCAGTTTATTTCCCTTTATTGGCAAAGATAACATGTACCTGCCATCGTATTGTTTTAATTCCATAGGCAGATCATGCCGTTCAACCTTCTCAAAAAATATATTATCCCAATTAACTTCGGTTAAAACTTTCTCCATGGCCTCAGGTCCGTAGCCAATGGCATACAATGCGCCAATGATGCTTCCCATGCTGGTACCGGTGATATAATCGATCGGTATGTTTTCTTCTTCCAGCACCTTGATTACACCGATATGAGCCAGCCCTTTGGCGCCACCACCACTCAATGCCAGTCCAATTTTGGGCATGTCCTGTGCACATAAATGTATTATTGCCGATGCAATGAATAAAAATACTTTTAAGTTCATTTGCCACTGACCTTTCTTGCTAAATTTATCTGTTTTGATCTATTCATATCTTAGCACGAGGCTGCAATCAAATTATTTAAGTATCACGAACATGAAGGTCACAGGAAGATCACGAAGTTTTAAAAACATGTATCCACGAATTATCCCTCTGGGATGCCTTCGACACACAAATTAATAAATATATTATAAATAATTCTCTGCGGTTTCTGCGTTAAATGAATATATCAGTATGTAGAAACTTTACTAAAACAACAGAGTTTTTGGCTATAATAGCATAACGTAGCACAAGACCGTTCCCTCCGAATGGGTCCTTCGGACAAACAAAGAAATTAATTATTATCTCTGGTGAATGATCCGGATAATAATTATGAGTAAATATAAAATTAATAGGATTTAGAATAAAGAAAAAAGTTATATAAGAATTCAGCCCAAACTGTGCTTTTATGGATGGTGATTTATCTATATTTATGAATAGATCAGGCTATGAGCTTTGGTGATAAAAAGGACAAAGCTTTTTTAAGAAGCAGGTATCACACTGAGGAGTCCTGGCCTGACAGATCCTGCGCCCGTGCCAGATCAGCCAGTGATGTGCATCTGACCATTTGTCACGCGGAATATTTTTCATCAGATCCTGCTCGGTTTTCAGAACATCTTTTGCCCTGGCCAGACCGATCCGGTTGGAAACCCGGAATACATGCGTATCAACCGCAATGGCCGGAAAATCAGTTGTGATACTTAGAACCACGTTAGCGGTTTTTCGCCCGACTCCAGGTAATTTTACCAACTCTTCACGCGTAACAGGAATTTGACCGTCATATTTGGTAACAAGAATTTTACAGGTTGCCAATATGTTTTTGGCCTTGGATTTATAAAGACCGATTGTTTTAATCAACTCTTCAAGTTCCGGCTGGGTAAGCTTTAGAAAGTCGGAGGGTTTGGCATAAACCGGAAATAAATCCCGGGTAACAATGTTAACACGCTTATCAGTACTCTGAGCAGCCAGCATAGTCGAGATAAGCAACTGAAAAGGGGTACCATAGTCCAGCGCCGTTTTTGTGTCATGGTAATTTTCTTCCAATAAATCCAGAACTAATCTTACATTCTTCTTCGACAACATGATTTTTCTCTCACAGGTAGTATCTAAAATTAACAGACAATTTTGAGAATCTCAAGCACAGCACCGTAATCAAAAAAAATAATAACCACGAAGCGCACGAAGATTACGAAGTTATAAAAATTAATGATTTAAAAAGAGTATCTATTTTTAAACAAATCAAATTTACATCTTATCTTTACAGATTCTTAGTGTCTTTGAGTCTTTGTGGCAAGTTTTTTGAACTGATCAGGTTAATAATTTATGATTTGATTGCAGCAAAAGGCTGCGGTATGAACAGGTCAAGTTAATTACCGGGAAGTACAGTTCCCTCTTGTAATTAGTAACCAGTAATTAGTAATTTCTCCAGCGAAAATAATAATAACATAAAGAATAAATTATGGATGATAAACAACTCTGTCAGATAATTGCCGATGAACTTAGCCTGAATGTACTCCAGGTAAGCAACACAGTGGAACTTTTGGATGAAGGGAATACTGTTCCCTTTGTTGCCCGGTATCGCAAAGAGAGAACCGGCAGCCTGGATGAAAACCAGATCCGGGATATTGAAGAGCGTATTAAATACTTGCGCACACTTGAGGATCGTAAAAAGACGGTTCTGAAATCGATCAAAGAACAGGGCAAACTGACCGATGACCTCAAAAAGAAGATAATTGCCACACGCAAAATGCAGGAACTTGAAGATCTGTATTTACCTTATCGCCCGAAAAAGAGAACCCGCGCAACCATGGCAAAAGAAAAAGGTCTGGAACCGCTGGCTCAGATTATCCTGCAACAGGAACTATTAGCTGCAGACAGGCTGGAAATCGCTGCCGGCTTTATTAATCCGGAAAAAAATGTTGAAGATGCAGAATCTGCGCTGGCCGGCGCACGGGATATTATTGCAGAAATATTCTCCGAAAATGCCGAAATAAGAAAGAAAATCCGCGAATATACATTGAAGAAAGCGTTTCTAGCATCAAAAGCCAGGGCGGAAGATTCTGAACGCGTATATGAACTTTATTTTGATTATAGCGAGCCGCTTGAAAAAATTCCGGCACACCGCATGCTGGCAATCAACAGAGGCGAAAAGGAAGGCATGCTCAAGGTCAGTATGGAAATTGATCCGGATGATATTTATCAGATAATGAAAAGAAAATTTGTAAAAAACACGAATGCCACATTTAATGAAGATATACTTAATGCCGTCACCGATTCGTATCAGCGTTTAATTTCACCGGCCATTCACAGGGAAATACGATCTTCTTTAACTATTGAGGCAGATAAACACGCTATTTCCGTTTTTTCAGTTAACTTAAAAAACCTGCTATTACAACCACCTCTGAGTGATAAGAGAATTCTTGGTATTGATCCCGGATTCAGAAGCGGCTGTAAAGTTGCTGTAATTGATGAGGCCGGAAAGTATCTTGAAGGTGAAACGATTTATCCGCATGCCCCGCAAAAAAAGTATTTTGAGGCCAAAACAACCATACGTCAAATGGTAGAAAAGTATAACACAGAAATAATTGCAATTGGTAACGGAACGGCAAGCCGGGAAACGGAGCTAATGGTCGCTGAGC
>CAYULK010000186.1:0-6544 GCA_964445625.1 uncultured Calditrichota bacterium
GTCACCCGGCATCTACTTCGCATGTCTACCTTTCCCCGGAAGAAAGAGATAAAATTGGCGTGACAGATGGGCTCCTGCGTCTCTCGGTTGGGATTGAATATATTGAAGATTTGAAGACTGATTTAAGGCTGGCGTTGGATAGAATCTAAAAAATAAGTAATTGCGTTGAAACTCTGAACCGAGTTCAGGTTGAAAATCCCGGGTTCGGGATCTATTTCGCGAACTTTGCGCCTTCTTTTCACGCATTGTGGTTTTCTTTTTCCCGGAGACCGCTACGCTTATCTCCGGGAGAGACTTTCATGTTGCTTTTTGATAATTTGTATTTATGACTTAAATTTAACCTCATTAAAAATACTGAGACTAAGGAAAATTTTATTTATGACTTCCAGGGAAATAAGGCAATCATTTGTGGATTATTTTAAAAATAAAGATCATACTTTTGTAAAAAGTGCCCCTGTCATACCGGCCGATGATCCAACTCTGCTTTTTACAAATGCGGGAATGAATCAATTTAAGGATATTTTTCTGGGCAAAGGTACCCGGGATTATTCGCGTGCGGTTAATTCGCAAAAATGTATCCGCGTTAGTGGCAAACATAACGACCTGGAAGAAGTTGGTCATGATACCTACCACCACACCTTTTTTGAGATGCTCGGAAACTGGTCCTTTGGTGATTATTATAAAAATGAGGCCATTGAATGGGCGTGGGAATTACTTACTGAAGTGTGGAAAATACCAAAAAATAAATTATTTGCCACCGTTTTCCGTGATGATGATGAAGCAGCAGATATTTGGTCAACGGTCACAGATATTCCAAAAGATCGTATACTGCGGTTTGACGAGAAAGACAACTTCTGGGAAATGGGTGAAACCGGACCTTGCGGTCCCTGTTCCGAGATTCATTTTGATCAGGGTCCTGACATGTGCGATAAAAAAGACCAGGATCATACCTGTTTTATTAATGGTGACTGTGGCAGATATATAGAACTGTGGAACCTGGTATTTATCCAGTATGACCGGGACGTAAATGGTAAATTGAGTCCGCTTCCGGCAAAGCATGTGGATACCGGTGCCGGGTTTGAACGGCTGGTCGCAGTTCTGCAAAACGAAAAATCTAATTATGATACAGATGTATTTATCTCTTTGCTCAACCGGATAGGCGATCTGGTCGGTGTTCCGTATGATCAGTCGGAGGAACAAATGGCCTATCGTGTGATTGCCGACCATGTCCGGATGCTGACTTTTTCTATTGCTGACGGGGGATTTCCTGCAAATGAGGGGCGTGGTTATGTTATGCGACGGATTTTGCGGCGGGCCGCCCGTTATGCCCGGAAACTGAACATGCATGATCCCTTCATCTACAAACTGGTTGACACCGTGGTTGACTCATTAGGAGATGTATACCCGGAAATTGAAGAACGATCACAACATGTGGCTAGTATTATTAAATCCGAAGAAGAGCACTTTAGCCGAAATCTGGATCGTGGGATTGATATATTTGAGAAAATTGTGAACAAAATCTCTTCAGCAAGAAAAAATGTCATTCCGGGAACTGATGTTTTTAAATTGTATGACACTTATGGATTTCCGCCGGATCTGACCCGTGTAATGGCGATTGAACGGGGACTGGAAATTGATTTTGACGGTTATGAAAGCGAAATGGAAAAACAGAAAGAGAAAGCAAGGGAATCTGCAAAATTTAAAAGCAGTGATATTGATTCTGATGCATGGATTGAAGTTTCAAAAGATGGAGCCACTGAATTTGTCGGATATGAGCAAGCCAGGATTGAAACAAAAATTGTGAAATATGCTATTCAGGGTAATCAATTACACATTGTTCTTAAAGAGACACCATTCTATGCAGAATCCGGTGGACAGGTCGGTGATTCCGGAACAATCACTGTGAATGATACAAATATTAGCGTTAGGGATACACAAAAAGCAGGTGAAGAAGTAATTCATATTTGCCGGCTGCCGGAGAATTTTGTACTGAATACGAAAACTGCTTTTGCAGAAGTTGACCCTGTTTCACGCCACCAGACTGAAAAAAATCACACAGCAACCCATTTACTGCAGGCTGCGTTACGTAAAATTCTGGGGACCCATGTACAACAAGCCGGATCACTGGTTGCACCCGACAGATTGCGGTTTGATTTTACCCATCATGAAAAACCGGATGAATCACAGTTACTGGAAATTGAGAGCATTGTAAACGAGAAAATCCAGGAGGATTTGCCGCTTCGAATCGACAGAGAATCATTTGATGCTGCAAAAGCAAGAGGCGCCATGGCGCTTTTTGGCGAAAAGTATGATGATATTGTCCGTACTATACAGATTGATGATTTTAGCCTCGAACTATGCGGAGGAACCCATGTTAAACAAACCGGAGCTATTGGGCCATTTATAATAATCTATGAAGGAAGCATTGCCTCAGGGATTCGCAGAATTGAAGCACTTACCGGTCATGGTGCCGTAAAATATTTACAGACTGCCAGAAAGAGCCTGCAAAAAATCGCCGTACTGCTGAATGCTCCGGAAGATGGAATCATAGATAAGACCATCGATCTTATCGAAAAAAAACGCCAGGCTGAAAAGGAAATTTCCCGATTGAAAACTAAACTGGCCGGTGAAGGATCAGATAATCTGCTAGAAAATACAGAATATATAAATAATGTTAATGTGCTTGTTCATGAAGTTCCGGATGCTGATATGGGACACCTGAAGGAATTGGGAGATCGCATTCGCGAGAAAGCAAAAAACACAATCGCATTATTGGGTTCAAAGGCGGATGGTAAACTGAGTTTTGTATGCATCATCACAGATGATCTGGTTAAGGACGGAAAATATAACGCCGGTGATCTCATCCGAAAGGTGGCAGGTGTGGCGGGTGGCGGCGGAGGCGGACGCCCGCACATGGCAAGCGCCGGCGGCAAAGATCTGGCTAAATTTGCAGCAGCTATGCAGAGGATAAAAGATTTGATATAGTAAGACTTTTATGCTATTACTTCCAAAAACTTTGTTTTTTTAGGCACTTTAGATCACTTTTAACTTTAGTCAGCACTGTTTACAACGCTATGAATTATTAACCAAATTATTGAATATTGGAGTATAAATGCAGACACTTATAAAAACAAGCGACCTGGAAATTTGGGCTGATTTTCTTCTTGAATATTCACTTGGAGGTATAACAAAAAGCGATATTGTGATGCTCAAGGGTGAACACATTACCTGGCCATTGATGTCGGTTCTCCAGGATAAGATATTTGCTGCCGGCGGAATTGCGGATTTAAATATCGTGTCACCGGATAATGATCGCGGCAAAGTATGGGGAGCTTCCATGGCTAAATACGGGAGCCCGGAACAGATCGCATGTGTGCCGAAGTGGCATGAAGAACGATATAATGCGATGACAAAATATATTGAGATTCTGGGATCAGAAAATCCGGCTCTCTATGCAAATCTTCCGGACGAAAACACTCAAGCCATCATGCTCGCTGATGAACCATGTAAATCAATCCGAATGCTAAAACCATGGGTTTTAACTCTGTTTCCTACAGCCGGCTTTGCGGATATGGAAGGATTGACAATGGCGGAGTATACAGACATCATTGTCCGGGCCTCAACAAATGACCCCCGGCAGCTGGAAAAAGTGGAAGAAAACATATATCAGCAGATGACAAAAAGTAGTAAAATCCGGATAACAACCACACACCCCGATTCCGGCAAGGATCTGCAATTAAATATGAATATTGCTGATAAAAACATTATCAAATGCACCGGTTTAAGGAATTTTCCTGATGGTGAAGTATTTACCAGCCCAGATGCCAATACAGTTGAAGGTGAAATTTTTGTAGACTTACCCGTTTCGTATTCCGGTACGACCATTCAGGGGATTTATCTGCGTTTTCAGGACGGGATAATCCATGAGTATCATTCGCTGCAGGGATTTGATACCCTGAAAAAAATTATTGAAACAGATGAGGGTTCTCACCGGCTGGGCGAGGTTGCACTGGGTATGAATAAGGGAATCCAGAGAGTGCTGAAACACCCACTATTTGTAGAGAAAGTTGGTGGTACTTTACATATCGCTATTGGAGCCGGCTATCCGGAATGTTATGTTGATGATCCTGCATCAGAACCCGGAAAAGCAGAGTGTGACTCGCTGAATAAAAAAGGAATATTAAACCGTTCAGCTCAACATGTGGATATTGTCACCGATTTCCGACCGGGAGGTGCAGGCAAGGCTGTCTTCCTGGATGATGTTCAATTGGCTGTGAAAAACAATATTTGGGTTGTGCCGCAGTGATATTAGATACTGGATTCTCGTTACTCGAGATTGGATGACATCCGGAATCGAGCGGCGAGTATTGAGAATCTCAGGTCACTAATTTCCTCCTGAGTTGGGGAATCCGAATCTACCAACTGACTAACCAATGCTTTAACTGAACCACGGGGTTCACTCTAAAAACAGCTTATTGGTCATACCGCCCGCCTAGCGGGTCGGCATCTATAAATTCAATAAGAACAAGAGATCCTGAACTAAATTCAGGATGACAATTCCGGTTTTTCTCTTTTTAAAGTGAGCTCATATATATCTCTAATAATATCAATTACATAACTCCGTGTTCTCTGTGGTTTATGAATTTTACAGACAAGCAAATTTTATTTTTTATATATACAATGCTAACTTTTTACACTAATCAGTGTCCGTATTATTTGAAAGAAACAGGATGACAAATGACAGAATCTGATTTAATCAATAATGTCCGTGCCGGTTCCGAAGAATCTTTCGATCAACTGATGCAAAGATTTCAGTCACACGTGTATAATGTGGCCTTTAGTTTTACCAAAAATTCGGATAGCGCGATGGATATTTCACAGGATGTGTTTATTAAAGTTTATAAAAATCTGAGCAGTTTCCGTGGAGAAAGCCAGCTTAAAACATGGCTGACACGGATAGCATTTAATGAAAGTCAAAACTGGTTAAAAAAAAATAAAAGACATATCAATATGGAAAATATAACAGATAATCCCGGCCAGGTAGAAAACAACGATGAAATACCTGTACAAGAGAATAGAACCATTCTGTTGCGCAGCCTTTACGGACTCAATACCAGATACCGGCTGGCCGTTGTACTGCGGTATTTTGAGAATTACTCTATCCGGGAAATTGCCTCGGCCCTGAAATGCAGCGAGGGTGTGGTTAAAAATATGTTATTCAGAAGTCTGCAAAAATTAAAAATTTATCTCAAGGCAAACGAATTTGGGGTGACTGATGCCTGAAAAAAATAAAACAAAAAAATTAATCGAAAAACTCATATCAGGAGGTATTTCTGAAGATGAGTATCAGGAACTTAAAAACCTGGTAAAAGATTTTCCGGAATATCAGGATATTATGGATACGCATATGATCCTTATCAAGGCCGAGTCTCCGTTCGAAGAGCCGGTTCCTGAGCAATTTACCTCGATGCGCCAAGCGGTGTTGCGATCTATACGGAATTTGGAAATGAATACCAGGTCCGACCGGCTGAGCAATTTCAGCGATTTGATTCGCAATTTTGTTACCCGGCCCGAAATGGCTGTTGCTGCCCTTACACTAATACTGGGGTTTTTCCTTGGCCGGATTGCCCCGGTAGATCAGGAAAGTATAAGTACGGGGTTAATGCAACAAATTAGTTTTCTGGCAAAGGAAAATGCCAATTTTTCCGATTCAAAGAATTCACCGTATAGCTATTCAAATATTGAAATCAAAGAGGTAAATAGCGGCGAAGTCGCCCTCAGTTTTGATGTCAGCACACACCTGGAAATGGTTCGTGATAAAAGTGATCCCCTCGTCAGAGAAGTGATTGCCCAGTCTTTATTGAATCCAACCAATCTGGGTACAGAACTGAAAACTATATCGTACACAGAGAATATGCTCGACACAAAGATTAAAGAGGCATTAATATTCTCGATGCATAAAGCACCAATTCTGGCAGTCAGACAAAATGCAATGCGTAATTTGACCAAATATAAACAAGATGATGAAATCAAAAATGCATTTCTTAATGTACTTCAGGATGAAGAATCTGTCAGAATGAGATTGATGGCACTTGATTATTTTAATGAGTATAAAATTAATCCGGATGAATTAAAACCATTCATTGAAATGGAAGAGCTTAAGAAAAGTCCTGCTGTCTGGATAAAGGCAAAAAAATATATTGAAAATAATTAAAGTCACAATAAAATATATGATTAGGTCTTTAACTCAGTTAAAATGTTAGATTGCTTCGCTAACACTCGCCATGACAGCCAAAAGTGTCATTGTCCCGTAATCGGGATGAAGAATGAACGACGAAGCAATCTGCTAAAATTATTGAACTTAACCGGTTTTTTGCAGAGTTAAGGATACAATCAATAAAATATTTATAAGGAGATTTATAATGAAAACATTACACATTACAATATTTCTGTTGATTAATGCGGGTCTTTTATTGGCCCAGAATAAAATCGAACGGAAATTTGAGATCAGCTCCGGCTCAAAAGTCGAAATTGACCTGAACAC
>CAYULK010000187.1:0-6489 GCA_964445625.1 uncultured Calditrichota bacterium
TGAATCATGAAAACAGTTATTTTTATTTCTGTGATTTTTTTCTTTGCCGGGCTAGTTTTAGGCGATGTGATCAACATCCCCGGTGATCAGACCACTATCCAGGCTGGCATCAACGCTGCGGATAATGGAGATACAGTGCTTGTTGCTGAGAACACCTACTATGAGAACATCAATTTTAAAGGCAAAGCCATTACGGTAGCCAGCTTGTTTTTAATGGATCGGGACACGTCGCATATTTCCAAAACTATTATCGATGGCAGCCGGCCCAGCCATGCGGACAGCGGCTCAGTGGTATATTTCACAGCGGGTACAGATACCAACTCTATTTTGACAGGATTTAAAATAACCGCCGGTACAGGTACTTTTTTTACAAGACCCAATTTGCCATTGTTTCATTATGGCGGCGGAATCTTCATTGATAGTAATGAAGGCGCCCGGATTGAGCGGAATATTATCGAAAACAATATCGTCAATTCAGATCACCCTGCTGGTGGCGGTGGAATATATTCAGGAAGCCCTGGCGGTCCGGGTTATACAATTATTGAGAAAAACATCATCCGTAATAATGAAGTAACAGGCATGAATGGAAATAAAGAGGGTTGCGGAATCTGGATGGGAAACAGTGGAAGAATCGAGGACAATATAATCTCCTCGAATAGCAGTCTCGCTGTAAATGAGCGCTCAATTGGGGCCATACGCCTCTGGTCTGGTGGTGATTTTCCCCTGTCTGAAGTACATGTTTCCGGTAATACCATATCCGATAATCAGGCGACATCGCAGAAAAGCTGGGCTGCCGCCGGTGGATTAAACAGTACGGGAACAGTACTTTATCTGGTAAATAATCGGGTAGAAAGAAATAAATTAACCAGCCCGGTAGAATGTCTTGCAGCAGGTGTGCATGTTGCTTTTCAGCCAGGTACGAGTAAAATTGAAGATAATATTATTAATGGAAACACAATGACAATATCAGATGACTACGATTTTAAAGGCGGTGGATTATTTTTAATTAAATCAGAAAATTCAATCTCAAACAATACAATTACTAATAATTATGCAGGTTACGGCGCCGGTATTTATTTAGCAGAGTCGAACCCACGCATTGTTAATAATTATATTACAAATAATAATGCCGGACATTCAGGCGGTGGAATTGAGTGCTATGAGAATTGTAATCCGGTTATCACCAATAACCTGATTGCCTTTAATGAAGCTAATGAGGACGCCGGAGGTATTGATATTTTCAAAAATTCAAACCCGATGTTAATTAACAATACTATTGTTGAAAATACAGCCAATCTCGGCGGCGGCATGGCGGTGAATAAAAACTGTGATCCCACCATTATGAACACCATTCTATATGGCAACAACGCCGACTCCAGCGGAAACCAGATTTTTTTCTGGGATGATGCTTCCGAACCGACATTTCTTTATAGCGTCGTAGATGGCGGCAAGGCAGGTTTTGGATTTGCTTCGGATGAGTATGCCTATAGCGGCGTTTACAAAAACTGTCTGGAAAGCGACCCCATATTTGTTGACGATGATTCAACCCTTCATCTTTCTGCAGCCAGCCCATGTATCGACGCCGGCAACCCTGATACAAGCGCACTGTTTTTGCCTGAAACCGATTTGTTTGGTAATCCACGAATCGATGACGTCATAGCAGTTATCGATATTGGAGCCCACGAACTTGTTGTTACAGCTCTTGAATCCGTTGAGCAAATTATTCCGGATCAATTAATTCTTTACCAAAACTATCCTAATCCTTTCAATCCGAAAACAGTTATCAGTTATCAGCTTTCAACTACTAATAATGTTAAACTCAGCGTCTATAACATCATCGGGCAAATGGTAGCTTTACTGGTTGATAAAAGACACTCCGCGGGGAAGTATAAGGTTGAGTGGGATGCTTCCGGCTTTGCCAGTGGCATATATTTTTATCGTTTGGAAACAGATAAAGAAATTGCGCAAATCCGCAAACTGGTTGTATTGAAATAAAATATATTTATTAAAAGAAAACTGATTTTCAAATTGTAGAAAGTGGGTTTTCAAATGATAAAATCTATTCTACTCTCAATACTGATTTTCAGCACAATATTAGCCCAACATGATTTACATCAAAATGAAATTGAGCAAAAGTGCAGGCTTTTTTCCAGAATGCACACAGCCAAGAAGATCAGTGAGAACCATAAGCACTTTGATGTCAGCTTTTACAAATTAAACCTGGAAGTGTTTCCGGATCAGGAGAATATTGCCGGCTGGGTACGGATAGACGCCCGGGTTACCGGCGGACCACTTAGTATGGTAGAAATTGATTTAGCCGACACCATGCAGGTAGATTCTGTTATCAGTAATGGAAACACTGCATCTTTTTCCCATACAAATAATATGGTAAGTATCAGTTTCGATCAAAGTTATCAGACAAATAGTACTTTTTCTTTAGTGATTCACTATCATGGTAAACCACAGCAGGAAGTTTTTAGTGGTTTTAAATTCTCAACCCACAATAATAAGCCATTCTTTTGGACGCTAAGCGAGCCATACGGCGCCCGGCTTTGGTGGCCATGCAAAGATATCCCTGAAGATAAGGCCGATAGTGTTGATCTGATAGTAACTGTACCTGAAGGGATGATTGTGGCTTCCAATGGGCTTCTGATTACTGAAAATACAACAGATGGTAAAACAACTTTTTACTGGAAAGAAAGATACCCGATCGCGACCTACCTGGTTTCATTAGCTGTCTATGAGTATGTGCGTTATTCCGATCAATATATTACGCTGTCCGGAGATACCATGCCTATTGATTTTTTTGTTTTCCCTGAACATTACAACCATGCCGGCTTTCGTTATAATTATAGCCAGACAAAAACAATGATAAAGGCTTTTGCTACCTATTTTGGTGAGTATCCATTTGTTAGGGAAAAATATGGTCATGCTGAATTTGGCGGTATTAATATGGAACATCAAACCTGCTCAAGTTTGTGGGATTACAGTATTATGACAATAGTACACGAATTAGCCCATCAGTGGTGGGGCGATATGATCACTTGCCGAGATTTTCACCACATCTGGTTAAATGAGGGATTCGCCACCTATTCCGAGGCTTTGTGGCGCGAATATGAGGGAGGCATAGCGGCCTATTATGATGAGATATCCGGTGATGCTTTTAAAGGGGAAGGAACAATTTACGTTGATGATCTATCCAATGTCTGGCGGATATTCAGAGGTAGTACAACTTATCGAAAGGCGAGCTATGTGCTGCATATGCTAAGGCATGTTGTGGGATATGACACTTTTTTGAATATCCTGAAAACATATTATGCTGATTTGAGGTATCAGCATGGTACGGTGGTTACTGAAGACTTTCAACAGGTGTGCGAGGATGTGTCCGGCCTGAATCTGCAAAAGTTTTTTCAGCAGTGGATATATGGAGAATACTATCCATCTTATCAATATGACTGGAAAGCGACACCGGCCGCTGATCAATACATAATCAACCTGGAAATTAACCAGGTGCAAACAAATACGGGACTTTTCTGGATGCCTATCGATGTGCAGATAACCACGCTTTCCGGCGATACAACGATTGTAGTTTGGGATTCGCTGCAAACGCAGCATTTCGAAATCTATGTTGCAGACGAGCCGACAGGAATAATCCTGGATAAAGATAACTGGATATTAAAAGATGTGCAGGAAGTTGTTGCTATTTCCGATGAAAAATCAAATGCATCAGTTATCAGCAATTTCGAACTTTATTATGCTTACCCTAATCCTTTCAATCCGACAACTGTAATCAGTTATCAGCTACCGGTAATCAGTAATGTGGAGTTGAGTGTTTTCAATATTATTGGGCAAAAGATGACTACATTGGTTAATAGAAAACAGCAAGCGGGAATGTACAATGTGGAATGGAACGCCAATGGTTATGCAAGTGGGATTTATTTCTATAGAATTAAAACTGACCGGGGATTTGTACAAACGAAAAAATTGGTTTTACAAAAATGAGTGAGTCAGGAACAGGAGGAATATATGAAACCAATACTATTAATTCTTTTCCTTTCAACATTTATATCAGCCCAGGACAGCTGGTTCTGGCAAAATCCCTGGCCACAGGGGAATGGATTAAATGACGTCGCCGTGATTGATGAAAATAAGGTAATTGCTGTCGGCCATAACGGCGTTATCTTAACCACAAATGACGGTGGAGATTCCTGGCAAATTAATTATTATGATGAATTGAATGCCGAATTAAAATCAATTTTCTTTTTCGATGATTATACCGGCTGGATTTGTGGAACATGTTATACGGATTATCGTCTTGGCGTAATTCTAAAAACGGATGATGGTGGCAATACATGGGAAAGAATTGATATTTTACCCAATGCAGATTTACAGGAAATTCAATTCTTAGACAAAAATATTGGCTGGGTTTCCGGTACTAACAGTATTACAAGAACTCCTTATCTGTTCAAAACTGAAAATGGCGGAGAAAGCTGGCTTGAAGAAGAACTGTCGTCAAAAGAGGTGTATACCTGCAAGTTGCATTTTTTTGATCAGGATACGGGATTCGTAAATTTTATGAGTTTTTCATATAATTTGGGACCCGGAGAATTTTTAAGAACCACAGATGGCGGAGTGACATGGGATTCATTATACTTTGGTTTTGATAATATCTTCTTTACAGATAACAACAATGGTTGGGCTACTCATATAAGACCCAATTGGGGCTTTGCCTGGTATAGCATCCATTTTACCAATGACGGCGGTTATACATGGCAGGAAGATACAACTAGATACGGAAAAGGGGACGGCGCGATCTATTTTACTGATACTCTTCTTACCAGCGAGTTTGGCGCATATGATTTTTATGATATTTATAATGGATACTATGTTGGCGAATCTGGTTCAATTTGTAAGACTAAAGATGGCGGACGTACCTGGTTGGATAAATCAAAAATAGTAACGACTGAAGATTTGAATTCTGTGTTTTTTCTTGACGAGAATAGAGGCTGGGCAGTTGGGGGAAGCGTTAGATATTGGTGGGGAGACGAACCTGAAGTTTATCAAAATGGCCATGTGCTGAGTACGAATGACGGCGGAGATAGCTGGAAGTATATGGATTATCATACAGACATAATAAATTATCAGTTGCGTAAAGTGCTTTTTATTGATCAAAGTATGGGATATTCTCTTGGCTTTAATGAAGACCTGGGCTGGGGAAGTGCTGAGATTAGTGCACTATTTAAAACATCAAATGCAGGTATTCCCTGGTCCTGGCATAAAATTCTCGAAAAAGAATCAACAAGATTTACTGATTTTCATTTTATTGATAAATATACGGGTTTAGTGGTTGGTGAAGACAATACTTTATTAAGAACTACAGATGGCGGAAATACATGGACAAGTAGATTCCCATCAAGCCTTGATTCGACCTCGTGCAACTGGACATTTAATACCCTATATTTTTTAAATGATCGGGATACATGGATTTCAGCAACTTGCATGGATGAAAATCAGCAAAAGAATATTTTATTCAAATCAAACGATGGTGGAATAACCTGGGATTCACTAAACTTTTTCGGACCTAATATAGTTCAGGATATATTTTTTATAAATTCGGATACCGGATGGTTCTGCGGGACTTATTCGGACGGCTCCAATGAATATGGTTTTGTATCAAAAACAACCAGTGGAGGACAATACTACCAATGGACCGAATGGTATAAAAAAACAGAATCACTATCTGATCTGTTCAGTCCTCTATCATCAATTGTATTTGTGGATGAAAACGCAGGATGGATGTTAGGGGATGAAACTTTTTATACCGGGGATGGTGGAGAAAATTGGTATAAAAAGAAAGACATTCATTCATTTTACAGCGGAAATAATATGTTCTTTATTAACCCAAAAACAGGTTGGATTGTTGGGGATGGTGGGAAAATCTTAAAAACCACTACAGGTGGAATGACATATGTTGAAGAAGAATCATTCACAAAAAATATTCCTCATAAATTGATTCTAAATCAAAACTATCCCAATCCTTTTAACCCGACAACAACAATCAGCTATCAGCTTCCAGCCGTCAGCCATGTGGAACTTAGCATATACAACATCCTTGGGCAGAAAATTGCCGCTCTGGTTTCCGAAAGGCAAACTGCGGGAAATCACCAAGTAGAATGGAATGCTTCCGGTTTTGCCAGCGGCGTTTATTACTACCAAATAAGGACAGGTGAAGGATTTGTCAGAACTAACAAATTGGTTTTACTTAGATAAAAGAACCATCCCGATTTTTCAGCGATTATTCATGATAATAAATTATACACTATTTTAGTTTTAACCCGTGTTAATAATTTATTGTACCGCTATGACGCTAAGAAGGCGCAAGGATCGCAAAGATTAATTAATTGTTTTTATAATATATTTTTTAATTCGTGAAATTCGGTACGACAAGAGGCGTTTGTATATCAGTTGGTGAAACTCCAACCCGTCAAA
>CAYULK010000188.1:0-6456 GCA_964445625.1 uncultured Calditrichota bacterium
GGTTTCAAGTTCCTCAATATTATTATAATTTATTTCATCTGAAAATATTTTTTCTGATGAGATTGATTTAACAACCTGTCCTGCCGGCCCAAACCTAATCTGTCCGATAAATTTTAACACAATATCCCGCTTAGAAAGATCTTTACCAAAAAAACTGTTTGTATAGGGCTCACTGTATTTTATCGATACAGAGACATGGGCAATTTCCAGCACAAAACCATTCCTGATACTGTTACGATAGACTTTAAAGCCACTACTCTGGAGTTTATTTGTCATTGTAATCTCAGTATACCGTGTCAATCTACTTACACTATCCGGCGAAAAAACATTTAATGTATCCCTGATCATGTTTTCTGAATTTAAAACTTCCTCCGTAATGATTTCACCAATCAGGCTGTCGATAACTGATATATTATTTTGAGCAGACAGAGCCACCCCGGGAAATGTACAAATAAAATAAATCACGAATTTACCTAAATGATATTTTATAGTCAATTGCTGCCTCACCTCTTTCTAATACGGAGATAAATATAAGAAAAAAATACCAAAATTAAAGAAAGAATCCCCGGCCAGTCTCCGATTTTTGCATAACAAGTGATATTATCTGTAATAGGCAACACCGATACTATGGCTTTGCGGGTAAATATTTCTGATTGACCGGAAATTCTTCCATACGGATCAATAAACCCGGAGACTCCGCTATTTGCGGATTGAACTATAGAAATCCTGTTTTCAATCGCCCGGTACACTGCAACCTGCATATGCTGATAAGGCTGTGCACTGAATCCAAACCAGGCATCATTGGTAATAACCACCAGAAACTGACAATCACGATTCCGGTATTCTCTGGCCAGTTCGGGAAATATAGATTCATAGCAGATTAATGTCCCGATGCTAATTTTTCTTGATTTATTTTCACCTGCTATTTTATACCATTCTGTCTGATCAGCGCCAATAGTGGCCGTATTGGTAAATAAAGTGAATATCTGCGCTTTTCTTCCTGGTGTCAGGTATTTGTTCAACGTACTTTCAGAGAATATTAATGCGAGTAATTTTCTGAATGGCAGGCCTTCTTCTTTGGGTACCAGTCTCATTTTATGATAAGATTGCAGAGTATCGGAATTTTCAGACAGAAAAATCACACTGTTATATCTCAGCGTGTCGTGATCAATCACACTAAAATCCTGGGTTCCAAACATCAGGTTGTATTCAAATTTAGCTAAATGAGACTTTATTTTCGACAACAGACTGCTATCTTTACGAATCATATATGGTACACTTGTCTCGGGCCATATGATGATATCGGGTTTATAGTCAGATAATTCAACATTATGTGCCAGCAAGGTATCAATATTCCGATCAACTATTTGTTTATTCCATGTGCGGCGAGTTTCAAAATTCGGTTGAACATAAGCTATATTTAGCCCGTCTGAGAATCTTTCTGATTTAAGTTTGACCGAACCGTATAGAATCAACAGTCCAAATCCAACAACAATTATCGAGACCAATACTCCGGTTTTCCTGATATTATCACGCTTGAGCCAGGCTTGATAAATAAGCATATTTACACAACAGATCCAGAATGTTATACCAAGATAGCCGGATATATCTGCAATCTGGATAAGTGGCAGATAGTAGGTTTGTGTATAAGCAATATTTAACCAGTTTAGAGCAAGATCACCAAATTGACGGGAGTATTCCAGACCGGTCCAGACAAATGGAAACAATAGCAAACCATACATCCTTTTAAAACCGGTAAAATAAGAGTGTATAAGCCCAAATATGGCGAATTGGATGGCATTCAGAAGGACAATCAACCCAAAATTTAAAATCGAATATGGGGCAATCCAGTAAAAAGAGATCAGATTTATTAATATCCCAATTGCATATCCTTTCTGAAATGAACTACCTGGTGTATTTCGGGAAAATAGTGTTAGAAGTGGAATCAGGGCAAAATATATTAAAAAACCGAAAGGTCCGGGCGGAAAGGAAAAAACGAAAAGAATGGTGGCAGCAAAAATATCCCTGATATCATGGTCAGGTAAGCGTTTATTCCAGGTCAATTTGTACGCCCTGCTCAGCGGATTTATAAATCGCATCAATGATACGCATCAGATAAATTCCATCTTCAGCCGGGGTCACCGGTTCTGTCTTGCCTTGAATTACCTCGAGGAAATTTTGAATTTCATTAGCAAACGCACTCTTAAAAACATCTGCACTTGGTGTAGTGTGAACCGGGGTAACATTTACAAGATTCCCATGCATTTCTCTGAAAAGACGTAATGGATTAAGAAATGCACTCCCCTGCTTACCATAGACATGAGTATAACTCATGTCTTTTTCCAGATGCAGACGCCAGGCAACCTCGACTGTGATAACCACATTGTTTTCTGTTTGCAAGACGACCAACGCAGAATCTTCCACACTACCTTCTGTAAAAACATTAAAATTAAAACACCTGACATTTTTCACCTTAGGAAGTCCCACCAGCCACAGGGCCAGATCAGTCAATTGAATTCCGATATCCATAATCACGCCACCACCGGATATTTTTTTATCCAGGAGCCACGCCTGTTGTGGTTCATGATTCCAACGTCTCAACCAGCCTGTTTTGATATAAAATGGATCGCCCAGTTCATTTTTATTCAGGAAATCTTTTAAAATGATGGCATCATCACGAAATCGATTATTCATACCCATTACGAGTGGTACATTTATTTTTTTCGCGGTTTTTGCGAGCCGTTCTGCCTGAATTTGATTCAATGCCATTGGTTTTTCAATAAAAGTTGGCACCTTTTTCTCAAGTGCAGCCAGTGCCATCGGATAGTGAAAATTATTAGGTGTGCAAATAAAAATTCCGTCGAGTTCTTCTTTCTTTAATAAATTTTCAATGTCATAATAGACACTTTGTATATTATACTTTTCTGCAATAAAACTAACTTTCGCTTCATCCACGTCACAAAGGGCAACTAATTCCACGTTTTCAATACTCTGCAGGGCAGGAATGCGAAATATCTGAGAAATCCCGCCGGTACCAATCAGAGCTACTTTAAGTTTTTC
Organism: uncultured Calditrichota bacterium; assembly: GCA_964445625.1. GTDB lineage: Bacteria > Calditrichota > Calditrichia > JAJRVZ01 > JAJRVZ01 > CAVXXB01. The sequence continues at coordinate 3,061 of CAYULK010000188.1, forward strand.
CATAATAATTCCTTAAACTCTCTTTATTTTTATTTGCTTTGAGAGCAAATCAACAAATTTTGGACAGCAAATTACAAATCAATTTATCTATTAATACAAAATAAATCAATCTTTTCCACAGTCAGGATACGATTGGCAGGGATTCGAAATTAAATCTAAAAACGAGTGGGAGTTAGCTGTTATTGATCTTCCGAAGACAGGGGTTCTTTTAAGACGTCCTTTAGAAGTTTACCAGCTTTAAAATGAGTTTTACGGCGGGCAGGAACATAAATTATTTCACCAGATCTCGGATTACGTGCTTTTGGTTTAGGTTTGGTTTTCTTTACTTCAAATACACCAAAATCTCTGATTTCAATGCGTACTTCCGGATTCGCTTCACATAGAATCTCACGCAGTGTCGTGAAGACGGCATCGACGAATTTTTCAGTGGTATATATCTTTTCGTTGAGTACCTTTGCCGTGCGCTTAGCAACGTCTTTTTTCGTAACAGTCCTCATACTTCACTCCTTAAATATACCCATCGCAATCAGGCTTAAATATATAATAATATTAAATCTAATGCATAAAAAAAAACAAAGCAAGAAAAAAATATGCATTATCTTCAATATTTGCTGAACTTACATTCCTTTTGTTGGCTTTCAGGCCCAGGTTTTAAAATTATATTCGGGTAACTTCAGACTTTAATTGAACAATATTTTATTTTTTATAAATCATTTTTTTTAGTTCATTTAATTTTACCAGGGCATCCAGAGGAGTCAGTTTATTAATATCCAAACCCTTTAAATTACGTTCCACCTCTGATGGTTTTTGTATTTTAAAAAGTGACAATTGCGATTGATCCACATCGCGTCCTGATTGTCTCTGCGCCAGTTTTGGAGTTCGGTTTGGGGTTAATTCATTCGCTTCCAGATTGGTCAATATTTCGCGTGCTCTTTCGATCACAGGATAGGGCAAACCAGCCATCTGGGCCACATGAATACCATATGAATTATCGGTTCCTCCCGGAATAATTTTTCTTAAAAAAATGATCTCATTTTCCAGCTCTTCTACAGCAATGTTATAATTTTTTATCTTCGGATACAGAAAGGATAGTTCTGTAAGTTCATGATAATGAGTAGCAAAAAGTGTTTTTGCATGTAATTTTTCTTCTTTATTTAGATATTCGGCAACCGCCCAGGCAATTGACAAACCATCAAAAGTACTTGTACCGCGTCCGATCTCGTCGAGCAGAACCAAACTTCGATCTGTTGCATTATGTAATATATTCGCAGTTTCGTTCATTTCCACCAGGAAGGTACTTTCCCCGCTGGCCAGATTGTCAGAAGCACCAACCCGCGTAAATATCCGGTCGACCACACCGATTTTTGCCTTGCCGGCAGGAACAAAAGAACCAATTTGTGCCATGAATACAATCAGTCCAACCTGACGCAAAAAGGTCGATTTTCCTGCCATATTCGGCCCGGTAATAATCCAGATCTGTTCCGTTTCAGGATATAGAAATACATTATTACCTATGAATTCTTCTCCCGGTTTCATAAAATGCTCGACCACAGGATGACGGCCATTTGAAATCTCCAGAATCCGGCTATCATTTATTTCTGGTCGCACGTAATTATTCTCACATGCTACTTCAGCAAGACCGGAAATTACATCAAGATAAGAAATGAGCCGGCTGTTTTCTTGTATTTTTTCTGTATGTTGGGAAATTGTATTTCTAACTTCCTGGAATATTTCATATTCCAACACTTTTATTTTATCTTCAGCACCCAGAATTTTCTCTTCTTTTTCCTTAAGCTCCGGCGTAATATATCGTTCTGCATTAACCAGAGTCTGCTTGCGTAAATAATCATCCGGAATTTTTTCGGTGTGAATTTTTGAGACCTCGATGTAGTAACCGAAGACCCTATTAAAATTTATTTTTAGTGTGGAAATTCCGGTGCGCACTCTTTCCTTTTCCTGCAGTGTAGCTAACCATTCCTTCCCATGATGAGCGATATCAGTTAATTCGTCTAACTCCTGATTATATCCTTTTTTAATCACACCACCTTCTGTGATAGTCTGTGGTGGGTTCTCAGAAATAGCGTTGCTTATCAAATCGATTATTTCCGGCAGCTCGGTCATTTTTTTAAAGTGCTTTTGCAGTAAATCGGTTTTCGATTCGGAGATCACCTTTTTCAGACGGGGAATTATATCGAGTGAATTTTTCAGGCTATTCAGATCCCTGCCATTTGCTCTACCCGTGGCTATTTTACCGATGAGTCTCTCCATATCAGAGACTTCATAAAGTATATTCCGGATATCTTTACGCAATTGATCCCCGCCGGCCAGATCGGAGACCAGAGAAAGACGCTCATTAATAATTTCTATTTTCTGAAGCGGTTGATTCAACCAGATACGAATAAGTCTGCCACCCATCGGTGTCTGGGTTTTGTCCAGCACATCTAGTAGCGTATTTCCACCAATATTTTCTCTGAGCGGACTATAAATTTCCAGATTCCTGCGGGTTGAATCATCAAGAATCATATAATCTGAAATATTTATGGTCCGGATATTTTTAATATGGCTGAGTGATGATTTATAGTTTTCCTGTAGATATTGGATTACCGCACCGGCCGCGATCACACCTAAATTGAGATCATCCAGCCCAAAACCCTTAAGTGAATGTACATTAAAATGGTTTATTAGTTTTTCCCGGCCAAATTCGCTGGTATAAATCCATTCGTCGCGTTTTGTAATGGTTGTCTCGGGTAAATGTCTGCGGATAAAGTCGATCTGGTTTTCCTGGGAGGTATTTATCAGAATCTCACGCGGATAAAAGGAAATTAATTGGTCATAGACCTGATCCATTCGGCTTTCACAAACATGAAATTCACCAGTTGAAACATCTGAAAGGGCCAGTCCTACCTGATCATCCTCAATGAATATAGCGGCTAAAAAATTGTTTTTGTCGGTATCCAGTAATTTGTCAGATAATGTCGCTCCGGGAGTCACAATTTCAATAACTTCCCGCTTGACGACACCTGTGGCAAGTTTGGGATCTTCAACCTGCTCACATATCGCTACCCGGTGCCCGGCCTCCACCAGCTTATGAAGGTAATTATCCAGAGCATGATATGGAAATCCTGCCAGGGGTACATCCGCTGCTTTACCATGTGCCCTTTTTGTTAACGTGATTCCCAGTAATTTGGCTATTAATTTAGCATCATCATAAAATGTTTCATAAAAATCGCCCATGCGATATAACAAAATGGCATCGCTGTGTTGCGCCTTAATTTTAAGATATTGCTCCATCAAAGGAGTTTTTGTCTTTTCAATTTTAGTCATAATATTTATATCTTAAAAACCCACCCCCTCTTTCCCCCTCCCTAAACGCATTTAGGGAGGGGGATTAAAGGG
>CAYULK010000189.1:0-6439 GCA_964445625.1 uncultured Calditrichota bacterium
CTGAAAAAAACCCACCCCTAAATCCCCTCCCTCCATCCACCGTGCGGTGGATGCAGGGAGGGGGATAAAGGGGGTGGGTCGGGGTCATTTTACCAAAACCATTTTATTTGTGAAAATTTCATTTTCCGAGACTAAACAGTAGAGATATATGCCGGATGAAACAGGCTGGTTCTGATTGTCATTACCGTGCCATACAAAGCGATGGTTCCCGGCCGGAACATATCCGCTGAACAGTGATTTGACCAGCCGGCCTTCAACCGAGTATATATCAAGCTTCACATTTGCAGACTTCTGAATATCAAAACTGATCTTAGTAGTAGCATTGAAGGGGTTCGGATAGTTTTCATAAAGCCGTATCTGATCCGGAACATACTTCTCTGTCAATCCTGTCGTATTGATAATATCCAGTTTCTCTACTTGCGGAACACAGACATCAAACCGGTTTTTTCCGCCAAAGACATAAATGGCGCCTTGAAATTCAACTGCCATCAGTTCTTTCCGGGCATAATGCATTCTTGATTTGGAAACTATGCGGTTTGCAGTTACGGAATAGACCTCCATTGAGTTTAACGCCTTGGATGATTCATCGTACCCACCCATAATATATATTTTATTCCTGAAACCTACAGCAGAACCTCCGGCCCGGACACTTGACAACCTGCCCATTTTATCGATCTGGTGCGAAATAAGATTAAAAGTCAGTACCCTGTTTGTCACATTAAAATGTACACCGCCAAACAGATACACTATGGAATCGATACGGGCAGACATGTGATGATAGGGTAAAAATGTTCCCTGATATAACTGTTCCTGCAAATCGGTTGTATTTCTGTCGGATAGGTTATAACGGACGATGTATGGCTGAACAATGCTGTCGGATACAGAGTATGAGGATATCCCGCCAAAAAGAAAGAGATTTTTCTCGTAAACATGACCGGTAAAAAAGACACGGTTAAAATTTAAGTTATAATCATTAACCACCGCTCTTCCGATTCCGTCAGCAAATGGATTCCATGTTTCAATTGAAAATACATCATTTGAATTATTCCACATACCTCCGCAATAAACAATGCTTGAGTCATCCAGTTTATCTGCAACAAATCCGTATCTGGCATGCTGCATATAACCACGAAGTTTCCATTCGTTGGCAAGCGGATCATATATCTGGATAGTTTTAAGAGGACGATTAAGGGAATCAGAGAAGCCCCCAAATATATAGATATAATTGCCCAGGGCCACCGTTTGCCCGCCATAAACAGGTTGTGGCATTCTGCTTACAACCTGCCACTCATTAGCAAGACAAAGGCCTGCAAAAAGTGCTAATATTATTGTTATGTATTTAATCATAATCTCACTTCTTTTTATCCAATTAGAGTTATGAAAAATCTACTTATTCAGCCTCAAAGACTCAAAGGCACCAAGTTCATATTATAAATCTTTTAATGCCTTTTTTAAATATTGGAACATTGAAATTAATTAAAAACCCTATATGTTTATCTGTTAATTTCAAATGACTCAATATTTGCGCTCCCCAAACAGGATTCATTTAATCAACAGCTTTTAATTCACAAATAATAAGATTCTCAACGAATACATCCATTCGCAGCCCTTCGTTGAATATAATACTATCATATTTTATCGGAATATCCACTTGTCTCTTGTATTTGAGTTCTCTCTTATTCAATTCATGACAAAAACAGACCTCATATATTTTTTCAAGCAATCCTGGACCCAATTTTTTATACACATTATAAGCTGCATCAACAATTTTTGTTGCTACTAATTCTTCTTTTTCATTTGGAATATATTTGTTCAAAGTTATTCTCCTTTGAGTCTTGGAGACTTCGAGGCTGAATCCAACCTAAAACACCCAATTTTCAGAAGTCTATTATTCCAATAAAAAACCACTACAAATATTGTACCAATCATTAATCAAAAGTCCAAAATCCAAAGCCCAAAATCTAATATCTATATTTCTTCGTTACTTAGCATTGATTAATGCATACCGCTGTAAACAGCAAGTGACTAAAATGCCTAAAAAACTTAAATCCACGGATTACACGGATTTTCACCCGTAAAACGGGCCCTTCGGCCGGATTAAAAAAGATATTAAAAATAATTATTTCTCTGCGACTGCGCCTCTGCGAGAAAAATCTTTGCGTCTTTGCGTTAAAAAATATTAATCAGATTTGTAAAAACTTTGCTAAAATAATTTTTTTTGGCTATAATAGCATAGCCACTAAGTTTTAATCATTTCAATTCTCTGCGTGTGCTCCATGGTTAGCTTTTAATAGTTATCTGTTATTTTAGAACCTCGTTCTCCATATTTATTTGTAAATCAAGTGTGTCGTTACGGTTTATATATAGCGTATCTGTAAATTCGCGAAAATCCGGATTTTTTATTCTCAGAATATTTGAACCGGGAGTTAATTTTATATAATGAAAGAAAGGGGTTTGAGCAAAATACCGGTCATTGATAAATATTTCTCCCCAGGGATAAACAACACAATGAAAGTAGGCACACATGGTATCAAGATTGACGCGGTATGTGGTAATTTCTCCGCTCTGAATGCGAATTGTATCTTTCAACAGTGCATATTCCGGATGGGAGATTTGTAAAATATGGGTGCCGGATGGCAGCGCAATAATCGTATCTTGTAAAATCCCTGATGATTCTCCGGAATTAATTGAAATTTTTGCAGCCGGTTGAACGGTAAGAAAGAGTTTACCCGCTCCTATTATTTCATTTTTATTAATCAAGGTTGCTGTTATACTGTTTTCTGCGGTTGATTTTGTATATATTTTTGTCTGATCCGGTATATTGTCAGATATTTTTTCTTCCGGGCCGGGGTCAGATATTACCTGAGCAGAATCTGGTGCTGATATAGTATCAGACAGCGTTACAGTCTGTCCGGAATTATCGTAATAAATCCATGACAATAAGAGCACAATAAGTATTAGTGATGAAAAGACAGCAAAAAGTACAATGTACTTTCGTTTTATTTTAGATTTTTTGTTAGAAATTGACTCCGGATCAATGATCTTCAATAATATTTCAGCAGACTCCAGTCGGTGCCATTGCTGGTTTTGCATTATTTTTTCAAGGATCCGGATAATAATCTCAGGGAAATTTTTTGTCTTGTTCCGGATCCGGTCAAACTGAAATTGCAGTATTTTATTTAAAGTTGCATTTAAATCCTTCCCTATAAAGGGATTTTTTCTGCCAAACAATTCGAAAAGGATAATACCAAGGGCAAACAAATCGGATCGGGCAGTTAGCTTTTCTCCTCTGACCTGTTCGGGTGACATATATCCCGGGGTACCCACTACTGAGGATTTTTGTGTGACAATATTTTCATTGGGAGCCAGGGCCAGACCAAAATCGGCTATTTTCACATCCATTGCCGGATTGATCAATATATTTTCCGGTTTCAGATCGCGATGTATTATCCCCTTAGCGTGAACGGCAGCCAGTCCGCGAACCAGTTGTCGCAGGATATTAAATTTCTGATCATCGGTGGTTTTATTTTCGTTGATTATTACACGCAGATTGTGGCTTTCAAAATAAGCAAATGAGATATATAAGAATTCCTGATGTTTACCAAAATCAAGAACCTTTATAATATTTGGATGGTCTAAACCGGCCAGTATACGTGCCTCACGTAAAAAACGTGAAATAATCGTTTTATCTGCAATTAAATTTCTGTTTAATGTTTTCAGAATTATTTCTTTATTTAAATACAAATGTCTGGCCCTGAAAACAGATCCGGATTCATCTTTTTTTAAACATTCCACGATCTGGAATTTTTCAAACAGAATATTGTTTTTGTCCTGTGACGCCATGGATTAATTATCCATTTCCTTGAGTTTTAATTGAATCCAGCGAACCGAAACGCCCAATGATTTTGCAGTTAATGTCCGGTTACCATTAAATTCTTCCAGGCGTTTTTTTAGAATCAGACGTTCGTATTCTTTTAGCTCACCCTTGAATTCAGAGATCCCGTCCTCTTCTTCAATGGCAATATGTTGTGGCAGTATTTTATCATCTTCGCATAAAATCAGAGCCCGCTTAATTACATTCTCCAGCTGACGAACATTTCCCGGCCAGGGAAAGTTTTCCATCATTCTGATTGTATTTTTATCGATTGTTATTTTCTTAGGAGAATTCTTTTCCACAAAATATTGAATTAAGAGTGGAATATCCTCCCTTCGCTCGCGAAGTGCGGGTACGCGCACCGGAAAAACATTAAGCCGGTAAAATAAATCATCGCGGAATTTCTTGTCTTTGACCAAAGAAGATAAATCTTTATTCGTTGCTGCAATTATTCTAACATCTATCTCTCTGACATTGGTATCTCCCAATCTGATAATTTGTCCGTTTTCAAGAACCCGTAATAGTTTTGCCTGCAACGCTATTGAGATATCTGCAATTTCATCCAGCAGAAATGTGCCCTGGTGTGCGACTTCAAATAACCCTTTTTTATCGGTATAGGCGCCTGAAAACGCACCTTTTTTATATCCGAATAGTTCGCTCTCCAGTAACGTATCCGGAATAGATCCGCAAAATTGGGCTATGAAAGGCTTCTCTCTGCGTAAACTCAAGGAATGAATTGCCCTGGCAATCAGCTCTTTCCCGGTACCACTTTCCCCAAGTATCAGAACGGAAGCATCGGTTTGAGCTACCTTCCGGATTAGCACGGCTAGTTCCCGCATAGCCCGTCCGTTTCCTATAATATCCGGGAGTGGGTTGACTGCCTCAAGTTGCTGACGCAGTAGAATATTTTCATCCCGCAGATTTTCCATACTAATGATTTTATCAAATACCAGAGATATCAGACTGGAAAAAAATTCAAGAAAGGTCAGGTTCTCATCGGTAAATTCCTGACGGTTTGCCTGACTGTCAACCAAAATAACACCCCAGACATCTTCCAGGTAGAATACCGGCACACCGAGGACAGATTTGATATTATGGATTTGAATACTTTTAAATTGGGAGATATCAGGATTGTCCTGGGCATCATGATACAGACAAGCCTGCTTTTTTTCGACAACCTGTTTTAAAATTCCGGATGAAAATAAGTCAAGATCTTTAATATCATTCTGATCGATGTTCCGGGCGATGACCAGTTTAAACTCTTCGGTTTTCTGATCATACCGGCAAAAAAGTCCCCGGTCGGCATTTAGAAAATCGATGACGAGATCCAGTGCATCCGCAAAGAGTGAATCCTGATAAACTGCAGAATTTAATGCCTTGCTTATCTCATATAGAAGTTTGAACTGATCTTTTGGGATTCGTTTTAATGTGTTCAGATTTTTGTTCTGCATATCTGTTACTCTACTTTAAAAGAAGCCGGTTTTGACCGTGAGCGGTTGCCAAATTCATCGATGGCCCAAATGACCCAGAAATATTCCCCGGGTACCAATGCGATATCTACAGTATATTCTGATAATGAATCAGACAATGATTCCACATGCCATACCATCTGCGGAGTTATTTCCGAGGTAAATACCTCCAGAGAATACGTATGGGAGAAGCCCGGATTGAATTTTTGCCATGAGAGTGTAGGTGTTGATGAAGTAATCTCATTACCGGATGGCGATATAAATATTACTTCTTCGCGAATCACTCGTTTAATTGATGAAATTTCAAGCATGTGAATATTATCGAATATATCTTTTATTGATAATGAGAGCGGATGTCCGGTTAACTGTTCGATAGATGGGATATCCAGTTCATATATCGAAAATGTCCGTTCGTAGAGTTTGCCGGTCGTATTATATGCTAATAAATGGATTTGATCCAGAATATCAATATTTAGAAAAACAGAATCAATATCGTTATCAATATCACTTAATTCTGCGTTAATCTGCATTCTTTCTGTCTGTAATGCCGGATACCTGTTTTCAATAATGCTATAGGCTTCACAGTTTTCTAACACGGGATGGGCATTTAAGAATATATCAAAATGGAGTTCACTCGTATTATGCCATAATACATATGACGAATCGGGATAATATCCTTCTTTTGTAAAATGCAACCAACCGGGACCGGCATTAATGAGTTCCATGGAAAATTTTCCGCCCTGATCCGTCACTGTGGATAAAGAATAGTCGGGCCAATAAACAATAACGTCAGGGATTGGATGATAGGGGATACTAACAGATTTCACTTCTCCTGACATATACTGATAACTATTAGCAGGATTTTCAGGATCAAGCGGGTTATTCCTTGGTGCCTGACAGCTTGTAGCAAATAGCACAACGGCAATCAGCAGAACCGCATTAATGAAATTATGTCTAAAATTCATCATAAGTAAGAAATATCATGATTTGATACAAAATTATAAATAAAAGAATTGAATCAAACCACCTTTTTTATATCTTTCTTGAAATGATGTACAATTCACATTGAAATCTGCCGATATTCAACCTAATATCT
>CAYULK010000190.1:0-3290 GCA_964445625.1 uncultured Calditrichota bacterium
ATCACCTTTAACAAGCCGGATGCCTTTAAATTTGGTACGGTGGGTTCTGTGCTGCCGGGTGTTGAAGTTAAAATTGCTGAAGATGGTGAAATTCTGGCCCGCGGTGATAATATCATGAAAGGTTATTATAACAAGGAGGCTGAAACACGCGAAGTGATTGATGAAAATGGCTGGTTTCACACCGGGGATATCGGCAATTTTGATGAAGAGGGATTACTGGTAATTACCGATCGTAAAAAAAATATAATCGTGACATCCGGTGGTAAGAATATTGCTCCCCAGCCAATAGAAAACAGCATTCTGGCAAGTAAATTTATTGAGCAGGTGGTAGTGTTGGGGGATAAGCGCCGTTTCTGCTCTGCTCTGATTGTTCCGGCACGCGAGTTGATGCAAAATTGGGCAAGCGCTAATGAAATTGCTGATATGGATTATAATAAATTATTACAGGATAAACAGGTTTATGATTTTCTCGGGAGAGAAATTGACCGGTTTACGCAAAAATTCTCAAATTTCGAACGCATAAAGAAATTTATTATTCACCCTGAACCATTCACCCAGGAAGCAGATGAGCTGACTCCTACACTTAAGATCAAACGTCAGGTTATCGAAAATAAATATGTCAAACAAATTGATCAACTATATGAACTGTAAGGTATCGACCGGTGATGGAAGTAAAATTTAAAATATTTTATAACCGCTGAGAAGTACTCGTTCCTCGTAACTCGTCTCTCGATACTCGATTATATTCTTGAATTATCAGGATTAATATTACTTACCGGAAATTTAACCGGCCAAAACGTACCACAAACCAGACAGGATAATATTGCCGATACATTACATGGCAGATACCCGTGTTCCACCGTTGCAGGCACGCAAAATGACTAGCGATAGGCGATTGGCAGTGTATCAATTCTCGATGCTCGCAACTCGATTCTGGATACTGGATTTTCACGAGTAACGAGTATCGAGTATCGAGTATCCAGTATCTTATTTTAGCCCACGCCGTTCCAGTATCGGCTCGATCTTGGGCTCTGCACCACGGAATTTGACATACAGAACCATTGGATCATCACTTCCACCGGTAGAAAGAATAAAATCACGATATGCTTTGGCTGTTGTATTGTCAAATATACCGGTTTCTTTAAAGGCTTCAAAGGCATCGGCGTCCAGGACTTCAGCCCAGATATAGCTATAATAACCGGAAGAATATCCACCGGCAAAGATATGCCTGAAGTATTGACTGCGATAACGGCTGACTATTTCCGGAATCAGACCGATTCTATCCATCGATTCTTTTTCAAATTCATGCACATCGATCTGCTTTGTTTCTGTGAGTGTATGCCAATCCATATCCAAAAATGATGCAGCCAGATATTCGACAGTTGCAAAACCCTGATTAAATCTTCCTGATTTTTCTATTTTTGCGACCAGCTCATCCGGAATCGGTTCACCTGTTTTATAATGACGTGCATATATCTTTAACACTTCCGGGTGGGTTGCCCAATTTTCCATGATTTGTGAAGGTAGTTCGACGAAATCCCGCGGCACATTGGTTCCGGCCAGTGAGGGATAATGTGCCTTTGTCAACATACCATGTAAAGCATGTCCGAATTCATGGAATAATGTGTTTACCTCATCTAAACTGAGCAAAGCCGGCGTATCACCGGTAGGTTTTGAAAAATTTCCAACATTGACTATAACCGGTGTTACCAGATTGCTATCCATATTTGAATATCCGCGGAACTCGCTCATCCAGGCACCGCCACGTTTACTGGCTCTGGGAAAATAATCCGTATATAAAATTGCGATATGACTGCCATCGGCTTCCTTAACCTCAAATACTCTAACATCCGGGTGATATTTGGGTATAATTCCCAGTTCGACTATTTGGATTCTCCAGAGTTTGCTCGCCACCATAAATACACCATTAATTACATTTTCAACCTCAAAATAGGGACGCAGCATCGATTCATCCAGATCATATTCGGCTTTTTTTACTTTTTCAGCGTAATACCACCAATCCCAGGGTTGCAGTATATAATCATGGCCTTCGGCTGTGATCATTTTTTGCATGGCTATGGTTTCTTTTTTAGCCACCTCAAGCGCAGGTTTCCATAACTTATTTAAAAGTTCATATACCTTCTCCGGTGTTTTGGCCATATTTTTTTCCAATACAAAATCTGCATGAGTTTTATAACCAAGCAAATTTGCCCGGGTTACACGCAGCGAGACAATCTGTGATAATATTTTATTATTATCCAAACTATCACCATTATCTCCGCGATTGATGTATCCCTTATACATAATTTCACGCAGATCCCGTTTTTCAGAAAATTGCAGGAAAGGGATCAGACTGGGCTTATGAAGCGTGAAAACCCATTTCCCCTCGTATCCATGATCCTTAGCCGCTTCGGCTGCGGCGCTGACCGAAGCAGGTGTCAGACCGGCCAGATCTTTCTTATCCTCAATAATCAGTTCAAACTTATTGTTTTCTTTTAATACGTTTTCACCAAAGTTCAGGGTAAGCAAAGAGAGCTGCTCATTTATTTTACGCATTTCAACTTTTTGCTCATCATTAAGATCCGCACCACCCCGCACAAAATTATCATATCTTTTTTTCAACAGCACTTGCTGTTCACGGGTCAACTCTAATTCATCTTTTCTCTCATACAAATATTTAACACGGCTGAATAATTTAAAGTTGAGCAGTATATTATCACGGTGTTTCGATCTCATTGGAGCGATATCTTTTGCTATTGCCTGCATAGCATCATTAGTCATTGATGAGTTCAGATTATCAAACACATTACTTACTTTTGTAAGAAGTTTCCCGGTTTTTTCCAGTGCTTCAATCGTATTTTCAAATGTGGGAGTATCAGGATTGTTGGCGATTGTTTCTATTTCTTTTCCCTCTTCGGCGATTCCTTTTGTAAATGCAGGCAGATAGTGTTCCTCTTTGATTTTATCAAATGGTGGCACCCCAAATGGTGTATCATAATCTGAATAGAACGGGTTGTCATTGTGCATAGAATCCTCTTGGGTATTCATTTCGGTTTTTTGTGCGATAACGGGCACCATAATAAGAATTGCAATAATAAGTGTGCTAGTTAAAAGCCATTTCATGGAAATACTCCTTTAATCTTAGTGAATTATAATATTAACACTTTTAATAATGTAGTTCAATTATCTTGCGTACGAAAATGTATATAATATGTTCAGCATTTTAGATATATTAGCATGTCATTATTAAGTTACACTAAGTACGCAAATGGCACGCGGATTTCGCGGAT
>CAYULK010000190.1:3390-6434 GCA_964445625.1 uncultured Calditrichota bacterium
GCATGTCATTATTAAGTTACACTAAGTACGCAAATGGCACGCGGATTTCGCGGATTAAGCTGATTTTCGCGGATAATATTTTATAACTCGTAAAAAGCATTAATTAGCTGCAGAAAAATACAGAAGATTTTAATCCAAAATCAAATATCCTCCTTGGAGCTTCGTTCTCTCTCAGTGGATATCTGTGTAACAAATTAATAAATACTGCCCCTGAATGACTGTCTTGGAGCCTGGATTCTGGGGCCTATTATCCTTTTCCCAACACTTTTTCAGGATGAAAAACAATAGTGTCGGGATCACCTTTTTTCCCCTCTCCTATCTGAGGATTCCCGATAAGTAATCGAATTTCGTTATCTAGTTGTTCCTTGTGAGACTTTTTAAATTTTTTTATGCGTTTTGCGAATGAAGGAGATTGAATTACTTTCATTAAAAGTTATCCAAAATTATATTCGATTCCTTTTCCACTATCTAATTCCTCTAGTCCAAAGAGAATTTCTCTAATTAACCGGAACGACAATGTGGGATTTTCTTCGGCAATTTTGCCAATCTTTGCCCAATATTCGATTTGACCTGTTACTGATCTGTTTTCAACTCTTGATATGATCCTGGCATCATCTATTAATTTGTGCGAGATTCTAACTGCTGTACTCATAATCTTACCTCTTTTAGGTTGCAATATACGACAATATGTTGCATTTTGCAACTTATGCATTGCGAAGTCTTTTTCTGCTATTTAATCTGAAACCGGCCGTTTTTTACTGACATTTCAACCAGCAGTTCAACAAACCTGCCGAGTGATTCATATCCTTTAGGGGGTTTGTCCCACCAGGTATAACGAGATGAATTAAAGCCATTATTTATATGCAAAATATATGTTGATCCTGAAATTCCGGCTGTGAACTCGGGCACCGCCGGTATCCTGATGGCGGACATTCCGGTAATCAGTTTATCGATCAGATCTTTTTTTAGTTTTAAATTATACTCCAGGGATTCTATTTGGGGCATCTCGCCATTGTATTTACTGAGCTCATAGGGAGGCGGGATTTTGGTTACCTGCATGCGATAATCGGTGCCATTCTCATCAATCCGAATACACAAAGTTCCCTCAGATGCATAATGCACTTCGAGGCTTATCAGAGCGTTATCAGAAAAAAATGATGAGAACATTCCGTTATTTTTTGTATCCATTTCCCTCTAAATATACAATTTTGAACTGGTATTTGCAGATTAAAATTTACTGGTTTAGATTTTTTTTACCGCAAGACGCGACGGTATTTATGGCACGCTGATTACGCAGACAGAGCTGATTCTCCCCCGTGAAACGGGGCAGGACGGATATTTTAATAATATATTTTTTAATTCGTGTCAATTCGTGTAATTCGTGGATAAAAGTTTTTTAGTCAAATCGATCACTTTTAACTTTTGTCACTTGCGGTTTACCGCGCTATGAATAAATTAAACTAATTAATTTATCACTTTTTGGCGTCAAAATCCTGAATTATTTTCAGGGTCTCTTCGTATTATTTTATGTTGATTTACTCTGAGTGATATGCTACATTATTTCTCAAATATACACCAAAGATCATTCCGTTCCATATTTCAAGATCACGATCATATCATAAACATGAACAATCTGCAGCCACAAAATGATGAAATACAGCAATTAAAATCTGCCATCTCAGAGCTTACTCTGCTAAATGATCTGGCCCTGGCAGCCAGTTCATCACTGGAAGTCGATCAGGTTCTCGATCTTATTGTCGAAAAATCGATTAGGGCATTACAGGCAGAACAGGGATCAATCCTGCTTGTCACTCCGCAACCGGATTCACCGCTCCGGACTTTGATCCGGCAGGCAGATATGAGCCAGACAAATCCCGGTTACAAGGTGGGTACGCATATCAGCGGATGGGTACTTAAATACCGCAAACCATTGTTGATCAGCGATCTCTCATCTGATGAAAGATTTAGAGTTTCGGAGGAGGAATCACGAGCCATCAAGACGCTAATTGCAGTTCCGATAACTTCCAAGGGAAATCTGATCGGCGTATTGATAATGACGAACAAGAAAAATGAAACTATATTCTCCAATGATGATCAGCGGCTTCTTACAATTATTGCCGGTCAAGCGGCTCAGTTAATACATAACTCACAGTTGCAAAGCGAGGCACTGGAAAAAAAGCGCCTGGAATATCACCTGGAGCTGGCGCAAAATATGCAAAGACAACTTCTGCCTGAGAAGGATCCGGAACTGCCGGAATTAGATATCTGTGCATTTTTTAAACCTCACAGATCTGTCAGCGGAGATTATTATGATTATTTCAGATTATCAGATAATCAGTTCGGCGTACTAATCGCCGATGTTTCCGGTCATGGACCCTCAGCCGCTCTGGTGATGACGCTCGTTAAAGGCATCGTCCATTCATTAATTCACACATATCAATCACCGGCCCAGGTTTTATCACAAGCAGATAAAATATTATCAAAAATAATACCTCCGGATATTTTTATAACCATGTTTTTTCTAGTATTCGATATGGATAAAAAATGCCTCGTGTATGCCAATGCCGGACACACTCCTTTAATAAGTTTTTGCCATGCGAAGCAGGAAAGTCTGATGATTCCAGCCGGAGATTGTCCGCTGAACACTGTTGCGAATTATGAATATAAAAATGAGCAGCTCCGGTTTGATAATTTGGATTCATTTCTGATATACACCGATGGATTATCAGAATCCACAAATAATAGTGGTGAGATGTTTGGATTGGTGCGACTAAGTGATGCATTTCAGAAATATCATGACTTGCCGGCTAAAAAAATAGTTTCGCATATGATATCTGATGTGCTGGAACACCTGGAAAATCAGGATTATTCTGATGATGTTCTCATTATTGCGTTAAAAATAAATAATTTGCCTGGATAATTCATAGCGCAGCAATGCTGCAATCAAATTATTTAAGTATCACGAAGAACGCGAAGGTCACACAAAGATCACGAAGAAAAAATATAATATTTTTTTCTTTGCGACTCTGTGATTCTGCGGCTCT
>CAYULK010000191.1:0-6424 GCA_964445625.1 uncultured Calditrichota bacterium
GTAAACATAATTCCCCAATTCACTGAGGCATTACTAGATATCTGTACAACCACTTGAATATATAATATTTTTACTCTAATATTGCAGTTTTATTAAAATTATAAGTGAGGTCATATGGTATCCAGATGTATTACAATTTTAGTATTATCGGTTTTACTGTTTTCTAATATATATGCCGATGATTCCAGCCGGGTACGTAAGGAACAGGAGTGGGCAGTTGGTCTTGTTGCCCGTGTTGCAACTATTCCCTTTGACACAGAAGGTGAGAGAACGGTTGCCACGATGATTCCTTTTATTCTATATGAAGGTGAACTATTTTATATGCGTGGCCTCGAGGGTGGTTTTCATTTTTATCACACCGGGGACTGGCAGTTTACTGCCCTGGGAAGATTGCGGTTTTTTGACATTCCGAAAGAATATCAAAACCTGGTACAGGGAGATAATGTTGATTGGGGTTTTCAGGCGAAATATCAGCCATTTCCCATGTCATATCTGGACCTGGAGGCGTTAAGTGACTGGAATGGCAATTTTAGTGGAAATGCGCGTCTGGGACTTGACATTTATCAGGGTGGATTCCATATTGATCCCTATTTTGAAGCAAAATTAAAGAGTAAAAAATTTAACAGTTATTACTATGGACTGGACCAGATCAATGTTAATGGCGGTATTGATCTGGCAGCAGCAGTCAGAGTTGATTATCATCTGCTCAGTAATTTTTATTTATTTGGTGCAGCAAAACTTACCCTGCTCGACCGCCAGGTCCGTAACAGCCAGTTTGTGAACAGAGATTTTCACGGGCAGGTGTTTTTAGGCTTCGGTGTTTCCAACGACAGGTCTAAGCCGCGAAAAGAAGAACTGACTACGACAGCATATGTCAGAGTGGCTCATGGGTGGGCGACACCAACAGATATTGCTCAAATCATCAGATTTAATGCAAACAAGGATACATTTAACAACCAGATGACTTCGGTTTTTTATGGCCATCCACTAACCGATGAAGTATTTGGTTTACCAATTGATATATATATAACTCCCGGATTTGTCTGGCATTGGAAATCAGAGGTTCAGTCTCATATCCAGGAATTGGTAATAGCTATCAAGCTATATTATACTTTAAAGTGGCCGATCAGATGGAAGTTCGGTGCTGCAGAAGGTTTATCCTATGTCAATGATATTCCCTATGTTGAGAAGAGCGAAATGGAACGCAAAGGTTACCGGCCGAGCAATCTGCTAAATTATCTTGATTTTTCATTAGATCTCAACATAGGCGATATATTTGGGGGTGGTGAACTGAAAAGATGGTGGTTGGGATACAGTATTCATCACAGATCTGCCATCTTCGAAACTGCACAGCAATTTGGACGTATTTCAGGTGGAAGTAATTTCCAGACTATTTATCTGCAATATCATTATTAAAAGATACAGGGTAACTGATATACTCAAACTTAAAATTCAGCATTTACCTGAATAATCGTAACCGGGTCCAAGGGTTCCGGATTGCTGTCCCATGACATCAGATGGGTACTGACAATAATTCAGGTTCCAATCGGTGAATCACACTATTCACAATGCTATGACCAAAAACCTGACTTCTTGCCGGTTCGGTTGTGATATTCATTCGGGACATTCATTTAGCTTGTATTCCTCACCGTTTTCATCTTCTGAATACCACAACCGACAGCCTGCCTGATCAGATATAAAAAATAATTCTACTTTTGAATAAGAGATTGGGTAAATCGATACGATGTCTCTGGCAGCCGTGATAATATCGTTATCAGAAACCGATTCAGGTGTTGTAATTGTCAGCTTAATAATGGCAGGTGCAGCATTATCGACATCAGATAATATACCGAAGGGAAGCACCGGTAATTTTATATCCGGGTTTTGTTTACCCTTAACATCAATTGTCAGGTATTCATCCTGACTACCCGGTTTTAAGACCCTTGCTGTAACATTTCCCCGGTACACTTCGACCTGATATTCTCGCACTAGTTTTTCAGTAGACTTCTTTATTTTACTTTTTGAAGTATACATCGAAGCCGGATAGGCAAGATAAATTCTGCGATGCAGTAATTTTTTGTCAAAAAATAATTCCGTACTATCAGCTTCCAATAAACTATCTACAAAATTTACTGCATTTGCGAAGACACTTACTTTTTTGGGTCCAAGCAGATCGGAACGAATCCAGCCGAATGTTTTGTCATCACGTTGTATTTTATACCACCCCTTTTGATTCTCTAAAACGAGTACAGAATCACTATCATTTATTTTGCCCAATTTTGATGCGGATGTTGAATTCTGAGCACGAATGTTGATCTCAGGTTTAACAGCCCAAAAGTAGGTTCCCAGGAGTTTAGGTGGTGTCGTCTTCTCCGGCTCAACCAGTTCTTTTTGCGATGTACAGCTCCAGGCAATAATTAGTATTAAAAAATATGAATATTTTAATATTGATCGCATTTAGTTTAATCCTGATTTATGTAACACATTTTTCCAGATATTATATCCGGATTGATTTAAATGTAAGCCATCAACCGAAAGATAACTTTTCAGGAGAACAGATCTATAATATCACTTTTCTTTAGTGATTTAAATAATCCGGTTTCGGTGGTAATCAATTTTTTAACCAGTTCTTTTTTCTGTACCTGTAATTGGAGGATTTTTTCTTCAACGCTGTCTTTACTGATTAGTTTATAGGCAAAAACTTTTTTGGTCTGACCAATTCTGTGCGCCCGATCAATTGCCTGCATTTCAACGGCCGGATTCCACCAGGGATCATAATGGATCACATAATCTGCTGCTGTAAGATTAAGTCCGATACCGCCGGCTTTAAGGCTGATCAGAAAAATTTTAATATGATCATCATTTTGAAATTTATCTACAGCACCCGCACGATCCTTGGTAGAGCCGTCCAGGTAGGAATAGTCAATTGCCTGCTCTTCGAAGTGCTCGCGAATGATAGTCAGCATGCGGACAAATTGCGAAAATACCAGTACTTTATGATCCTCAGAAATGATATCATCGATCATTAGTTTTAATGCTTCGAATTTTCCTGCTTCTTCGTTGAAACTATTATCAACCAGATGGGGATGGCAGGCAACCTGCCTAAGTTTCGTCAGACCTTCCAGAACCCGCATAGTAGATTTATTCAATCCTTTGGTTTCAATATCCTTAATGATGCTGTTACGATAAGCTTCACGTACCTGATCATAAATTTTTTGCTGAGCATCACTCATCGGAGAATAAATAACGCTTTCAACTTTCGGTGGAAGTTCTTTGGCAACTTCATCTTTTGTTCTTCTTAAAATGAAAGGAAAGATCAGTTTTTTTAATGTATCGGCTGCTTGTACATCTTGTTCCTTTTCGATTGGCCGCATAAAAGTTTCCTTAAAGAAACTCTGACTACCCAGAAGACCGGGGCTGAGAAATGAGAACTGGGACCATAAATCCATTGTGTTATTTTCTACAGGTGTTCCTGTTAATGCTAATCTGTTTTTGGAATTCAGATTTCGTGCTGCCTGAGCTGTTTCTGACTGTGGATTTTTGATATTTTGTGATTCGTCCAGAATTACATAATGAAAATCGATGTCTTTCAGGAAATTGATGTCACGACGTAAATGACCATAGGTAGTCAATATCAATGTTTTATTTCTCAGAGCCCGGATATCACGTGATCTTTTGGTACCATAGTGTAAAACAAACTTGATATCCGGAGTAAATTTTTCTATTTCTCTCTGCCAATTGAATAAAACTGATGTTGGTGACACTATCAAAATAGGAAGATTTTTATTATTAATTTCATTTTGGATAAAGCAAAGCGTTTGTACTGTTTTACCCAGTCCCATATCATCAGCCAGGCACCCGCCAAACGAGAACTCCTTCAGAAAATTTAACCAATTATATCCTGCTTTCTGATAATCCCGGAGTTCACCCCTTAGATTTTTCGGTATTTTAAACGTCTTAATACGGGTAAATTCCTGCAGCCTATCTATTTTTTGTTGACTGAATTCGTCAACTTCCCGTTTATCTGCTTCATCCAACAATTTATCAACGAAGGATAAATGGTGATCCCGAAAACGAATATTACCATCCGAAGTCTGGCCGAATTCGATTAAATATTGTAATTTTCGGATGAGTTTTTCGGGTAATTGGGCAATGGAACCGTTTCTCAAACGAACAAACTTTTTCTCTTTTTGCAGGGCCTTCTTCAGTTCTTCCAGTGTTAAGCCGATGCCGTCAAAATCTATTTCGAGGTTTAGGTCAAACCAGTCCACCTCTGAAGACAATGCCATGTTGATTTTTGGTTTACGGCGATTTACTCGAAAACGGGCGAGACTTTCTTCACCCATTATTTCAAACTTAGCTCTTACGAGTTTTGGCAATCCGTCAAAAAGCCAGTCAAGTGCGTTCTCAAAATTTGCATAAAATAAGCCCGGCGTATCTTCGATAATATTACTGGCAACGACTTTATCTCTGATAGATTCCTCTAATTCTCTCTGTCTTCTTACCCGAATGATCTGCTTATTTTTTTTATCGAAGTGTAGAAATTGATCGGTTGCCTGATTAAATGACACTTCGACATTTTCATACAGAATTGAGAGAGAGACCACAAGTTGCTCATCCATCTCTTCTAAATACAGTCTCTTTCCTGTAATTTCAGTTAATTCCTGAACCTCAATTCCGGGTGGAAATTCCAGATATGGGAAAATGGGTAACTTAGCCAGATAGTCTGATATGAACACATTGTACTCATCCTTCGAAAGAGATATCCGAACATCATCCTCAATAAATGATTTTAAATATTGATAGGAAAATGGAAAGGAGCACATATTGAGTTTACCGTCCTTATAAAACCAGATAGGGTGGGTGGTAAGGATCTTGACATGCTCGTCGATTTTTATTTCTTGTTCATCACGAACAAAATAGGGATGAAAAGTATAATGCTTATTTACATTTTCAAGTCTGAATACAAGGCGCCATGATCTGCGGCCAAAACGGATACGCTGACCAACCGTACCATTATCTCCTTTCAAATGGATTTCACTGTTTCGTAAAAGACTAAAAATCTCTCCGGCATCCAGTCCAAACTTCAAATAAGATGCTTCCAGACGTCCACGATAATAAGTGGATGATTGTTGTGACTGTAGTCGTTCCAGGTATGAAATGGCAATGAGATCACTTGATGTATTGCATACGTTCTGTTCTGACAGCTCGTTGTAAGACGGTTCCTGGATACGTCCATAGGTCCCATCCTTTTTCATATACACTTTTATTGGTTTAAGATTCCAGTAATTCTCCAGAATGTGGATTACATATACCAGGTTCCAGCGAACTTCCTGTGAAAATTCACTATCCACCCTTTGAATCGCAATTTGTTTTTCAAAATATTCACGCCAATTGCTGTCAATCTCAACTTTATCCTCTCGGACATAATCTTCAATTACTGACAAGGCTGCGGCAACGGCATGCTTACAAATATAACTATATAAACAAGTGCAGCTGGATTCAAAGAATCTGTCGTCTGAGCTCAGGCGTACAACATAAGGATGTGTACCCTGTACCGATGCGATTACTGAAGATTGATCCCAATTAGTAATCTTGACCTTACCCTCTTTATAATAGTTCAGACCCTGTTTGAAAATAATCTCAGGAACACGATTCTTGAGTTCTTTAATATTTATTTTTATCAAAAATATTCCTTTGCATATTAATCATGCTACACCTATGATCATTAAATATACTCATAATATAATTTGTGTACAAATTGATTTTGGCTATTTTTATTAAACCCGATCCTATTGCGCACCTTCTTGCATAATTTCATGTTGACAGCTATATTCTATCCTGTATGAATAAACAAACGATTCTGAAAAACTTCACTATTGGTTTTATTCCGCTGCTGATTTTTATAGTCGCCGATGAGATATATGGTACCGAGGCAGCTCTGATTATTGCCATTGCGGTCGGATTTGTTGAGTTTCTCTATTATTATTTACGCTACCGTTTGGTGGAAAAATTTATTCTATTCGATGTCATTTTGATAATCACATTGGGTGGGATATCGCTGATACTTGAAAATGATATATTTTTCAAACTAAAACCCGCGCTTATTGAGAGCATCCTGGTTGTCCTTCTGGGTGTACATGCCTTTTCTGATAAGCCGATATTATTGATGCTGGGTAAACGCTATCTAAAAGATATGCAAATTAATCAACCGCAGCTGAAAATGATACAGCAACTGACCCGTATCCTATTTTTTCTCTTTTTGGGTCATACTGTGCTTATCGTATATTCTGCCTATTATATGAGCAAGGAAACCTGGGCATTTATCTCCGGCGGTTTGTTTTATGTAATTTTTACTATAATCTTAGCCGGCCAATTTATTTATATGAAATCGGTCAAGAAAAAAACACCACAATTTAAGGCC
>CAYULK010000192.1:0-6404 GCA_964445625.1 uncultured Calditrichota bacterium
GTTGCTTTATACTGATCACATTACCTGTTTTATACAGTACAAATTCAATTTCCTCCCCCGGTTCACCGTCATCACGAATACGCTGAAACCTGTTATTCTCAATCTGATTTAACTTTGTAAGGTCTGTGGGTGGATTCTCATCGGGGAAATATGCCATGGCCAGATCCCCTTTCCATGGAATAACAGCCACCTCACCACCCCAGGGATCATAAGTGTAAGTTCCTGTATATTTCAATAATCCGGCTTCTGTCGGTTTGCCGGTTTCGGATAAATCAAGGGCTGCATTTATCGCCGGTAAAATTATTCTGTAGGCGCCCCGTGCGTAACTACCGGCATCCACTCCAAGGGCATTAGCCATGAATATGACAGCAGTTTTGTTTTTTGCCTGAAGCATTACCGCAGATCTGTAGCCAGGACAGCTTCCCTCATGTCCGACAAAAGTGATATCGTTTCTTCGATAAACTCCAAATCCCAGTCCCCGTGTTGCTTCCCAATCCGCATCAAGCCAATGCACGCGCTGCATTTCCTTCAAAGTATTGCTTTGCAGAATTTCGTTTTTGCCCCCTTCAAGTAAACGCATCTGCCAGGCGGCAAATTTGGCCAGATCTTCGACGGTGGATGAAAAACCAGCTGCAGGTGCGATAGCGTTAGCCTGAAAAAAGGGCATCTTTTCCCGGTCACCCTCACGGGTTTTTGCACTGTATCCAATGGCCAGACGGGTGCCATGTAAATCCTGCGGCATATAGGGCCGGGTATCTTCCAAACCCAGCGGTTTAATGATATTCTCTGTAATATATGTCTCATAATCCTGCCCGGAAACCCGAGCTACAATTTCACCAGCCAGAGTTAATCCCAAATTTGAATATTGATAGTAAGTATAGGCCGGATACAGGGTTTTTTGATTTTTTAATTGGCTGATCATTTTTTCACGCGCCGGAAAATCGAATTTTGGAGCATTCCAATACGGATAATCCGATTCACGTGGCAGACCGGATGAATGAGTAAGCATGGATTCAATCGTAATTGGCGGACTATCCGGATATGCCTGCTTTATATTGAACCAGGGCAGATGTTTACTAACCGGATCATCAAGACGGAGCAATCCCTGATCACGCAGCTGCATGAGAGCAATACTGGTAAATAGTTTGGATATCGAGCAGATACTGTAAATAGTTTTCGTAGTTGTCAGTGTCATTTTCTCCGGATCAGCATAACCGGTCGCGTAACGCCAGATTATATTCTGGTCGTGTACGATAGCCATTGATATTCCCGGAATCTGATCATAAGCGGACTGTGATTCAATCCATTTTTCGATCAAATTTAAAGCATTTTTAACACGGATGTCTTCTGCAACAGATTGACCTGAGACAATCCAGGGTAATATAATTAAGAGAGCGGTTAATAAGATATTTTTGGTCTTCATTTTATCTTCCCTATATTTAATAGGTAGTCGTAAAAGTTTTTATATATTCAGTTGTAATTACATCAAATATATTCTCTGATCGCTTCAATATCATTTATTTCCTTTGGTACATCTTTCCCTACCAATTCTTTGCCGTCCTGTGTTATTAAGAACTCCTCTTCAGATCTGTATCCGCCGCGATGCTGGTACTCCTGTGCCCTATTATAATTTATGAACTGCGCAAACCTGTGCTCTGCTTTCCACATGGCAATCAGTTGTGGATTAAAATATATTCCGGGTTCAATCGTTATGACAAATCCGGGCTCAAGTTCCCGGCCCAGGCGTAATGATTTTAAGCCAAACAATTCTGTTTCTTTGTCCTCAGGTTTAGCAAAACCGACATACTGTTCACCCAGATCCTCCATGTCATGGACATCCAGTCCGATCATATGCCCGGTTCCACATTGAAAAAATAATGCATAGGCACCTGAGACAACTGCCTCTTCCGTATCCCCCTGCATCAGTCCCAGGGTTTTCAGATCATTTACAATTGAACCGGCAGCCGCATAGTGTACATCCTTCATTGCCGTACCGGGATTAACTTTATCTACTGCTGCTCTATGTGCATTGAGTGCAATATTATAGATCTCTTTTTGCTCTTCTGTAAATTTGCTATCTATCGGGAAAGAATGCGAGTAATCGCCGGCATAGTGATTTTTATTTTCAGCACCGGCATCCAGAAAGAGCATATCACCACTTTTCAGCGTATTGCCATAATAATGATTATGCAATGTTTGGCCGTTAATTGTGCAAATAACCGGAAAAGCAAGCATACCATTATGCGCTCTGGCAACTTCAATCACCTTACCAACTATTTCATATTCCTTCATTCCCGGCCGGGCATATTTCATTGCCGCCAAATGCATCTCAGCCGTAATTGTTGCCGCTTCGTGCATTTCGATCATTTCTTCGGCTGATTTATAAATTCTTTGATTTACGATTGCTTGTATAAATTCCAGTGAAGCACTTTCAGGTTGATGATGGTGATTTATGCCCAGCAAATCCTGAAGTTTCAGAATATTTTCTCCCCTGTATGGCGGAAGATGATGAATTTTTTTGGTTTTTGCCTGGCTGAGAAAATCAGCCAGATTGGAGTAGGGCATCAGTTCTTTTACACCTGCACGTTCACATTTTTCAATCAAAGGTTGCTGAGGTCCCATCCAGACAGTCATTTCAATTGAAATATCATCGCCAAAAATAATTTCCCGGCCCTCATCCACATCGATAATAACAGCCAGACCGGGTATATCCAATCCAAAATAATACAGGAATGAACTATCCTGGCGGTAATCAAATGGATTATCCGCATAATTCATGGGACTTTCATCATTGCCAAGAAAAAGCAGCAATCCTGAGTCAATTGAATCAATTAGTTTTTTTCTGCGGTCAATATATGTCTGGGTTTGGAGCATATTTTATCCTTGTTTAATAATAGACATAAATTTAAAAATACCATTATAAAGATAAATCTCAATGTGTTATCTTTAAACTTAGAGATTAGGGCTGTTTTTTTCAAGAAAAACAAAATTGTGAGTTCAATATCGGGCGAAAATAAAGAAATAATTAGTAATTGGGAACTATGTGAACGATAGGCGATAAGCGATAGGCAATTTGCAATAGGCCACAGATTTCAGCCAATCGCCTACTTCAAAATATAATGTTAAAAGTTACATTATTATATTAACTTGAATAATTCGTAGCCAAAAACTTTGTTTTTTTAGCAAAGTTTACAAAAGTGTTAGTGATTTATTTTACCGCTATGACGCGAACCCCGATAAATATGTCTCCATTGCGTCGTTGCGGTTAAGTAATCCGTGTTAATCAGTGGCTAATAAAATTTTGCTTGCAGCCTCGTGCTGTATTATGAATGGTTCAGGGTAGAAATAATCTTTCTGATTAACAAAATTTTGGGAGGTGGAAAATGCACTCAAAGTTGAATAAATATATTGAAGAACGGATTGGTGAATATGATCAGATAGACAATAGGCGAAAAGCCGAGCTGAAAAAAATTGCCGACTATATATCTAAAAAGAGTAGTACAGAACCTGTCTGTTTTACATTTATCTGTACCCATAATTCCCGACGCAGTCATTTCTCACATATTTGGGCGCAAATTGCCGCTCATCTGAATGGTCTTAAAAATGTGAAAACATTTTCCGGTGGGACAGAAGCCTCGGCATTTAATCTGCGTGCCGTTCAGGCATTACGAAATGTTGGCATAGATATTGTGCCACAGGATACGACCAGCAATCCAAAATACCTGGTCACCTTTGCGCAGGATGCAGAGAAAATAACTGCATTTTCAAAAAAATACTCAGATGCATTTAACCCACAGAAAGAATTTTGCGCGGTAATGACCTGTTCAGATGCAGACGAAGCCTGTCCGGTTGTTATCGGTGCTGATGAGCGAATCTCAATTCCTTATAATGATCCAAAAATTTTTGATAATACCGATCAGGAAAAAGCCAAATATGCCGAGAGATGCCGGCAAATTGGCCGCGATATGTTGTATGCGTTTTCATTGGTTGACGAATGATTTGTGTTTGATACCGAATATGATGATGTATAAATTTATGTTATATAATCACACATATCCGCGTTATTAGGATTGTTTTTGATATATTGACGAATTGCATATAATGTGATTTTATTGCCGATAATGGTGTCATAATAAGATTTTTGCCATTGGAATCGTTGTTTGAATTTTGATTCATTAATACGGCGTGAAGAAAATGTTTTAAATCCCCGGATAAATTCCGGCAATCCGTGTTTTTTAATCCCTAATGATGATGTACGGACCGGTTTAAATGATGATGATGGCGTAGGGAACGGTTTGAAACCGTTCCCTACATTATCGTGGTTCCGTACAACATCATTTGGGACACGATCATTAATTATTTTAATAATTCCATGAACATGATCGGGCATTATTATATATTCATCCAATTCAATGTTAAAATAATGATTTGGTAGATCTGCCCAACAAGCCGAAACAATTTCACCATATTCATTCAATTTCAATTTCTGATCTTCAATTTTTCCAAAGATATTGAAATGCTGAAACTGACGGTGTACGCAGATAGTCACAAAATAAGCACCGGCTGAAGTGTAGTCATAATCCTTAAGCCGTAATCGTTTCCGTTCTGGCAGAATCATGCACTATCTGAAGCAAACTTTATGCCCAAATTGTTATTATGATAATGGTTGCCAGTAGAATTTTTTATTCTTCAACATTAACTTTACCCCGCGATACTTTTATTTTGGCACGTTTCGCTTTCTTTTCGAGACGTTTTATATTAGAAGCTTTTGTTGGCTGGGTAGGAATCCTTTTTTTACGTGTGACTAAAACACTTTTTACCAGTTTCTGCAACCGTGCCTGCGCTATATCCCGGTTACTTTTCTGACTTCGCTCCTGTTGAGCCTTAATGATAATAATACCGTCACGGGTAATGCGCTTATCATGTAACTTAAGAAGACGCGCTTTATACAGTTCGGGCAGCGAAGATTTGTTTATATCAAAACGCAGGTGCACTGCGGTGGACACTTTATTAACATTCTGTCCACCGGCACCACGGGAACGAATAGCAGTGATTTCAATTTCACTATCCGGGATACTTACTCTCCGGGAAATTTGCAGCATACTGATTTCTCTTTTAAATCGAGATCATCGGTATTAAAGACCAGACAATGCTATTATAGCCTAAAACTTTGTTATTTCCAACGGATCGCCTGGGAGATTAGCAAAAATTTTACATTTCGAGAATATATATTGCAATGATGCAACGATATTTATGGCACGCGGATTACACGGATAAGGCTGATTCTCGCGGATTTTTTTATAATATATTTTTTAATCCGTGCTAATCAGTGTAATCCGTGCTTGCCCGCCTTTGGCGCGGGACTTCTTTTTTTTGTTTGCAACCTCATGCTGCGCTAGGAATTATCCAGGTTAAATAATCATTAAGACTTAACCGACTGAACAGCTCATATCCTGACCACAACACATGGGGGATTTTATCTTGCCATGACCATTGGGACATTTTGAAATCTGGACTTCTGTTCCGTCATCCAATTTAAGGATATCATCAACCAGCGGTGCATCACATTTGGCACATGTGGCGTTTACCGCCATACCGCATTTTGAACATTCATATGTTGCCATTATAAAACCTCCTGAATATTAATTCATGTACATTTGTTTTTGACAAAGTAGTTTATTATGAAACAATTTTCAAGAGTGTAATTTATGTCCGGTGATACTCAAAAAAACCGGATTCTCTTTGGCTTATGAATTGTAGACCTGGGCAAAAACCCGGGCAAATTCTTCCGGTGAAGTCGGTGTGGTATTCTGTTCTGTGCGTTTTGCGTCTTCAAAAAGATGTCCGGCGTTGGCCGTTTGCATAAATTCCCCGAACGCATCGGCTACATTTTCGGAAAAACCCCAGCCTTCCATCATAGCTTTTTTTGTGTCCTGGAAAGGAAATTCAACGTACTTTAAATCTTCCTTACCGATCGCCTTTCATAGGCGACCCCATAATACCCATATTTTTTATCGTATCTATTTGCCCCAGGGTGTTTTCCATAAAATATGACGGGCGTAAATGGAGTACGTTTATTCCTTCAACCGCATCCCATTTTTGTTCCATATCAGCCAGTCCCTGAACAACACCTGCTTTTTCCGTTAAATGAGCTCCGACGCTGCTGAGAGTGAGAATGTATTTGACGCCCGCATTTTTTGCCGCCTCAATCTGGGCATCGGCTACACGATTTTGATAACCGCGGTAATTGTCCGTTACAAAATTCGACATCCTCGATATTACCAATTGCTGCCTCCGCGCCTTTGTCAGTTAAATCTTTTACCTTTCCCGCATCACGGCCTATTATCCGTACTTTTTCCCAGCGTCCAAAAGCGCGTTTGCTATTACTTTTCCGGTGTTTCCGG
>CAYULK010000193.1:0-6400 GCA_964445625.1 uncultured Calditrichota bacterium
AACCCTGTGGGCGGCAGTCGCTCCTGTAATTATTGGCAGTGCCATGGCTTTCAGCGATGGTAAATTTCACTTATTATCCGTATTTGTGGCGTTTATGGGAGCAATCCTGATTCAAATCGGAACTAATTTTGCCAATGATTATTTCGATTTTAAGAAGGGTACCGACACTAAAGACCGGCTGGGACCAGTAAGAGCAACAGAAGCAGGATTGATCAAACCAATAGTTATGCGGAATGCTTTTATAATTGTTTTCTTATTAGCATTCCTGGTAGGGCTTTATCTGATTTACCGGGCCGGTTGGCCAATTTTTATTATTGGAATTTTGTCTATCATTTTTGGTATCTTATATACCGGCGGACCTTATCCGCTGGGTTATAATGGTCTTGGAGATATTTTTGTGCTAATATTTTTTGGGCCGGTAGCAGTTGGCGGAACATATTATGTCCAGACACTCGATATCACCTGGCCTGTAATATTGGCCGGCTTATCACCGGGATTGATTTCCACCGCATTATTGACTGTAAATAATCTCCGCGATATTCATACAGATCGCAAGGCGGGCAAAAGAACACTTGCCGTCAGGTTTGGCATTGCATTTACACGCATGGAATATCTAATCACGATATTGATCGCTTTATGCATTATTCCACTTGTTCTGCTCTATCTGGAACCGCATCACCCGTATGCCCTGGCTGGTATTTTTGTATTTCTTTTCGCATTACCCTCAATTAAAGCTGTCTTTCTGAATGAAATCAATGCGGAATTGAATGAGGTACTGGGCCGTACCGGAAAAATCTTGCTTTTATACAGCATTATATTCTCATTAGGATGGATTCTGACATAAAACTACACGCGGAAATATATAGTTTTGATTTGCCACTCCGCACATCGCTATATATTAAGCGAAAGAATATTACCAGCCGGCAGGGTTTTGTTCTGATACTCTCCACTTCGGATGGTGCAAAAGGCTATGGTGAGATTAGCCCGTTGCCCGGTTTACATACTGAGACCAATGCTCAATCTCTCAGACAACTTCAAAATATCTGCACGCAACTGCCCTCTCTTAATCAGATTGTCGCCGATCTCAATAACAGACAGATTTTTGAATTTACGAATCTCTATCCTTCAGTCAGATTTGGTCTCGAATCAGCGATCCTTGATCTCATTGCAAATCAGAATGAAATATCTCCGGCACATGTACTTGAACCACAGAATAATTGCCGAAAAATTAAAGTGAATGGTCTTATTACTCGTGAGGATAATTTTTACAACGAGATACAATATTTTCTACAAAGAGGATATCAGACTGTAAAAATAAAGCTGGGCAAGGAGCCTGTCGATTTAGAAATTCAGAAAATTTTATCCCTTCATGAGTTAATTGGTAACAGGATGAAAATTCGTATTGATATAAACCAGAACTGGACATTGTCACAGGTAGAAGAATTTTATAAAGGGATTAGCAAAATAGCAATTGAATACATAGAAGAGCCTCTGCAGGATGCAAAAAATTTGCCGGAATTATTTAAGCATACCGGGATGCCGTTAGCACTGGATGAATCAATCCCGCAAATAGAAGAATTTCCTGATCTTTTCGATTGGTGTGCTGCAATAATATTAAAGCCGGCAATTATTGGCGGGGTATTAAAAACACAAGAATATATAAAACTGGCATCAAAACAGGGTGTCAAATCCATTATCAGTGATACATTTCACACAGGTATTGGAATTACAATGCTGGCAAATCTGAGTGCCCTGGCAGGCGGGGATAAAACAGCAATGGGATTAGATACAATCAGATGGCTGGGGGATGATCTTCTTAAAAATACAGTTGAAATTCAGGGTGGTATAATTGATCTGCTGACAGCAAACCGAAACCGGCAAAATATCGATCTCACCAAATTAAACAGATTACTATAAGATTTTGATATGACCGGCGAATTATTAGATTTTCAGACATACATTGATGAGTATAGGAATAATCCATTTATTATTTCAGATGAAGCGATATTTACCTATCAGGAATTTGGCAATTCTGTGAATCGGGTTGCAAGCCATCTGAAAAATAATGGTATTGTGGCCGGTGATTTTATTGCTCTGATCGGCGAGGCTAATCCGCAATATGTGATCTTTTTGTTCGCACTATTCCAGGTTGGGGCGGTTGCGGTGCTTCTGAATCCTAAACTTCCTTTATCCGGTATTTCTGAATTAATGATCAAAAATAATTGTACTAAATATATTGGCAATGAAAAAATATCGGGTGACCTGCAAAAATGTGGTGATTTGCAGGGAGATCCTGATCAATTAGAAAACAGTTCATTTAAAGAATCTGATAATACTGATCTCAGGGCCATACCTCTCAAACAACGGGCAACGGTTATATTTACGTCTGGTAGTAGCGGTGAATCCAAAGCAGTTCTGCACACCCTGGGGAATCACTATTATAGTGCTCTTGGATCGAATGAAAATATTAAAGTAGATGTTAGTGATCGATGGCTGCTGGTATTACCGGTATTTCATGTCGGTGGTCTGGCTATCTTGTTTCGATCATTTATTGCCGGTGGATCATTTGTAATAGCCAGGGACAGACGTGATCTGGCAAAATATATTGAACAATATAACATTACTCACCTTTCACTGGTCCCGACACAACTATACCGGCTTTTGATTTCAGGAATATCACTTAAACGATACCGGCGATTAAAAGCGGTATTATTAGGAGGGGATAAGGTGCCGGCTCATCTGATCGCGAAAGCCATAAAATATTCCTTGCCGGTTTTTACAACATATGGATCAACAGAAATGTCCTCTCAGATAACGACAACACAACCCGGACAATCTGTTTCCGGTTTAAAAACCTCTGGCAAACTTTTAAAATACCGCGAGATCAAAATTGATAAAAACGGTGAAATTCTGGTAAGGGGAAAAACACTCTTCAAAGGATACTTTACAAAAAACAGGGTAGTTCCGGACAGGGATGTCACCGGCTGGTTCAGTACCGGCGATATCGGATCAATGGATAAAAACGGCTATCTCACTGTTCAGGGACGCCAGGATAATATGTTTATTTCCGGCGGTGAAAACATTCACCCGGAGGAGATTGAGGAAGCATTAAATAATATAGATACTGTAGTGGAATCATTAGTAGTTGGTGTTGATGATGATGAGTTTGGTATGCTGCCGGTCGCCTTTATTCGCACTAAAAGCAAGAAACTACCGCCAAAAGATGTAATATCTGAAAACCTTATAAAAATTCTGCCAAAATATAAACTGCCAAAATTCTATTTTCCCTGGCCTGATGAAAAGGAAAATATGAAGCCAAACCGGATCCGTTTCAAAAAACTTGCCAAACAGCTCTTATCCGGAGATTAGCGCAGCGATCTCCGGTTGAGAATAGTCCCCTTATCCGGAGATAAGCGTAGCGATCTCCGGTTGAATAAACCTGCAGCACATTTTCCCGGAAACCGCTTCGCTAATTTCCGGGTGAGAATGATCCCCTTCTCCGGAGATAAGTGTAACGGTCTCCGAGCAACATTTGTGGTTTATATATCATCAATCCAATCTATTTTAATAACAGAATTATCATTTAAGATATAATTTCTTGCGCTGGAATGAAGCCAGTCTTCCGGTTTTTGTACGTACCCCTTCCGCACAGGATTATTGTGAATATAGGATAATTTCTGTTTAAACATCTTTAAACTGAGTATTGCTTTTGGGTGATATCCTTCCTGCCAAAGATAGTTCACCTTTTTTCCAAAGAATTTTTTAATCCAGAACAAATTGGCTAGATGTGAATTTTTGCAAAAATAGTCTGATAACTCTTGTGATGTATGTCTTTTAAAATCGCGCATTATTGATGGTATCTTTGTGGCATTATCTGAATTAATGATCAAATGGAAATGATTAGGCATGATTACATATCCATGTATTTTTAAATCTTTGTGTTTTTGGCAATATTTTAAGCTGTCTATAATAATTTTAAGTGATGTGTGATTTGTGATTAAAGGTGTCCAGGCAATAGTGGCAGAAGTAACGAAGTAACAAGTATAGAATGAATATATTTTATATTTTGACGGCATATAATTGTATATGCAATTATTATGCCTGCGACTTAAAGATTAAAAGATGTATGATAGATGGTATGTAAGATGTTCATTCTGTCTATTAAAATCGCACAAATACTCGGAAATAACCTCTATAATTTCCTTCTCCGGAGATAAGCATAGCGATCTCCGGATGAATAAACCTGCAGCACATTTTCCCGGAAACCGCTTCGCTAATTTCCGGGGGAGCACAACTGGCTAATCCACCAGTCTTTTACCGGAAGATCACTACCTTGCAAAACTTTTAAATAAGACTCAATATCATATTTCAATTGACGCAAATTTATACTTAATCCTGTCTTTGTAATTTCAATTATCGCATACTCCGCCCATGGATTTATGGCTGGCTCAGAATTTGGTGCAATTTCACCTTTAAAAGGTGTACCGACACTTCCGGGATTTAATATAATTTTTTCATCATATTGTCGTAGTAATTGATAATGAGTATGTCCCCCGATCAGAATATTTTCATCACAGCCGGAAAAAAAATTATCAAGCAATTTCTGCGGTGTTTCCGTAGTTAAGATATCTGTTGAACTTAATGGTGAACCGTGAAAACAGAGTATATTATTTGATGAGTTAAACTCCAATTTTATATAAGGTTTAAAATCTCTGATATATGTGAGATCTGATTCGTCCAGCCGGTCCAGGCACCAATGGAGCGATGGGATCAATGGTGGTGCAATTTGATACTCAGCTGCCTTGCCCGGCTCCAGAAGTGCCAGGTCATGGTTGCCCATAATTGAATTAATTTCCGCTGCCTGAATTTTCCTGATCACCTCTCCGGGTTGTGGTCCAATGGTCGCCAGATCACCTAAACAAATAATTTCATCTGCCTCTTGATCCGAGATATCCTTTAGAACCGCCTCAAGGGCATGACAATTACCATGAATGTCTGATATTATGGCCAGTTTCATTAGCTAGCATCCGATAAATCTGGAAATAACCAAACGCAGAATTTCGCTGGTACCTTCACCGATTTCCAGCAATTTATGATCCCGGTAAAAACAGGCGATTCCGTATTCCTCCATAAGGCCGTAACCGCCAAACAACTGGATGGCATTGTTTACCACGCGACCCATTACCTCAGAACTAAACAACTTGGCCATGGCTGCTTCTTTGTTAAATGGTTTCCCCGTATCTTTGAGCCAGCAGGCTTTATACAGGAGTGCGCGGGCTGCTTCAATTTCAGTCGCCATATCCGCCAGTTTGAAGGCGTTTACCTGAAACTTGATAATTGGTTTTCCAAACTGCACTCTTTCCTGGGCATACTTTAGTGCCATCTCATAAGCACCCTGTGCACCACCAACACCCATCGCAGCAATTGCCAACCTTCCACAGTCAAGTGCTGAGAGCATCTGTTTAAAACCTTCACCGCGTTTGCCAAGCATATTCTCTTCCGGGACAGTTACATTATCAAAAAAAAGTTCAGATGTATTTGAGGCACGCCAAACCATTTTATTATGCATAGGGCGCCATTCGAATCCCGGCGTATCATTTTCAACAATAATGCAGGAGTATTCTACGCTACCATCTTGAAGATTTCCGGTCACAGCCTGCACTGTTGATCCCCAGGTAATTTCTGTCGAGGCATTGGTTATAAATATTTTACTGCCGTTGATAACCCATTTTCCATTGCCCAACTTTGCTGTCGTCTGGGTTCCCCCGGCATCAGAACCGGCATTAGGTTCGGTAAGTCCAAATCCCCATAATTTTTTTCCCGTGCATAATGTCGGCAAATATTTTTCTTTTTGTTGTTCATTTCCACATTCATATAAAGGTACAATCCCGAGTGAATTTGCTGCAGCAATAGTTGCAGATTGAGAGGCATCAATTCGGGCTAACTCTTCTACGGCAATAATATATGAAAGATAGTCCAGATTCTGCCCACCATATTTTTCAGGGATGGTTATGCCAAAAAGTCCCAGCTTGCCCATTTTTTTGGTAAGATCTATTGAAAATTTCTCTTCCCGGTCTAATTCGTTTGCAACCGGTGCTATTTCTTTTTCGGCAAAATCGCGGACAGTTTTTTTAATTAATTTTTGTTCCTCAGATAAATTAAAGTCCATGAGAAACCTTTCGAAAAAAATGAAAAATATTTGTTGTTTGAATAATATGTTGTTTATACTTAATATATTTGCTTATCGTGAAACATGCAACAAACGACAAATGTCGTTCATAAGAATAAATTTTGCATTTTATTCGTTCTTTTTATTAATATCGCAGCACGGGGTGGCAAACAAAGAAATTATTACTGACCCTCCCCCTTTAATCCCCCTCCCTAAATGCGTTTAGGGAGG
>CAYULK010000194.1:0-6394 GCA_964445625.1 uncultured Calditrichota bacterium
CGTGCTAAATCTAAATCATGACTTTTAAGCGAAATTCTATGCAAAAGAACAATCTAAAAATCATTAAAAAACTTTGCGTTCTTTGCGTATCCTCTGCGCTGCGCCCGCCGATAGGCAGGTCTTTGCGTTATAAAATTCTTTAACATCTTAGATAAACTTTGCTAAAAAAACAAAGTTTTTGGCTATAATAGCATAACTCAGACCAAGACTGCTTCGAAGGAATTAGAAATAGGCAATTGGCAGTAAGCAATAGCCGATCGCATATCGTCTATCGTTTACTTAGTTCCAAGTTTTCAAGGTCACCTACCCTACCCCGGCAGAAGATTCATAATATACAAAGTAAAATAATAGAGAAAAATTGTTTTTTCAGTGACAAATTGCACATATAACAGATGTTATTGTATATTAACATATTCTGCATATCACTTTGTAAACATTATATTTTAATTTCAATTTTCATCATTAACCGGGATCATGCTTATGTCCGAAACAAATAATACAGACATGAATTCTCAAGATAAAATTGATATAAATGCAAAAACATCTGAGCGTAGCGGAATCGCCGGACTCCTGGAAACAATTTTAAGAAGATTCCGCCTGGTAAGTTACATTATCGCCCTGATACCACTTTATTTTATTGGAATTATGGGGATGGGAATTTCCCTGCTTCCCGGCATATATTTTGTAAATTATATTATCGACATTACCGGTGATCTCCCACAATTCTGGTACTACCTGAGTCTTTCCTGCGCATTAGTCATGGGCTTTTTTTTATACGGTCTGTCCGCGATTTTCATAATGCCGCTATTGAATTTTCTGATGCCTTTCCGCTTAAAGCCGTTCCGCGGTGGATACTATTCTCTTGAATCCGTACCCTGGTATTTCCATAATGCGTTTACTTATATCGTCAGATATACATTTTTAGAATTTATCACACCGACGCCCCTGAACATGTTGTTTTATCGCCTGATGGGTATGAAAATAGGTAAAGGTGTGCATATCAATACGACCAATATTTCGGATCCGGCGATGATCGAACTAGGTGATTATGTTACAATCGGCGGGTCGGTTCATATTATCGGACATTATGCTTCCAAAGGATTTTTAATCGTTGACAAGGTCAGGATCAAAGACAAGGCTACAGTTGGTCTAAAAGCAACAATTATGGGTAATGTAGAAATCGGTGAAGGTGCTGCCATTGGGCCACATGAAGTCATCCTGCCAATATCCAGGATTCCGGCCGGCAGGAAACCCTATGATACCGATATTCACCAGGAAATCAAAAAAGACGGCCAGCCATCACAGGATTTTCCAATGACGGATAATTGATATTCCGGATTTTTGTAGGTACAGGTAATTTTATTGTAGGGACACGACATGCCGTGATATCCAAAACGGCTATGGAGAATGGGTCCGTGCCTGTCGTGGTGGCGAGACCGCTGATGCAAATTTCGGTTTTGCGGGAAAAGTTACCCAGGCGTTATTACTCGGAAATGTGGCTTTGAACCACGGTAGTAAAATAGAGTGGGACGCAGAGAATTTTAGAATAACCAATAGTGAACAGGCAAATCAATACCTGCATCGCAATTATCGTGACGGCTGGGAGATTTGAAGATGGAAATGATGAAATTGCACGCAGATTACGCAGATTTGACAGATTTTCACGGATCAATAATATAATCAATTCCTCTTAATCAACCAGATCATAACAAACCAATTTCTGTTTAAATCGCAAATACAGATAACCATTAGCAACCACCGGAACCGTCCATACCGGACCCCTTATATCACCCAAAGCATCTTCAAGTTTAGTGATTAGATTAAATTTTTCCGGTGCGGGCTGCATAAGATATATATTTCCCTTGATATCACTGCATAGCAAATAGCCATCCACCCAGGTGCATGTACCCCAACCCATATCATTCGTCGACCACATCTCTTTGCCATTGGACAGGTCAAGACACTTAAATGCACCTTTGTTCTGAAAACTGTCGCCTGAATAACCGTATAAATAACTATCGATTACATAAGGATCAGAGTGAATGGAGGAATAATTTTCCGTCCGCCACAATGAGTCGATACCTGAATTATCTGCTTTGAGCAACATACTGCCCGTACCATATCCCGAAGTAATAAAAATAAAATTATCCATGACCAGAGGCGTTGTTGCGTTTACATCATAAGAAGTTGGCCAGGGAACATTCCATAATTCCTCACCGCTTGTCATACTCAACCCCGCTAATCCGGTACCATGAAATGCAAGAACCAGATTTTGATCCGGAATGGTCATTGGAACTAATGCAGCATAACCGGGAAGTCCCTGTCCGCTTTTCCAGACAACATCCCCGGATATCTTATTATATGCAATGGTTCTTGCATCGCCACCGCCCTGCACTAAAACCAGCGAATCAATCACTAATGGAGATGATGAATGGCCCCAGACCGGCTCCTCACCCCCTTCATCAGATACATTTTTATGCCATCTCAGGTCGCCATCGAACAGATTCCAGCATACAAGATCACCACTTCTGCCAAAAGTGTAAACCCGGTCTTCATCAATAAAAGGTGTGGCCCGTGGTCCGGAGCCATGACTTTTCTTTGCTTCGGTAATATAGGATTTTTGCCACAGAACTTCGCCACTCTCCGGATTGAGACAAAAGACCAAATCCTCATCTGTATCACGGCCGCAAATCACAAGGCGGTTACCCTGTATCACCGGCGCAGACCACGCTGCGCTTCCATTACCCTGGCACAGAAAGTCTACCTCCCAAATCTTTTTCAATCCAGCCGACCAATCAGTTGAAATTCCGGTTACACGGGATTTACGGTTGCCATCCGGTCCGTACCAGGATGTCCAATCTGCTTTTCCCTTGATTACCGGCGGTAATTCAGTGTATTTTGCTGCCGGAATGGGCGATTGTGCACCACTTAATTCCTCAGTTCCATTGATTATTCTGAATGAGAACCAGTACCAGGCAATGAGGGCAGCGACACATATGATAAATATAGCAACTATGCCTAATGTCCATTTGAGCCATTTTTTCATAATTCCATCCTATATTTAAATAGGGTAGTGTTAAAAACTTTAATATTTCAATTCTTTCACATTCTATTCATTAAGGGGTTACGACACAACTGGCGTTCTCCCCCTTTTCAACATCCAATATCCAACACTCAAATCCAATTTCCAAGGGTAAGACAACCTATACGGCATAATCAATCGAACGATCTTGCAAATCATATTTTTTTTCCCGGACATTGGATATTCCTTTAAAATATCAACAAACACCATATGGTTGTTCTACAATGCAATTCTTTTCTAACGCAGACGCTGAAGTTCGCTGAGTACTATTCTATCCTGGTAGCACGACGCTGTTGGTCAGAACCTTCTCTCTGTAATATCAATTCTGTAATCTTCCCCGTGTCATCTTTTACAAAAGTGTACTCGCTGCCGGTATCGGTATTGATGAATTGATTGTCTGAAACCGGATATAAAATTGTTTTACCCTGTCTCCTCCGGGCGTTCATATATAACCGACCTTCTTCAAACTTTACCGTAAGAGTAAATCTTTGTGTCATGCGGTATTTTCCGGCATATTCTTTAAATTTTTCGACATCAGAATTTTTGTTTTGCTCAGCATAATCAATATGTCTGAGCATTTTTTCAACAGATTCTTTTTCTGATCCAAATAAAAGGGCTGATTGACAAGCCGCACGGGCCTCCGGATATTTACCCTTTCCGATAAGTTCTTTTGCTTCAGCTATGGATTCCGTTTTAAACAACACCCAGCTTTTGGGATCAATTTCCGGGATAACTCCCCCGGGAACATCCAGGTAAATACCCCCTGCCGGGATATCTACTCTCTTTATTTTATCTCCCAATCTGATATCAACGGGCATGGAAAATTCGAGATCATCCGGTGTTTTCCAGGACAGATACAATTTACTTTTTTCCAATTTTGCAATTAACAACGGTAACTTCGGCTGACGGGCGTAAACTTTGAAAAACCAGGCGAGATCCCGACCGGAAATCTGTTCTGTAATCGTAACAAAATCCTGTGTGGATGCAAAGCGGGTCTGGCTGCCATCCATAATTTTTTCCATCTCAGGATCAGGATAGGCCATGCGGCGCAAAGACTTATAAAAGGCGTCGTCACCGATCAGGTAGCGCAAGGTATGTAAAAGCCACGCCCCTTTGGGATATATTGGCGCCCTTCCGATTTCACTGGTTGTTCGTGACCCATAAGGTGCAATCTCATATTTATCGTTAAACTTTCTTATTGCTTGCATGAATGCGAAATAGTTATCCATGCTTTGGGTTTTTTCGATATAAATGGCCTGCATATAAGTGCCGAATCCCTCATGAAGCCACATATCTTTCCAGTCGCTATTAGTAACCAGGTTGCCCCACCATTCGTGCGAAAGTTCATGATGATGTAAAGCGTCAAAACCCCAGTCTTTCCCTGTCATGGCGGCATTATTAAAATTGGCGCCATAGGCGATTATTGTCTGATGCTCCATACCCAGATGCGGTGTTTGCACCACACCGTATTTATCTGCCCGGAATGGATATGGGCCAAGCAATTCTTCAAAAAATCGTAAATGATCAATTATTTGCGGCATAAACGCTTTACCTTTATCATAATCTTCAGGCAATACCCAGAATTTTACCGCAATATTTTCACCGGTTACACTCTGATAGTCCTGCTCTATGATTTTATAAGGAGCGATATTCAGCGCTACATTATATATATTAATCGGTGTTGATACAAACCAGTGGTAAGTCGCAGTATTATCATCATGCTTTTCAACTGATAACAAACGGCCATTTGTTGCACATATCAGCGGATCCGGTACGCGCACATGAATATGCATGGAATCCGGTTCGTCGGAAACATGGTCTTTGGACGGCCACCAGATATCCGATCCTTCTCCCTGGCAGGAGGTCGCAATCCATGGTGATCCGTCTCCTGTGGTGGCCCACGTAAATCCGCCCTGCCATGGTGGCATCAGCGCAATAAGCGGGCGACCGGAATAGGATATTTTGATTGAAATTGTTTGGCCCGGTTGATAAGTCCGGTTGAGCGAAATCCATACTTTTCCGGTATCACGTCTGAATTCCCGCGACACAATTTCCTTATCATCAAAGATCTGGCTTACATTGTGAATTTCAAGCAGTGTATCAAGATCGAGAACGAGATACTCCATGGGCTGCACAATATTTGCCTTAATGAGTACAGATCCGGCGATGCTGCTGTCCGCAGGATTTACACTAACGGATAAATCGTAGTAAGTGACGTCATAGGCCGCCTGTTCGGGCATTAGTGGTCCACCACTATCATAAATATCCGTATTAGCCCGTGATATTCCGGACAAACAACAAAACAAAAATAGTGAAAATTGTATCAGAGTTTTCATATCAATCCCATTCTCCATGTATTCAACCTGAATATTACAGAATAAATTTGTTTAAGTAAACACGGCTTTCTGCTAAAATCGCTATGCTAAACTGTTTGTATTTTCGTCTGATCTATCCATACCGCGGCACAGTGCTACAATCAAATCAATTACAACCGGACATCCCCATCCTTAATCTGATTAGCGAAGGCGTTGCCAGCCGTACGGCGGGGATCATCCGCCTGTTGGCGGAAAAGAGGAGGTGGTTCTTTTATGTTATTGCATTTAATATTAATATGTTTTAGTTTTACCTGTAGTTTCTATAATAATAAGAGGAAAAATTAATGTATAGATTAACAGTTCACTTTTTCATCATGTGTATATTTTTCATACAACTCAAGGCATCGAATAATAAATTAAACATAGCTGGATTTACTGCAGTTCATGATTCCAGTCTGGTTGCCTATTACCCATTTACCGGTAATCCGGAAGATATCAGTGGCAATGGGAATCATGGTACAAACATGGGCGCTGTTTTAACGGGCGACCGCTTTGGAAACCAGAATTCGGCTTATGAGTTCGACGGCACTTCGAGCTATATATCAATTCCGCCTTCTCCCAGTTTAAAATCTCCAACCGAAGAAATTACGATTAACGCCTGGGTACAGGTATATGACTGGAGTTTGGTCGGCGCAGCATTTGCTCCGGTACTTATGAAATCAAATTCCGGTAATAACGCCTTTCAATACCGTCTTGCAGTCATACCCGCCGGTATAAATATGGCACTAAATAATTGGAACAATGGAACCTCCAGTGACTCTGCCATAACCTTTTATAAATGGAATATGATCTCCTTTACATTCAAGAATGATACCGTTCGATTCTATCAAAATGGTCATTTGATTAGAGTAAAATACCTGGCAACAAATATTATTGCTGATAACCGGCCACTGGAAATCGGGCGGGATGTTCCGGGCGCCATAGAAATATTTTTTGG
>CAYULK010000195.1:0-6297 GCA_964445625.1 uncultured Calditrichota bacterium
GGCAGGCCTGAGAAATAATTCTTATCAAACCCTTTTAATTTTGTATTAAATCTTGCCAGACGAATACTGCCAAATAATAGTGGTAAGAAACTAATAAAAATGCCGACAATACCCATTGTTTTACCAAAAATGACATAGATAAGTAATGAAGGTGCCAGACCGAAAGTTATTACATCTGCCAGCGAGTCATATTCAACACCAAACTGACTGGAACTCTGCGTTAAACGGGCTATTTTTCCATCCATTGCATCCAAAAACGCACCGGCAACGATCATCCATGCAGCCAGATTGTAATTCCCCTGAATTGCAGCAATTACAGAATAAAAACCACAAAACATATTCCCGACAGTAAAAAAACTCGGAACGATACTTCTTGAGACTTTTACCATCTATTTAAATTCTCCAATTATTGATTCACCACTTTTCACCATTTCATTCATTTTTACTCTGACATCTACATCTAAAGGAAAGAACATATCAACACGTGAGCCATAATGAATCAGTCCAAAGCGGTCACCGGCCCGTACCTCGTCTTCTTTGTTAACTTTGTAAACAATTCTCCGGGCAATGATACCTGCTATTTGTTTGAAAAGTATCTTTTTATTTCCACCGGAGACACCAATAATTGACTGTTCATTCTCTTCAGATGCCTTATGATCAAAGGCGGCCAGAAATTTTCCCACCTGATAATCAATATATTCGACTTTGCCGGTGATCGGCATACGATTGACATGAACACTCACCACTGACATAAATATACTGATCATTCGTGTTTTTTGCTTAAAAAAGAGTGTCTCTTCAACTTCGTCAATTTTTATTATTTTACCATCAGCCGGTGAAATAATCAAATTTTCACCCTGCGGTGTCACCCGCTCAGGA
Source organism: uncultured Calditrichota bacterium (assembly GCA_964445625.1). Classification (GTDB taxonomy): domain Bacteria; phylum Calditrichota; class Calditrichia; order JAJRVZ01; family JAJRVZ01; genus CAVXXB01. The sequence goes on from CAYULK010000195.1 coordinate 880, forward strand.
TCTCTAAAAAAGTAAAAGTTAAAAAGAAAAACAAAACCGGCTATTATAGTCAATATATGCAGCAACAAATAATTAAGAAAAATACCTGTCACCAGCAAAATAATAAATATGAGCGTTGTTATAAAAACAACCCGATAACTCAAAGGTGATATTTTCAAATCACATTTCTCCTAATATGCGATCATGAACAGTTCGGTACAAATCAGAAATTTCACCAACATCTTTGTCAAATCGCTCGGAGCTCAGGGCTTTTCCGGTTTCAGCGTCAGTCAACCGGCATGAATCCGGTGTAATTTCACTGGTTAACAACACATGTCCCCTGTATTTGCCAAAGTGCATTTTAACATCGGTGAGAATGATATTTCTGCGTTCAAAAAATGGTTTTATCAATGCATTTATTTTCAAACCATCTCGTGACATCACCTTTAGTTCGTCTATCCCGGCCAGTTCCAACGCTTTCTCATTAAAATCACGATTCAATGGATCGTTCAATCTGTCCTTCCCATGAAAGAATTCAATTATTGGAAGAGGCAAATCATCGTTATTATTTTTTCCATAGCGCTTTTTTAGCGCGGGTGTAGCCATGTTATGTACCTGTACCATAATGGGGAAAAGAATTGCATGTTTCACCTGCATTTCCCGATCGCTCAACTTGCTTATAAAATGCGTCGCAACATTATAACTCTCAAGATACTCGAATATTTGCACGGCAACAGCGTTATTTGTTGGACCTTTTCCTTTTACTTTACCGCTTTTTTTACCATCTGAAGAAACGATATTATCTGTAAAGGATTGTATGAGCTGATCATCTGAATCGGCTTCGTATACTATTTTTGAGCCATCTTCAAAAAGCACTTTTTTATCTGACAATATTTACCTCCTTAATAAATTCCTACTTCTTTAAAAATATGATCAATATTTTTAAGTCGGTTTTCAATATGAAAGATCGATCTCAGGTCTTCTGTCGAAATGTGTTCACTAATCCCGGAATCCTGTTCTAATGCCTCACGAAAATCTATCCTCTGCTCCCATACTTTCATTGCATTTCTCTGAACCATCCGGTAAGCATCCTCCCTGCTGACACCCTTTTGTGTTAATGCCAACAAGACAGCCTGGGAAAAAATAAGTCCACGTGTCAGATTCAGGTTTTCGGTCATTTTTTCGGGAAATATTTCAAGATTTTTTATCAGTGCACATATCTTTTTAAGCATATAGTATAAAGCAATGGTCGTATCGGGTATGATAACCCGTTCTACTGAAGAATGTGAGATATCACGTTCATGCCATAAGGCCATATTTTCCATCGCCGCGAGCGCATTGCCGCGCAGAATCCTGACCATTCCACTGATTCGTTCTGATATAATCGGATTCTTTTTATGCGGCATGGCAGAGGATCCTTTTTGACCTTTGGCAAAAAATTCCGATGCCTCCAGAACCTCGGTGCGCTGTAAATGCCTGATCTCCACTGATATTTTCTCCAGCGTACCCCCGATAACTGCCATAGTATTCATATAATGGGCATGCCGGTCGCGCTGAAGAATCTGAGTTGATATATTCGCTGATTGCAAACCCAGCTGTTCACAAACATATTTTTGTACATCCGGACTCAGATGATCAAATGTACCAACCGCGCCGGATATTTGACCGACACGAATCGTATCTATAGCCTGGTCAAGCCGTTCCAGCTGACGGCGCATTTCATCATACCATAAGGCAAGTTTGAATCCAAAGGTAACCGGCTCAGCATGTATTCCGTGCGATCTTCCGACAGTAACTATATCTTTGGTTTCCAGAGCTCTTGCTTTCAGGATGTCGCAAAATTCAACAACGAGTTCACGGATCAGTTTGCCGGCCTGAACCATCTGAACGGCCAGTGCCGTATCCAGTACATCGGATGATGTCATTCCATAATGAATATAACGTGCATCTTCACCTACATATTCAGCCACATTTGTTAAAAATGCAATTACATCGTGTTTGACTTCTTCCTCAATCTCAAGAATCCGTTTAACATCAAAATCTGCTTTTTCTTTGATTGTTTTTAGTGCTTCTGCGGGAACCAGTCCTGTTATGTGCATTGCCTCACAGGCAAGTACTTCAATCTGTAACCAGATAGTAAATTTATTTTGATCACTCCAGATATCTGAAATTTCCGGAAGGCTATAGCGTGGTATCATCGTCTGATATTCCTGATACTGACCAACATCATTGTAATGTTATATGTACTTCCATCCCGCCACACTTTAAGGGACAGTTCATCACCAACTTTTAAATCCGTACCATATACGATATCTTTTACATCATCTTCATTTATGATCTTTGAATTTTCCATTTCCAAAATGATATCACCCAGTTTCAGCCCTGCCTTTTCAGCCGGACTACCGCGGTCAATATGCCTGATAAGTACTCCATCCGTACTTTTAAAACCCATTTTATTTGCAATGACATCATTCAGGTTTTGCACCTTGATGCCGATCCAGAAATCGCGGTCAATACTTTTTCCGGCTTTCAGATCATCAAGAAGTCCTTTTATCCGGTTTATAGGAATGGCAAAGCCAATACCTACAGAGCCTTCACTATATCGACTGCCGGTATATATAAATGTGTTCATCGCAATTACTTCACCCGATGCATTACAAAGGGGCCCGCCACTGTTTCCATGGTTAATCGCGGCATCGGTTTGTATCATGTCCTGATATATCCGGCCATCCATCTCACCAAAATCACGACCCGCGGCACTTATGACACCAACGGTCACAGTTGATTTATTATTATATTCGAATAATCCAAACGGATTCCCCACAGCAATTACCCATTCTCCCAAAATAACCTCATCAGAATTGCCAAGAACGACTGGTACCAAATCATCCGCATCAACTTTTATCAGGGATACATCCAGAGTGGGATCTCGGCCGATCAACTCGGCATTGGCTTCCCTGCCACCGGGCATACTCACGATAATTTCAGTTGCATCCCCGACCACATGATCATTAGAAAGTATATATCCATCTCTGGATATGATAAATCCGGAGCCAAGATTATGAATCTTTTCCTGATACGTGCGATCTTTAAACAGTTCCGGAAAAAATTCTCTGAAAAATGGATCAGGGGAACGAAAAGGACTCCGTTGTATATATTCCCTGACTCTGAGAACATTAACACTGACTACGGACGGACTGATTTTATCTACGGCTCTTGTAATCGCATTATTTCTGCTTGAGGTTACATTTTCATTCGCCTGATCCGTATTCTGATTTACCTGGTTGGCGTGGACGTCGTTTACGAATACGCTATCTCTTACATGGGTTTTCTGAGGTACCGAAATTCCCCATTGCGCGTAAATAACGAAACCAATAATAGCGCCAACAATCAGTGATGCGATAATTCTTACTAACGATTTCATATCTACCTGTTCTTAACTTTTTCCCAGTCTTTAAGGAATTGATCGATTCCTTTGTCGGTCAAGGGATGTTTGACCAGTTGTTCGATTACTTTGAACGGAATCGTTGCGATATCAGCTCCCATGAGGGCAGCATCCTGTACATGCAACGGATGCCTGATACTGGCGACGATGATTTCTGTGCTGATATCATAATTGGCAAATATCTGAGCAATTTGCGCCACCATTTCCATACCATCGCTTGAAATATCATCAAGCCGGCCGACAAAAGGACTAACGAAACTGGCGCCTGCCCGTGCAGCCAATAATGCCTGTAGCGGCGTAAATATCAGGGTGACATTTGTGCGGATATTTTCACCGGCAAGCGCTTTGACTGCTTTAAGCCCGTCTTTTGTTATCGGAATTTTAACGACTATATTTTTGTGGATTTTTACCAGCTCGCGTCCCTCTCTGACCATACCTTCCCAGTCAAGAGCAACAACCTCGGCGCTGATCGGACCATCGACAATCTCACAAATTTCTTTTAAAATGTCTTCAGGTTTTCCGCTTTCTTTTGAGATCAGAGTGGGATTAGTGGTAACGCCATTAAGGACGCCAATACTGGCTGCTTCCCGAATCTGTTCGATATTCGCTGTATCTATAAAAAATTTCATTTATTCTCCTTTTTCAATTCTATCGAAATTTCTTTCGAATTTTATTTTAACTGACTTTTTTTAGCCACGGATTTACACTGATGAAACACTGATTTTTTCAAGAATTCTTAAAAAAATCAATTCTGATAATATTGCAAACTACAGAAACAAACCAATTATATTTACACTCTTTCAATCTGTGTTCAATCCGTGTTAATCTGTGGCTTTATTCTCTTCTTAGCTTAAAGTTAGAGACGGATTCTACGTTTTGACCTGTAAGAAACTAACGCAGAGGCACTGAGTACGAACAGTACCGCAGAGTTATAAATAATATTTTTCTTTGCGATCTCTGCGTTTATTAATTATTCTATATTTTTCCTCAATATACGATTTCATCCAGAATAAGTCCTCTGGCGGGTGCAGATTGAGAAGCTTCTTCTCTCTTTCCGGCATGCAGGATATTGATAAAATCATCAACAGAGATTTTTCCGCGTCCGATATCAATCATTGTGCCGACCAGCGATCTGACCATGCCATGCAGAAAACGGTTCGCTTCGATACGGAAGATAATCAGCTCATTTTGTCGTACCCAGGACGCAGATTTAACCGTACAAAAATGATTTTTCACATCCGAGATTGTGCGACAAAAACTTTTAAAATTATTTTCACCCTGTATTTTTAAGCATGCCAGATTCATTTTATCCAGATCCGGATTCACATCATAGTACCAGCTCTGATTTCTTATCAGTGCCTGTGGTTGCGTAGCTATCTGATACAGATATATCCGCCATATTGCATCGAATCTGGCGTGAAATTCATCCCCGGCAGGAATAATATCCTTAATCCGGATATCACTATTAAGAATCCCATTCAAAGAACGCTTAAGGCGATTCAAGTCAGGTTCATCATCCAGATTAAAATGTGCTACCTGTCCTCTGGCATGCACTCCGGTATCAGTGCGCCCTGCACCAACGATCATACAGGGTTTATTTTGAATAACAGCCAGGGCATCTTGAATTTGACCCTGAACCGTTTTACAATCTGCCTGAATTTGCCATCCGCAATAGTCACTGCCGTCATATTCAATCAACATCCGGAAACGGGGCATATCAGTATATAAACCCTTTAAATATAATTTTTTAAATTAATAAAACTTAATATGGTTTGCAAATTTAATGGCCTTATGAACCGCAGCAAATAATTGGAATATTTGAATTTACCGCAAATTAATATCGTCTTTTGAGACGGGTATCTATAAATGGATCTGTTTTGATAATTTAGATTGATATTTACTTTATTTGTTTTATATTGTAAACACTTATATCCTCTAATTTCTAAAGCCGGAAGACGGAAATTCTAAACGCTCGAACCCGAAACAGATTTATC
>CAYULK010000196.1:0-6271 GCA_964445625.1 uncultured Calditrichota bacterium
ATTCCCTTAAAATCATTTATGATGATAATATCGATTATCATCATAAATATAGTGACAGGTCATATCTTGAAAATCTGTATTCTAAAAAAGGTGAATGTGATGATATACTAATTGTTAAAAATGGAATGATAACCGATAGTTCATATTGCAATATTGTGTTTTTCGATGGTACAAACTGGATCACACCCTCATTCCCTTTATTAAAGGGCACCTGCCGGGAACGATTGCTTCACCAAAAGAAAATACAGGAAGAAATCATTAAGCCGGATCAGTTAGATTTTTTTAAGAGTTTTAAACTGATAAATGCCATGCGCGATATAAACGATGTAAAAGCATCACCAGTATTACAAATATTCCAATAACATGGAGTGATATGAGAATAATTCAAAGAGTGATAAGGACAATTTATCCCACTATGCTATTATAGCCAAAAACTTTGTTATTTCCAACGGATCGCCTGGGAGATCAGCAAAACTTTTACAGTCTGAGAATATATATCGCAAATATGCAACGATATTTATGGCACGCAGATTACACGGATCAAACGGATTTCAATCACAGCCCAAACAAACCGGGCCAGAGATCTTGGCATCATGACCGGTTACCTGGATACGGGTAAATATAATGCCATTACAGATGTGGAAGATGTTCAGGTTGGACACTTTACGCTGATTAAGGGAGATGATATACGTACAGGAGTTACGGCAATTCTTCCACATACGGATAATATTTTTCAGAATAAAGTACCGGCAGCTATCTATATTGCTAATGGATTTGGCAAATTGGTTGGTTACAGCCAGGTCGAGGAACTGGGAAATATTGAAACTCCGATTATTTTGACCAATACACTATCGGTTCCCATGGCAGCGGTGAATATATAATTGCTTTTTCAACAGCCAAAGAATTGTGGATTCCCTTTCACCGCGGAGAATCTTTCCAGCTGCAGAAGAATGAACTAAGAAATGACCGGATGACGCCGCTTTTTGAAGCGGTAATAGAAGCTACTGAGGAAGCGATTTACAATTCACTTTTTTCTGCAGAAACAATCACTGGCAAGAATGGCACAGTAGTTAAAGTACTGCCAATAAAAGAAACAATCACTATTATCAAAAATCACATCATCATCAAACAGTAGTTTTATTAATGACATTGGAGATTACCCAAATATATTTCTTTTATTAATATCAATTTCATTTTATATTGACAAGCCTTACAATACTTCTCTATATCATATTGATAAATTCATAAGAAGATGAAAAAGTACTTGCAGAGATCCAACATCCTTTGGCTTTTAATAAGCCTGATTGCAATTATATTGTTTTCATTATATATCATATGGCAATGTTTTGTGCAGCAATTCAATTTTATTAATTTAGCAATAGCAGTTTTGTTAATATCTTCCGCGGTATTGAATTTAATATTTATTCTGCGCACAGCGCGACATCAGGAAAATGTTGAGATCTTAAATAAAAAAAATCTCAATATTATCAAGACTTCAGAAGAGTGTATTCTACTTACCGATAAAAATGGATATCTGGAAGAGATTGTCCGGAATCATGGTTCGGAGAAAGTCCTGGGGAACAGTGAAGAGATTAATTCCGGTATAAGTGTATTTAAACTACTGGGGATTTCTGATAAAGATAGCCAGGAGATGATATATCAGTTGTTAGATGGTGAACCCCTGCAAAATAGAATATTTACATTTCAGGCAGATAAAGATATCCGTCGGGAAGTGCTGGTATCAATTTATCTCCTTGATTCTTCAGCTGAGACATTTGTTTTTTTTATAAGTGATCTGGGTTGGTATAAAAAATTACATAATGAAATGTTACACACAGAAAGAATGGCTGGAATTGGAAAATTAGCAGCAGACATTGCACACCAGTTAAATACACCGCTTGGGTCAATATTACTTTCGTCACAAATGCTGCTCGACGAAAACGGAAAAAAAGAAAGCCGGGAGGATCTAGAAAAAATAATACGCCAGACAAAACGCTGTAAAGATGTTGTTAAAAATCTGCTGGATTTGTCACGGAAGAACGAAGATGAAAAGATAAATTTTTATTTAAAACCGATTATTGGAAGATCGGTTGATCTGCTTACGTTAAGATTAAGAACAAAGAAGATAATTGTTGAGCAGGAATTGAATCCTATGCTGATTATTCATGGGAATCCGGCTGATATCGAGCAGTCGGTATTAAATCTCATCATGAATTCTATAGATGCCATGTCCGTGGGAGGAAAACTATCGATTCGTACAACATCCTATCATGATAAACGGGCTATTATCTATATTGAGGATAATGGAAATGGAATTGAAACCGATATTCAGAGTAGAGTTTTTGATCCATTTTTCTCAACCAAGAAATTTGGCGAAGGCACCGGACTTGGGTTGGCCATGTCACGCCAGATAATTGAGGAGCATGGAGGTACAATTGAGATTAACAGCAAACAGGGAAAAGGAACTATGGTCTGTATTATGCTGCCACAGATCAGAGAGGAAGTCGATTGAACAGATTGATTGCTATTATTGATGATGATCTGGATATGGCCACCAGTTGTGCCCGGGTTTTAAAAGGGCAGGGATACAAAACGTTGGCCATGAAAAATCCGCTCGAATTGTTGGAGATGCTATCTGAAAAGCCTGAAATTGATATGATCATAACTGATGTTGTCATGCCGGAAATGGATGGTTTAGAATTACTGCGACAGGTACAATTAATAAATCCGGATATTGATGTGATTATCATGACGGGATACGGTTCGATCCCGAATGCGATAAAAGCGATTCAGGATGGTGCAAAAAATTATATCCCGAAACCATTTGAAAAAGATGAATTAATTGCAAAGGTCAGTGATGTCTTCGCCCGCCGGGAAAAAGAGACAGTGCGCGCAGATTATTTCTCCATGGATACGGTATCCGGTTATGCTCTGGTTGGAAATTCCAGGCATATTCTCGAAATACATAGCCTGATCGAAGCTGCAGCTGCAACTGATGCTGAAATCCTGATACTGGGGGAAAGCGGCACCGGTAAGGAGGTGGTTGCACGGCGGATACATCATTACAGCAAGCGTAAAAACGAGCCTTTTGTGGCAATCAATTGCGGTTCTCTCCCCCATGAACTGGTTGAAAGTGAATTGTTCGGTCATCGCAAGGGTGCTTTTACCGGAGCAGATAAAGATCAGAAAGGATTATTTGAAATTGCTGATAAAGGACTAATTTTTCTGGATGAAATCGGAGAAATGTCGAACTCTGCGCAGGTAAAACTATTACGCGTCATTCAGGAAAAAAAGATTCGGCCGATAGGTAGTGAAAATGAAATACAAATTGATGTCCGTATTGTAACAGCAACCAATAAGGATCTCGAGGAACAAGTCACGGCGGATAAATTCAGAAAGGATCTTTATTATCGTCTGAATGTACTTATTATCAGATTATTGCCATTAAGAAAACATAGTGAGGATATAGAAGTTCTGACACACTACTTTATCCGCAGATTTAATGAAAAATATCAGTGTCGGGTTGACTCACTGGAAGTTGAAGCACTGAAGCTCCTGGAATTAAATCAATGGCCCGGGAATGTAAGAGAGTTAGAAAATGTTATCGAAAGAATTTTTGTATTGAACCGGGAATTAAAAACGATAAAAGTAAAGCATCTGCCGGAAAGCCTGAGAAGACAACAAACCGTAAATACTGACGGACAAAGAAATGAACTTGTTTCCCTGAGCGAAACCGAACAACGCGCAGTAGAAAACGCACTTAAAGCCTGTGATAATAATAAAAGTAAAGCAGCCCAACTACTGGGTATCTCAAGATCACGCCTCTACAAAAAGATAGAGACATATAATCTGTAATTTCTTAACTTCACTGTACTATCTTCCTACGTTGTAGTCCATCTTAAAGATGGACTACACCCTGCGCATTTACTACCCCGGTGATCCTCGTTCCCAAGTTGTACCTGGGAACCCACATATGAATTATACCGGGTTCAATTTTAATAAATTGATCCGAATCAGGACATTGTCTCGTTTCGCTACACTTATTTATAAAGTCTTTCCAGAGGACCCCAGTCTCATACTCTTATATAAATAGAATATTATTAATAGCTTAATACAATTAATATATTTGAAGTTAAACTGCAAAGATGATGGCACCCTTATTGCATAGTTAACATTTACCATCCAGAATTCAATCATGGAAACCATATGAAATTTAAAGTTGATGTGCGCGATATTTCCTGGTTTAGGGATAATGTACCTTGTATGGAAGCCTGCCCGGTTAAAACAGATGCCGGAAAATATGTGCAGCTCATAGCCGAAGGTCATTTTGAAGAAGCATTTCAGATTGCACGCTCCTCCAATCCCACTGCTTCAATGTGCGGACGGATATGTGCGGCACCTTGCGAAGCTGCGTGCCGTAGGGGCAAAATTGATCAGGCAATTGCCATTCGTCCCTTAAAAAGATTTGTTACTGAAAAATATGGGGCAGAAGCCCCTCATTCCAACTCAATAAAAGATATGCTGCAGGGCAAGGAAGACATCGGGAGTAAAAGATCCTGGCATCTCTCCCAACTTGTTCAATTTCGTGATGCGCTTCTGAGCAAAATAAAGGTCGCTGTTGTCGGCGGTGGTCCTGCAGGTATTGCCTGTGCCCATGATCTGGCACTGCGCGGATATCATGTAACCATTTTCGAAGCGACATCGCAACTAGGCGGTATGGCAAGACTGGGCATTCCTGAATACCGTTTACCACGGGATGTGCTGGCCGCGGAGATTACCATTTTAGATGAGTTATCTGTAGAGATAAAACTGAATATGCCGTTGACTGATCAGTTTGGCATCAGAGAAATTCGTGATCTGGGTTATGAGGCCATTTTTCTGTCAATCGGCGCAGCAAAGGGCCGGGATCTGAAAATTGCGGGTACCGATCACCCTAAAGTAATAAAAGCTCTGGATTACCTCCAGGAGGTAAATACGGGTAAGTGGGTTCATCTTGGAAAACGTGTCACAGTTATCGGTGGCGGTCTTGTTGCTCTCGACGCCGCCAGGACAATTGTTCGTACCGGCCTGGATGAAGATTTAGCAGAATCTGATATTCCCGAAAATATAAAAACAACGTTGGATGTCGCTCGTATGGCTATCAGGGAAGGGGTGGAAGAGGTTAAGATAGTCAGCCTGGAAACTCTGGAAGAAATGCCGGCTTCACAAACAGATCAGGGGATAAATGAAATAGCAGAGGCGCGCCATGAAGGTGTGAGTTTTTATCCCGGTTTTGGTCCTAAAAGAATATTGATTGAGAATAATCAGCTCAAGGGGTTGGAAGTTCACGAAGTCGAATCCGTATTCGATAAAGATGGGAAATTCAACCCGACATTCAGGCAGGGAACAGAACAGGTAATCGAATCTGATTCAGTTATTCTGGCGATTGGCCAGGCAGTAGATGTGAGTTTTATTAAGCCGGAAGACAATATCCGGTTTAACCCGGATGGGACTATAAAAATTGATCTTGAATCATTTGAAACAACTGCACCGGGCATCTTTTCGGGTGGTGACGCGGCGTTTGGCCCAAGAATATTAATTGAAGGGACGTCGAACGGCAAGAAGGCTGCCGAGTCAATACACAACTATCTGCAAAAAAATAAAATCACGAGCGAGTTGTCAGTTAAGATAAAGGAAATTCCCAAGGAATATTATAAAAACTTTTCAGAATATGAAAAGCATCAGCGCATCGATCCCGCGACCATCAGTGTTCTGCGCAGGACAACAACGACTGAAGTCGAAAAAGTATTTAAGGAAAGTGAAGCACGGGAAGAGGCCCAACGCTGTCTGTACTGTCATATTAATACCATATATGATTCGGAAAAATGTGTCATCTGCAATGCATGTGTTGACGTGTGTCCTGAATTTTGTTTACGCCTGGCGCCGGTTAATCTGTTGGATATTGATAAGGACCAGGAAGAAACTGTCCTGAGGAACCTCGCACTGGATGCAAATGAAACTGCTACGGCCATGATCAAAGATGATGATAAATGTATTCGTTGCGGTCTGTGTGCGATCGTCTGTCCCACAGATGCCATGACTATGGAAACTTTTGAATTTGAAGAAAAAGAGATTTCCGCCGGGGGTAAGGATTCTGGAATAAATCATGATTAATTCATAGCGCAGCCTTCTGCTGCAATCAAATTATTTAAGTATCACGAAGAACACGAAGGTCAAACGAAGATCACGAAGAAAAAATATAATATTTTTTTCTTTGCGACTCTGTGATTCT
>CAYULK010000197.1:0-4480 GCA_964445625.1 uncultured Calditrichota bacterium
TCTTTCCCCCTCCCTAAACGCATTTAGGGAGGGGGATTAAAGGGGGAGGGTCAGTCGCAATCTATTTAACATCAATTTTCTTAATAATTCCGTCTATTACCCTGGTAATTTCGGATCCATCCAGGCCTTCTGAGTTAGCTGTATGGATCAGGGGTTCTGCATCTTCCGTCAATCTCTTTTTAGCCATCATTTTTCGGGTTTTATTGCGAATAACCGAGACATAAAAGCCCTTACCGCGTCGGGAATGGATTAGCCCTTCGCGTTCAAGGTTATTATAGGCACGCTGCACAGTGATAATACTGATCTCCTCGGATATTGCCAGTGACCGGATAGAAGGTATTGAGGTGCCCGGCGATAATTTTTCGCGGAGAATCATGGCCCTGATCTTTCGCGTCAGCTGACTTTGCAGCGGTTCGCGCAACTTATCGTCTAAATAAAGTTTCACCTGGCATTCCAGTACATTAATTTACGGTATTATGGTCTTGCAATAATTCCAGTAATTCACTGCATTCGATCACAATTGGGAATATCTCTTGTTCGCTCACCAATTCAGATTTGCGCAAGATTTCAAGTAACACGATTGTCTCTTTTAATTTCTGTACTATACTGAAAGTATCATCATCCATTTCCAGTTTACAATGATTCACGTGCAATCGGGCATAATTCAGCACTGAATCCGTACTGTGTCTGACTAGTTCATCATCCAGATATTTTTTCAACATTTCTTGCGAATCCGGTGAACATAGACCCATAAGTTGCATAGCAACGGAGACAAGTCCTTTTTGCACATTATCTGATTCCTGCATGGATAAATCTCCCAGGTATTTATAATATTTTCAGTACAATCATTGTGCGGTCATCGGGCACTATATCCGAGGAAGCAAATTCTCCGACATCCCTGATAATTGCATCGATGATTGATTCCGGGGGATACCAGCGATGCTTTAACAGACACTCAAGCATTCGATTTTCGCCATATATTTCAGAGTAATCATTAAACACATCTGTCACGCCGTCGGTATAGAAAAACATCAGATCATTTTGCTGCAGATAACGTCTATCCGCATCAAAATTTGCACCGGGGATTATCCCTAATCCCGGGCCGGTGGAATTAAGCCACTCATAGGAATTATCCTGATGTAAAATCAGCGGCAAATCATGGCCGGCATTGGCATAATAAAATTCTTTAGTGTTCGTATCCAGCACGCCAAAGAAAAATGTCACAAATTTATCGTTACTAACGGAGTCCTCCAGATTATCATTGATGTTTTGCAAAGTTTGTTCGATAGAATGCCCGTTCTCTATCTCAAATTTCAGTAAACTCTGGATATGCAAAATCATTTTGGCTGCCCCCAGCCCCTTTCCACATGCATCTGCAATAATCACACCCACCTTATTCTGGTCCAGCAAAAAAACTTGATAGAAGTCACCACCGACCATGCGGGACGGCTCAGAAAATACTGCAACCGAGAGTTGCTGACCCAAAGTTAAGGGTGTATATGTGACCCTGCGATAGGAATTATATTTATCAAAATATGAAGATTGATCATTATAAGAATTATCCGGATTATACTTCATTGGGTTCAACTTCCCGGGAAGATATACCATTACGTGCTCCACTCTTGATTACAGTAAGAATATTAAATCAACTATTACCACGAACGCTATTTCCAATAAAACAAATGGACATTATGTGATGTATTGTATCTATTGCTTATATACTTTAGTGTGTCTATATACAATATATACAGTAAAAACAATAATATCAAGCAGTAAATGTATTATTTTTTACAATTAATTATAAATCATCAATGGTTCGGCAAACGTAGTTAAGTGGTAGTGAATAAGGATAGATATAGGTTAGGTAAACTTAGTCATTAGAATACATTTTTCTCCTGCCCGCCGGCAGGCAAAGTCGCAGAGCATATTTAATGAATTATATGCAGATAACACGGATCAAACGGATTTTTATAATATATTTTTTAATTCGTGTCAATTCGTGTAATTCGTGGACATTTTTTCTTTGTTTGCAGTCTCGGCTGCGGTATGATATTATTTAAGCAAAATTAATTTCCTTTGAAGTGGACCCTACTAGCTGTACCAAAAGTGTTGTGGGATCAATTCAACTCCATTCTTATTAATTTTCTTGTATCCATTTCATCTTAACCCGGTCTTTTTCAAGATAATATCACCACGGTCAATACACAAAATCCCCAAATGTAAATAGCATCAAAAAGAAAATAGGTCATTCGTTGATTCTCCAATCACTTTCGATGGCTATCCCATTGTCCTTCAGGAATTTTCTGACGGTGTCAAGGTCTTTTAGATTGAGAGGTGGCAGGTATGTTGGGTCAGAAGACAGCAGTCCAAAGGTAACGTTTTCAATTAGGTCGTAGGGTTTACTTATCCCCGGTATTTGCCAGGCTTGGAATTCCCTATTGCCGGTTATCAGATTGTTGATGTCTGGACCGTAGGCCCATTCGATCTTGAGTTTCCCTTTTTTCTCATTTATTGAAGCTGCGATGTTCTGCTGACCATCAGACTGTACCTTTGATGCAGCTGCAATTGGTTCATCGGGGTTGCCGCTGTGAATCATGAAGTTCCTGCCGCTCACCTTGAGGTGGAAAGTCTCGCTTAGCTCGTGGAAAGTCTCGCTGAGCTCTGAGAGGTTTACCAGCACCCCCCGCACATAGGGTATGCCAGATATAATCAGGAGGATAGCATAGATTACATAATCCATCTGCCTAGTTGCTATAGGCAGAGCAAAACGGATTTTGTTATGGTCGTACCAATAGATTAACAACGCAGACGTGGATATTGCAAACCCCCAATACCCGAAAAACCAACCAATATTTGTCTTACTGAAGAGATACCTGCGGATATTTTTCATGGGCGATTCTGGCTCGATATCCAGCTCGATGCCTTTAACAATCCTCACGCGAGATGTCTGGGAATTAAAATAGTCTGCAATCAGTTGATTCCTCTTCATCTCTACACCGGCTAGCTCTTTCAAGTGATTTTTCTCAGCGGCAACCGCTTTCTTTACAGAATCAGTCGAGCTATCCTGTATCTTATCCCGTAAAAAGATTCTTCTCAAATAATCGAACAGCATCTTTTTTTACCTTATAAATAATGAAGTGTTTAAAAAAATAAATTAGGTTTCTTTTGTGGTTCTTTTTCCACAACAATCACCTGACTATTTTTAATCTGGAAAGTTAAAATAATTATTGCTCACCGCCAGAAGTGAAAATATGCATGTATTATTTTAATTCTTTTCAATTACTGTCGTTGCTTTTGAGTAAATATTATACGTTATTATTTGAAATATTCAAGGAAGACGGAATACGATACGGTAATTCTACTTTGCTAAAGAACAAGTAAGATTTTGTGTAGCAAAATGACATGCAAAACTGTCATTTAATATTGACCTTTCACTTAATAACCTGGTGGTAATAAAAGAATTTCATTTTTTTAAAGAGCTGACTTGCCAGGGAAGAATTATTTTTCCCTGTGTATTTAGTTCATCTTTTACACGCATCAGAGCTATACCAATATATCTCCCGGATCCGGCAATCTTTTCAGCCCATTGCGTATAAGGCGTATCAAAGGTACTCATTTTACTGCTGGAGGATTCCCTGATTATCAGTTCGCCGTTTTTTTCAATAACCATCCACATATGCGCTGAAAATATATTTGTCAGTTTGGCAAAGAGCAGGCAGCCCATATCGCCGTTTTTAAGATTCTTTTTTATTCCACTCAGGGACTCCTTTGGAATATAATCTATCGTAATTTCACGATCCGGCAAGACATATCTCAGATCCGTGATGCCTTTTCCCTTAAAAAATTCCTGGTGCGAAATTGTTCTGGTTAGTTTTTTTGCAAGACTTCCACCAACTTGTTTCGAGACATCATTCAGCAACCAGCTATTTTGCGGCAACCAGTCACCAATCGTGTAGTGGTTCCGGGTGCGCATACCAACAAAGCCATCTTTATAACGGATCTGCTGCAGGTTATTAAAAAAATTATCCCAGCTATCGGAGATTGAAAGTGCCAGGACATGCTCACAAAAAACCATGCAATTGGTTTCCTGAAAATTAACCAGGGGCCAGGTTTCATAAAGCGCATATTCGCCGTCACCGGTACAGGTAAGATTATATGGCATTTCCAGAAAATAATCAGAAAAATAACGCATACGTTCGGTAATGGTCATGTTTTTTGTGCTGACCAGAGTTAACAAAGAGTCGATCTGTTTATTCGACATATCAACAAATCTCTCACCGGTCTTATCACCGGCGCATGTTAATTGAAGCAGGAGTCCTGTTATGGCAATAAACATCACTACTTTTTTCATTTGCTTATCCTATAATAAGAATTCATCCGTAAACTAATGTGAATGATTTGAATGAATAATGCGAATAAAAATTATAATTCAACAAAAACATTTAACGGTTGGCTTAACCGGACAAGTGCGCTTAAATGC
>CAYULK010000197.1:4580-6187 GCA_964445625.1 uncultured Calditrichota bacterium
TTTGTATGATTTTAACATAAGCGGATGCATACATAATATTAAGTGAATCATTTTGCAGTTTTTCTATGATTTCGCGCGGGGATTTTGAAATTGGTAAAATATCCTGGTATTGTTTTCCGGGAAAAAACTCCGAAGTTGAATCGGATAATTGTACTTCAATCCAGTAGGCGGTTTTCATCTTGACCTGACAGAAGCCAACGGAACTGTTACGTCCCACTTGGGCCAAATGAGTATCAAAAGCATCATCTTTCCAGTCATAATTTAACTTTCTTTCAACAAAAACAATGGATTTGAGAGCAGCTACCTTGATCCCGAAAATTGAAGCCGAGTTCTGAATGTATCCTTCCCTATTTTGAATTTTCAAGAAAGTTGAATCAGGATGTTCAGCAAATGAAGCTTTAGAGAATAGGATTAGAAAAGCAGAGATATATAAAATACCTCTGCTTATTCTTTTATGATTTTCAAACATACAGCCGATTATCGGATTAAGGTTACTTTGATGGATTCTTCAAAACTGATATCTTCCTTCTCAAGAGATACTGCTTTAAATTTGATAAAGTAAATACCGCTTGGAACTGATAGGCCGTTTTGATTGGTACCATCCCAGGTAGTTTTCCAATGACCGGAATTCCGAGTTGTGTGTTTAATATGATTAATCTTTTGGCCTAATGAATTGAAAATATAAATGTCTACTTTTGATACGAGCGGAAGCGCATACTGAATGGTGGTAGATGGGTTGAACGGATTAGGATAAGCGCCTTCAATCTCGTATTTCTCAGGAAGTAAAGTTAAATATTCTTCTTCAATTGATTCTGCTTTCTGCAGATTAATTTTATATGCAAAGTTTTCATCCATTTTCTCGCCCAGAATATGATATGCCTCAAGTGTATATTCTGAAGATGGAAAATGTGTTTCCATTTCCGCTAATACTGCCCTGCAATTTTTATCATCGCCATTTTCATTGTAATAATACATAAATTTCTGAAATAAGGCTATTACAGCAAGATAAGTTTGCCGATATTCTTTGAACACTTTGTCAATTTTTTCAAGGGATTTCTCTTTTTCAAGACCGGCAAGTAGTAGTTCCGAAGAACCGTAGAGAATTTTCTTCTCTTTCTTTTGGGTCAATGTTACCAGATAATCTTTAAAAGAGTCTAAATCCTTTCCTTCCGTCATGTTCTTCTGGCGGCTTGCCTGGTATAAGAGATCAAGCGCAAAAAATGCCTCAGAAGAATCGGGATAATCGCTAATTATATCTTTACATAATTGATGAACACTTTGTGCCTGGTCGTTATGAATTAATGCTTGTATGAATCTGGTTTTCTCTTTCAGAGTCCAACCAGAATCATAGAACGACAGGACGTCTGTTTCCATTTTTTCCGTTTCAACAGAATTGGCGGAAAATGCAGCATTAAATTCAGTCACTTCAGGAGAACTTGCCAGATTATAGGAAGGCTGACTGGTTAAATAGGGTTGCCAATCTACATCGCCACTGAACATACCGGAAGATGGACTTGAAGTACCCCAATAGTTGTTTTCTGCCATAATTGTACAATTCGTACCTGCATGAACTAACGCCAAATCAAAATCATCATAATCAAAAGTAT
>CAYULK010000198.1:0-6184 GCA_964445625.1 uncultured Calditrichota bacterium
CATGGAGGAGCCCAACACGACCTATCGCGCGATCAGCGACAATGCCGCCGAACGTTTTGAAACTTGCCACAAAACATATGGAACTTCCGATTAATGTTGAAATCGCACCTTCGGGAACCATGGCAAAAGATGTCTCCCAGGAGCTTTTTATCGTCAAAGAGAACTTAAAGAATAATGTTCTTAAAATTCTTTTTAAATCGGCCCTGAATTCTGCCAGGGGACTTATCGAAGAACACGGGGAATTGTTTTCGGCGCGCTGGCCGGAGCGTTCCTATGTCAGAAAAGCACAATACTCATTCGGCTGGGATTGGGGACCGTCTTTCCCGACCGCAGGTATCTGGAAGCCGCTGTATCTGGAACAAAATTCTGGTATTACGATCGAATCCTGTTGTATCAGTACCTTTGAATTAAGTTCAAAAGAGGCCAAATTGCTGATCGATCTCGAACTTGCCGGCCAGGCAGGCGTTGCTGAATCGATCGCAGTGGAGATATCTAATAATAAACATATGGTTTCAAAAAAATTTCCCCTGGAAAATCAGCTAATGTTTAAAGATCAAATCTCCGTCCCTGATCCCGATCTTTGGTGGCCCAGGGGATATGGAGAGCAAAATCTTTATGATCTCAAAGTATCTTTACTTGATATATCCGGAAATGTCATAGATCAATGGCAGAAAAAAACAGGAATCCGGACAATCGAGCTGGATTTGGGGGAAGATGAGAACCATGCGTTCAGATTTGTGGTCAATAATAAACCGGTTTATATAAAAGGTGCCAACTGGATTCCCTCCGATTCATTTCTGCCCGGAATCACCGATGAAACATACACTAAACTGATAAATAATGCAGCGGATGCAAATATGAATATGCTGCGTGTCTGGGGTGGGGGGATTTATGAACAGGATATTTTTTACGAACTCTGTGACAGCCTGGGACTGATGGTCTGGCAGGATTTTATGTTCGCCTGTGCAACATATTGGGAAGACCCGGATCACCTGGCGAGCATCGGCATTGAGGTTAAGCAAAATATTCAGCGTCTGCAGCATCATCCCTGTGTAGCTATATGGTGTGGTAATAATGAAAATGAATGGATCTGGTATAGGCAGGGGATGGGAGCATTTACCGATATGCCGGGATTCAGAATCTTTCATGAAATTTTACCTGATTTGGTACAGACATACGATCCTTATGGTACATACTGGCCAACTTCACCATTTGGTGAAGAGGAAGATCCAAATAGTGAGTTTTCCGGAAACAGGCATAGCTGGGATATTTGGAGTTATTGGGTTGACTACACTGATGTAGCTGAAGACCGCAGTCTGTTTGTCTCTGAGTTTGGTTTTCAGGGGCCGGCAAATGAGAATACATTGAATTCTGTAATTCCGGAAAAAGATCGCAGCCCGCAAAGCGAGATATTTGAATTTCATAACAAACAAACAGAAGGGAATGAACGCCTGTTTCGATTTTTAGCCGGCCATCTACCGGTGCGAACTGATTGGCAGGATTTTATTTATCTGACGCAGTTAAACCAGGGTTTTGCCTTAAAAACCTGTCTTGAGCACTGGCGACACCGCTGGCCGGAAACCAGCGGAAGTATCATCTGGCAGCTGAATGATTGCTGGCCGGTTACCAGCTGGTCCCTGGTTGATTCTCACCTGTCGCCCAAATTAGCATATTATTTTGTGAAAAATGCCTTTGCTGATTCGCATATACAAATTCAACGGGATTCTGAAGGCATAAATCTGCATCTGGCCTCTGACATAGAAAAAAACCTGGCTGACCACGTAGTTGCTCAAATTGTGGATGTCGCGACCGGAAAGATAAAACTCGATTTGACATTGGATGTTGCCAATAATGCTAATCTGAATAATATTTTCACTAATGAAGCATTCCCTGATAATTGCAAATGGATTATTATTGCGAGTCTGAAAGATGAAGCAGGAAATTTATTATGCAGAAATTATTATAGTGATTTTCCCTGGAAACATATGAAATTAAAACCGGCGGAAATAGAGGTTAAAATAAAAGGAAATACTCTGATACTATCATCCGGCGCACCGGCTTATTTTGTTGATCTGTATCATCCCCGGGTAAGTTTTTCCGACAAGGGTTTTATTATTTTGGAGAACGAAAATTATAATATAAAATTCAGCACACAGAATGCCGAGCAGCTGGATTTAAGCAAATTAAAAATATTTAAATTGAACAATTACCTGATGTAAGATGAAAAATCATACAAAATTAATATTCTTATTTATGCTATTTTTATATTGTTCAGTATTTGCGCAACAAATCGATATTCCACGTATCGAGCAAATGCCAAATCAACCGGAACCCTATGAAATGCGTGACTGGAAAGAGGTAGCCAGAGCGTATGATGCCTATGTGTTTGACTTCTCTCTGTCGGGAACCTACCTGCCCCTGATCCGGCTAAAAGAAAATACGGTGAATTATCCCAATCATAATAGTTTCATTTTGCATACCGCTGTGGGTACAAATAGCCCGGGAAATGCAGAGGCAATTAATCTGTTACCTGCAGTAGTAGGCGCCTCACTAGTGGGAATTGATAAAAGTTTTCAGAATAGCCATCACTGGGTTTTGTATTGTGAAGAATTTTTTAATCGCCGGGCGGAAGAGAATGTGTATTTGAATAATGCTGTTACATCCAGTGGCAATGACTGGTGGTATGATGCTATGCCTAATATTTTCTTTTATCAGTTGAATGATTTATATCCGAATACCGGTGATTTTGCATATCAGTTTATTAGTGTGGCAGATCAATGGCTAAAAGCAGTTGAACATATGGGCGGCAGTACCACACCCTGGCAGGTGCCTTATATGAATTACCGCGCTTTCCGGCTGGCAACAATGCAGCCAAATGCAGAGGGTGTCAAACAAGCGGAAGCAGCGGGTGGCATTGGCTGGCTGCTCTATAATGCATATCGGGTTACAGCAGATGAAAAATATCGAATTGGTGCCGAGTGGTGTATGGAGTTTTTAAGTGGATGGAATCAAAATCCGGCTTATGAATTACAACTACCATATGGTGCATATATTGCTGCCAGAATGAATGCCGAATTGGGAACATTATATGATGTTGAAAAAATGATTAACTGGTGTTTTTCACCGGATGGCAATGTGCGCAACTGGGGTGTTACGCTTGGGAATTGGGGAGGATATGACTGCTACGGTCTGGTAGGTGAGGCCAAATATGACGGATATGCATTTATTATGAACGGCTTCCAACAGGCAGCGGCGCTGGTGCCATTGGTCCGGTATAATGATCGCTATGCACGTGCCGTCGCAAAATGGATGCTTAACCTTTCTAATGCCACCCGGCTTTTTTATAGTAATTATCTGCCGCCGGAAAATCAGGATGGTGAAAGCTGGTCCTATACCTATGATCCCGGGTCATTGATTGCCCATGAGGCCCTCCGTGAGAAAGATCTGGACAGTGAAAACAGTCCCTTTGCGACCGGAGATTTTGCCCGCAGTGGCTGGGGCGCGTTAAATTTTGCGCTCTATGGAGCATCCCATGTCGGATATCTGGCATCTATTGTAGATACAACTAATGTAGAGAAGATTCTTCAATTGGATGTTTTGAAGACTGATTTTTATTCTGATTCAGCATATGCCTCCTATCTATATTTTAATCCCTATGCCCGGGATACAAGTATCACAGTAAATTTACAACCCGGAACATTCGATTTATATGATGCTGTGAGTAATTCATTTCTCGCATCCGATGTCTCAGGAATTCAAGAGGTTTCACTTCCGGCTGATGGGGCAAGACTGGTTGTTATAGTTCCCTCCGGTGGGACTATATCATATGAATATGGCAGAATGCTTGTGGATGATGTTGTTGCGGATTATCACTCCGGTCAACCGGTCGGGAACAGGCCACCCAGGTTTAAAAGTTTGGCTCCGGGAAAAAGTACATTGTTTATCGGCGACTCAACAGAAGTATATTGCACGGCGACTGACCCGGATGGCGATTTAGTCACTTTCACCTGGCAGGTAGATCGGGGAAGGGTTTCCGGCACAGGGCAGACAATAATGTATCTTTCGGAAAATGCATCGGGATCCGCTACAATAAGCTGCATTATATCTGATCCCTCTGGAATAAAAGATACATCAGCAATTGTAATAGATATAGTTGATAACCATAATCCGGAAATAAAGTCAATCAATGCCAACCCGGAAGAACTTGATAGTGGGGAGACCACCGTCCTGTATTGTGAAGCGGTGGATATAGATGGCGATTCTTTACAATATCAATGGCAGAGCAATTCAGGCTCATTTTCAGGTTCCGGTCCCGGTGTGGAATGGCAGGCACCGGCAAATATCGGAAACTACACAATTTATTGTACGGTGAGTGACGAAAAGAACGGACAGGCCCGGGACAGTATTGAAGTATTTGTTGGCCATTTGGTGGCACATTATCTATTTACCGGGAATGCAAATGATTCGAGCGGATTTGGAAACCATGGGCTGGTCAATGGAGCGCAATCGGTAGCCGATCGGTTTGACAAACCAAATAGCGCATTTTTTTTTGATGGACAAGATGATAATATAACTATATCTGCAACAGGTGCCTTGAACTTCAGGAATGCAATTTCGTTAAATTTCTGGATGCGGATCGATGAGTTCTTTAGCCGGGAAGCATACCCTATTTCACATGGAAACTGGGAAAATCGCTGGAAAGTATCAATCACAAATCAGAAAATCCGCTGGACAGTTAAAACAGATACCACGGCAAATAATGGCATAAAAGATTTAGATTCGGAGACAACTCTGCAACTGGGAATATATTATAATGTATGCACTGTTTATGATGGCCGGCGTTTTGAAATATATATTGATGGAGAATTAAACTCCTCAAGTGAATGGAGCGGCAAAATACTCGAAACACCTCTGGATATGCTTATAGGTCAGGCGGTACCGGGCAATGCAAATTATAATTTTAAGGGAATTATGGATGATATCCGGATATATAATACCGCCTTATCGGCAGAAGAAGTGAAAAATTTGTATGAAACCGGAACTCAGATTTCACAAGACGCTAACCCGGGTCTTCCCACAAAATTTATATTACATCAAAATTATCCCAATCCGTTTAATCCGAAGACGACAATTACTTACGAATTACCTGCCCGTTCCGCAGGCGGGCCAGTTGCAAATTACGTGGAATTAAGTATTTACAACCTTCTGGGAAAAAAAGTGATTACACTGGTATCGGAGAAGCAGCCTGCCGGTAAGTATAAAGTAGAATGGGATGCCGGCGGTTTTGCCAGCGGTGTTTATATATACAGGCTCAAAACTACCAGTGGTATTACTGGTACAAAAAAACTTGTTCTTTTAAAATAGAGTTTTATGCGGCTAGGCAATAATTTTCACTATCCACCAGGCAAGACCTTGCCGTTCCTGTTTATTAGAAATTCTTTAACTACAATAAATTCAATATAATAGCTTCACCTTAGATATCATTGGCAGACTATTTGTAGTAAAAATAGTATGTTGTTTTACGGGGATGAAATGCCGTAAGATGAAAAATCAGTTTTTTCAGGTTTTCCAGACATATTACCGATACTTCTTATCATCAGTTCCATGTGCCGGACAGACATTTTTTCTTTCCATTAGTGATAATTATTTATTAAGTCATAATTATGGAACCAAACTTAGTTATTACGATTTGAACACTGGAAGTTTCCTTCATAATGTACATATGCCAACTTCAGAACCTGAAGGTATCCGTATTTACGACGGAAATCTGTATTTTATCGACTTCTATAAAAGAGTTATCGCGTATTTACCATTATCAGATTTGAAAAGTATTTAATCGGATGCTGTATGATTGAGATTTAAAATGTCGCTGAATATTTAAATCATTCCAATATTAAAAAATGAAACATAATAATTCTTGACATGTAAAATCTATTATATATATTTACATATGATTTTCTCCATATTTAGTGCTGGCACAAGATATGTCCCACAATTAAACCAAAATCTTGGAGATTTTAGCAATGAGTAAGTTCGTGTGGCTAATACATTTTTTAGTTATTATCGCATTTGCCCAGGACAAAAGATTGTCTGAGATTCAAGGTGGATTTGAGACGACTGAGAAGATGAAAGTTGGAGCATATAATATCAATCAGCTGGCTGGAATCATCAAATGGAATGCAGA
>CAYULK010000199.1:0-6169 GCA_964445625.1 uncultured Calditrichota bacterium
TTAGCTGGCAATAACATTTTACGCAGTGCTCCTTGTTGATTGTCCAGAACAACCCCGGTTCTTAAGATAATGGTCGAAGCTCCTAGACTATCGAACAACAAGACTTCTCTTTCCCATCGTTTGCATACATCGGCTAAAAAATCATTAAATCCGGATTGATCCTGAATAATAGTCTCCACTGTCGATTGAGATAATCCATGTTCAATTGATAGTTTTTTAAACCGGATTTCACCCTGTGCAAATGACAACTGGATTAATAATAATGTGAGAATAAGGGAGTTTTTTATCATAAGTAAATAATTCAGGTCAATAAATATTGTACCAGATATTTTATAATGCCGTCGAAAACCCGAGTAGTAATTTAATGCTTCTATAAGTAATTTTTTGTTTTTCAACTATTGGCTGTACCTTATCTTCCTGATAATTTGTCTCAAATCCGACAATATTTTCTTCATCGGCTGCACCAAAACCGAGGCTGAGACCAAGCGTCAGTTTAAATTTATAAATGCTGAATGAGCTCCCGAGAGAAAAATGATAGATGTTAAAAGAATTGAATGCGATGTCTGTTCTCTCACCCCGTTGTAATCCAGAGTTATTTGTGATAAAACTTGCATATAATGAAATAGCTTCCGATAACACCCGGCCTACACCCAGGCCAAAATTAATCACGTCTCTGAGTTTATGTTCAATACCGCCTGAATTTAATTGCCCACTACCAAAATCATACAATTTCGAAATATCAATAACATTGTATGTGGAAACATTGCTATAGTATTCAGTACTGAAATAAATTTGTGTATTATTAATCTGATAACGAGCTCCGAGTGCAACAGAAATTGGTGATTTATATACCGCCGATACATCTTCCTGATATGAGCTGATCAAAGTTGGTTCAATCTCATTTCCGACATATGAAAAGTTATTGAAAGAACTCGCCTTGCCCAGTATAGATATACTTGGTGTCGTCAATGTGACACCGTATGAAAATTTATTGCTGTTATATATATATCCCAGTTTCCAAAGAAAGCGAGCATGCCGGTAATTCCAGCGGTTGATATAGACTAATGAATTTCCTGTATCAAACTCACCAAGTACCTGAGATATATTCTGAGTCCTGGCATGCTGGCAGCGAACAGCAACATATTGGGTGATACCCAGTCCGATATTGTCTGATAATTTACACTACCTACCACTAAGTTCACAATGTTTTTTAGGATGTCCCACTATAGGTGGGACAGACTCAGGCAGTCCGCCAGCGATCAATTTTTGATTTTGTAATCAGTCCGGCCAGTTTAAACCAGCTAAGTTTACCACGCATTCGACCAAGCTGAATATATAAATCTTTGCTGGATTCGGGTACAGGAATCTGCTCTTCCTGTGACTTTCGCACCATGGAAAGTGCCCCGGTCGGACATGTCGTTACACATAAACCGCAGCCGATACAGCGCTTCAGATCAATCCCGGCATATCCATTTTCATATTGAATGGCCTCCATCTGACATCGTTCACCGCAGATTTCACATTCATCGCACAGCTCCGGATCTGATAGCGCATAAAATGCACTGGAAACAAGTTCAACCGGATTGGGATGATTCTTCATTACGCGTAAGACACCACAACAGCAGCCACAGCAGCAGCAGATGTTGCCGGCATTTTGCGAATTGCCGGGTTGCAGAACCAGGCCTGTCTCATCTGCTCGCTTTAATATCCCGAGTCCTTCTTCAAACGTAATCTCGCGCCCCATTCCATTTCGTGTATAATAATCCGCTGCCGAACCGAAAATCAAACAGGATTCCTCGGGTTTATCACAGCCCTCTCCGGTCATCTTTTTCTCTTTGCGGCATATACAGGGGGCTACTACTATTTTATCATGCCCGCTCATTAGCTTTTCTGCATCTTCATAGGTCATGACATCGGTTTTTACAGAGATGCTGCGATTCACAGGAATAGTTCTCAACTGGGGGATTTTCCAGGCCTCTTCAAAAAGCGCCGGAATATACTCATTCATATCTTTAATCAGGCCGGTATCCAGATTATTAACATGATATTCCCAGATTCCGATTACAATCTGATTTGCCATGTACAGAGTTTCACGCTCCGGCTTTATAATATTATAGATCAACCCTTTACCGGCCATATTTTCTAGTTGTTCAGAAATCTGTTGCACATTCTCTCTTGCCCGGAACGCTATAACTCTGGCTGGCTCCGGTATCAATGTCAGATGAATTGCAAGACGTGCTTCATCCGGGTTGAAAAGTCGACGCAGCAACCTCAGGTCCACGCCATCATCCGTTGCAGGAAATCCCGCAGGAAGATCATCAAGGTGACATGCCAGACGCCTGTACACAGAATTGTCATCATGCCCGTCCGGCTTTAGTCTTTTCTTTTTGTCCAAAATCATTTTACTAATTAATATTTTAGTCTGGTTATTTCATAGCGCAGCAATGCTGCAATCAAATTATTTAAGTATCACGAAGAAAAAAAAATATAATATTTTTTTCTTTGCGACTCCGCTGCTCTGCGAGATAAACATTTTCTTAGCTAGTAAAATTTTTGCTAAAACAGCAAAAGGTTGTATAAAAAAATACCAGACTTATGTTGGGTCATCCTGGCGGGTATATTCGTCATCATGACGGCGATCATCACCGCTGCGCCGGTTCTTCTGGTACTGCTCCCACATATAGGTGGAATACTTAGTTCTGTAAGCATCAAGAAGTTTATCCAGTAAATCTCCCATACCGTGTTGCGATTTTAGATATTCGTGTGCATCCTCAATCGTATCGAGTAACTTTCCATCACCTGCGAGTATCTGAATTTTCATTCCGGACCTTCAGCTAAACATTATTTCTGCTTTAGTATATATTTCGTACAAAATTGAGAAACATTGAGTTATTTATCAAAAATATTAGATGATAAGAGCGATTATTATCTGACATTTTTTTGACAAATCAATTATATCCGCATGACAATCCTACCGCGCAGGTGTGCTATAATTACAACAGAACATTCAGGTAATAAATTTTTTGCAACAAAACAAATATCTTACTATACTTTAACTAGTTCTGCTCACCTGTAATAAAAATTTATAATTTTATCACTACAACAGTGACCAATTAATGGAGGGTATAGCTCATGTCTTCTCAGTTTTCAGTAAATCCGGCCGGTGAAAAATTCCCCTTACCGGCGCCGGAGGAATATGCACAGGAATATGAACGTCTGGAAAAATTAGCAAATCAGGCCCGGGCAGAAGGTAAAGAGGTGGTCATTGTAATGGGTGTGGGTTTTGTCGGGGCGGTAATGGCAGCTATTGTAGCAGACACTACCGACATGACAGGGAAACCGTCAAAATTTGTTATTGGTTGTCAACGACCCAGCGTAAGAAGCTACTGGAAAATCCCGGTACTCAACAAGGGTGTGTCACCTGTTAAAGCAGAAGACCCTGAAGTGGATGAGATGATCGCCCGCTGTGTCAACGAGAAGAAAACACTAACCGCAACATATAATAATGAATGTCTGAAATTGGGTGATTGCGTGATCGTCGATGTTCAGTGTGATTATATTAAAAAAGATCTCGGTAATATGAAAACCGGTGAAACCGACATGGCTGCGCTTGAAGCAACCCTGCGAACCATCGGTCAGCATATACCCGCATCATGTCTCGTCCTGATTGAGACCACGGTAGCACCGGGAACCACCGAGTTCGTTGCCTGGCCAATTCTTAAAAAATCTTTTGCAAATCGTAACATTAAGTCTGAACCGCTTCTGGCTCATAGTTTTGAGCGTGTTATGCCCGGCCGGAACTATGTTGCCAGTATCCGGGATTTCTGGCGGGTTTGCGCGGGATGTAATCAGGAAGCTCGTGACCGGGTTGAAAAATTGTTACACGAAGTACTTAATACGGAAGATTTTCCGCTTACCGTGATGGACAGACCCATCGAATCCGAAACAACAAAAATCGTTGAAAATTCATACCGGGCAACAATCCTGGCATTCCTGAATGAATGGAGTGTTTTTTCCGAACGCAATGGTGTGGATCTGATAAAAGTGATCAATGCAATCAAAATGCGCCCGACACATAGTAATATGATTTTCCCAGGACCCGGTATTGGCGGTTATTGCCTGCCAAAAGACGGTGGCCTGGGCTACTGGGCTTACCGGCATATACTGGGCTTTGAGGATGGTGATACTATTTTTAAAATCACCCCTACCGCGATTAATATTAATGACACCCGGGCCTTACATGTGGCTGAACTTACCCGTGATGCGCTGCGGAATATGGGCCGCTACATCGCAGGAGCTGATGTGCTCATCTGTGGTGCCAGTTACAGGCAGGATGTCGGTGATACCCGGTACAGCGGCAGTGAACTGGTCGTACGCAAACTCACCGAAATGGGCGCGGAAATGCGTATTCATGATCCTTATGTGGAACACTGGTATGAATTGGAAAACCAGGATGTTTATCCGGCACCCGGACAATCGTGGAGTCGATTTTTCAGAAACCAGGATGGATTGATGAAATCAAAGGTCACGAATGATTTGCCTGCTGTCTGTAAAGGAATCGAAGTGTTGATTTTAGCGGTACCCCATGAACAATACCTGACCCTGGAACCGGATGATATCGTACGCTGGGCTGGTAATCCGGTGGCTGTAGTGGACGCATTTGGAATTCTTCCCGATAAAAAAATCCAGCGATATTTCGAACTTGGTTGCGAGGTAAAGGCGCTGGGACGGGGTCATATTCAAAGAATTAAAGATTTGGTACGCAAAAATAAATAATGAATCTTTGCTAAGGTAGATATGCTAAAATTCAAAAATATCACCGGCAAAATTTTGATTTATGCATTTTTATCGACTATTATTTTTAGTACAAATATATTATCTTGCAAAAACTCAGAGGAAATTGTTCAACCGGAAACAAAACCAAGTATTGTCGGTCATTTTGGTAAACTCCGGGTTGAAGGTACACATATAGTTGATAAAAACAGCGAAACGGTTGTATTAAGGGGCATGAGTCTCTTCTGGAGCCAGTGGATACCAAAATATTATAATGAAGAATGTATCCGGTGGTTACGCGATGATTGGAAATGTACCGTTATCAGAGCCGCACTGGCAGTGGATCATGGCGGGTATCTGGAAAATCCCGCCACCGAAATGCAAAAAATATTTCAGGTAATTGATGCGTGCATCAATCTGGGAATTTATTTCATTGTAGACTGGCACGACCATGAGGCAAAGAATCATTTAGAGGAATCTAAAACTTTTTTCAGAACAATTGCCAACAAATACGGTGATAAGCCGAACCTCATTTATGAGATATACAATGAACCATTACAGGTTTCCTGGGCAGATATTATAAAACCATATGCACAGGAAGTTATTACCGAAATTCGTAATATCGATCCGGACAATATTATCGTTGTCGGTACTCCCAATTGGTCTCAGGATGTCGATGCAGCAGCAAAAGATCCCCTGGCATTTGATAATATTGCTTACACCCTGCACTTTTATACCGGGACACACCGGCAGTCTTTGCGCAATAAAGCAATTTTTGCGATAAATAACGGTCTGCCACTCTTTGTTACTGAATGGGGCCTGAGTGAAGCCAGCGGTACCGGTGAAATTGACTATGTGGAAACAAATTTCTGGCTTGAGTTTGTCGACCAATATCAATTAAGCTGGTGCAACTGGTCAATTGCAGACAAAGATGAGACATCAGCTTCTTTAAAACCAGGAGCTGATGCAAATGGTGGATGGGAAAACATCGATTTAACACCATCAGGTCTGTTTATCAGGAATGAAATACGCAAGAATAATTCTGAAATTTTTGCTTTAATTAATAATCAGGAATGAATTTTCTGTTAAAAATATCATCTATTGTGACTCTGACGCTGTCTATCACCTTGATTGATTTGAAATGACCATCGTTGCCTTACTCTTCATATTTAATACAGATAATCCCTTCATAGCACCAGCAATAAAAGCGTAAGAATCTTGAATAAATACTTTTCTGATATATCCATTTAATGGAAAAAACGATTCCAACTTAATGTTTTTTTCATCTGAAACATTTAATTTATACAATTTCTTTCTTGAATCAGCCAAATAAACAAATTCCGTAATAGTTCAGCCCACCAAATACACGAAAGGCCACTAAAAATATATAAATTAA
>CAYULK010000200.1:0-6167 GCA_964445625.1 uncultured Calditrichota bacterium
ACTTTGCTGTTTCTCTGCGTCTTGCGTTAAATATCAGTTTTTAGCCATAATTTGAAGGACAGATAAATGAAAAAAGTAAGTGATGAAAAAATGCATCTATATAATCCGGTAATAAGCACAATCTCCCGTGTGGAGCAATTGACCGAAATGGAGAAACGTTTCGAAATCATACTACCGGATAATCAAATTCTGGGACATCAGCCCGGACAATTTGTAGAGGTATCCATGTTCGGTTTTGGCGAGGCACCGATATCCATTTGTTCTTCACCAACAAAGCACCCGGGATTCGATCTGACGGTCAGAAAGACGGGAAGGCTGACCGATAAAATGCATCAGTTAAGTGCGGGAAGTCAGATCGGTATCCGCGGTCCGTTCGGAAACGGATTTGATGTCGAAGAATTCAAGGGCAAAGATATGCTCTTCGTTTGCGGTGGTATTGGTCTGGCGCCGTTGAAGTCACTGATCGATTACACGATTGCCCAAAGAAATGATTTCGGTCGTATTATCATCCTGTATGGTACAAAAAGCCCGGCAGAGATCCTGTTTAAACAGGAAGTCGATTTATGGCAAAAAATGGCGGATGTTGAGTTTTATATGACCGTCGACCGGCCGGATGATACATGGAAAGGTAATGTCGGAGTAATTACAACCCTGGTTCCTCCTCTGAATATGGATGTGGAAAATACGATCGCAACGATAGTCGGACCGCCTGTAATGTATAAATTTGTGATTATGTCACTTAAATCAAAACGTATTGCGGATGAAAATATTTACCTGTCACTGGAGCGCAGGATGAAATGTGGTGTTGGGAAATGCGGACATTGTCAAATAAACAGTACGTATGTATGCCAGGATGGCCCGGTCTTCCATTACCCGATGACCAAACAACTGCCGGAGGCAATATGAGCAAACCAAAAATCGCATTTTTCGATTTTACTTCCTGCGAAGGATGCCAGTTAAATAAATTGAATTTTGAGAATGAATTACTCGATCTGCTTGAATTTGTTGATATCGTGGAATTTCGTGAAGCCATGGATGATAAAGCAGATGAATATGATATCGCATTTATCGAAGGAAGTATCAGCACGCCAAAATGTGTCGAACGTATACATGATATCCGCCGCAGATCAAAAATCCTGGTTGCCCTGGGATCATGTGCGGTAAATGGCGGAATAAATGCGATAAAGAATCTGCATCCGGCGGAATGGGTCAAAGAAACCGTGTATGGTGATGATAAATATCTCTTCCCGTCTATACCTGCGCAACCGGTGAGTGCCATGGTCAAAGTGGAT
The DNA here is from genome assembly GCA_964445625.1 of uncultured Calditrichota bacterium. Taxonomy (GTDB): domain Bacteria; phylum Calditrichota; class Calditrichia; order JAJRVZ01; family JAJRVZ01; genus CAVXXB01. The sequence continues at coordinate 1,293 of CAYULK010000200.1, forward strand.
TATGAAGTGCGTGGCTGTCCGATGAGTGCACCGGAATATCTGCATTTATTCAAGTCATTGGTCACGGGACGCAGACCGGAAAAATTTGATTATGCCGTGTGTGTTGAGTGTAAACTAAAAGAAAATGAATGTGTTCTGGATCGTGGCATGTTCTGTCTGGGACCAATTATCAGGGCCGGATGCGGCGCAATTTGTCCGAGCAATGGTCAGTATTGTACCGGTTGTCGCGGTGTCGTTGACAATGTAAATGAAAAAGGCGCCGTGGAAATGTTGAAGAAGCACGGGCTTTCAACCCATGAAGCCATGAAACGCATGAATATGTTCTGCGCATATGAACTGGCATAAAGGAAGCAAAAAATGATAAAAGACCTGAATATAGATGTACATCATCTCACACGTGTTGAGGGTCATGGAAACATTGTTGTGAATATGAAAGATGGAATACTTGAAAAAGCACAACTGGAAATTGTTGAGCCACCCCGTTATTTTGAAGCCATGCTCAAGGGCCGAAATTTTCATGAGGTAGCCATTATTACCTCTCGCATATGTGGAATTTGCTCGCTTGGTCACCAGATAGCATCTCTCAAGGCCACAGAGGCCGCATTGGGACTGGAAGTTTCTGAGCAAACCGAAACCTTGCGAAAAATTCTGGTTCATGGCGCCACTTTTCAAAGTAATGTTTTACATGCACTCTTCCTGGCAACACCGGATTTTCTGAATGTGGGATCTGTTTTTCCGCTGATTGAAACCCATAAAGATGTGGTACTGGCTGCACTGCGTCTCAAACGTATGGCCAATGATATCGGCGATGTCATCAGCGGCAGGGCGGTGCATCCGATCAGTTGTGTGCCGGGTGGATTTACAAAATTACCATCCGGGGAAGAACTGCGCATCCTGCGTGATCGTTTGATTAATGAGGCTATTCCGGATGGTAACTTTGTTGTCGAAATCCTGACAACTCTGCTTGACCAGATACCGGATTTTACCCGCGAGACCGAATACATCAGTGTGTATAATGAAAAGGAATATGGACTATATGATGGTGTCATCTGCTCATCAGATGCGGGATCTTTTCCGGTGGAAAAGTATGAAGAAATTACTAATGAATTTATTGTAACGCACTCATCGAGTAAACATGCAAAATTTAGCCGGACAGCTTACATGGTAGGCGCACTGGCCCGATTTAATAACAGCCATCAACTACTTCGTCCGGAAGCAAAACAGGTGGCCGAAAAATTAGGACTTAAGGCGCCAAACTTTAATCCCTATATGAACACGATTGCCCAGGTAGTTGAGGTGATCCATTGTGTCGTTGATATGATAGATCTGATTGATAAATTACTGCAAAAAGGGATCAAGCCGGAGACCCCGAATCAGGAGCCAACCCGTTATGGTCGTGGCATTGCTCTCACCGAAGTTCCGCGTGGTATCCTGTTCCATGATTATACCTATAATCGTCAGGGCAGCATTGAAACGGCTAATTGTGTTATTCCCACCGGACAGAACCTGGCTAATATCGATGAGGATATGAAAAAACTGGTTCCCGAGATCATTGGCGAGTCGAAAGAAGATATAACAAAAAAACTGGAAATGCTGGTCCGGGCCTATGATCCCTGCATTTCCTGCTCGGTTCATATGCTGGATGTTGAATTTGTCGACTGAGAATTGTATGTTAAAAGTGGTGGCTCTGGGAAATTCACTGCGCGGTGATGATGGCATTGGCATTGCTGTACTGGATGAACTGAAAAAAAATAATCTGGTGCAAAAAGTGGTCCTGCTGGATATCGGATCAGATGCATTTACGTTGCTTGAGCACTTTATTCAGACCGAACCGATGCTTCTTATTGATTGTGCCCGGATGGGAAAATCGCCGGGTGAGGTTGCTAAATTTTGTGTAGATCAGACAAATCTGGCCCGGGCAAATGAAATGGTATCTTTGCATGGCTTTAGTCTGGCAGAAACTTATCAGATGGCACAAAAGTTAGGCAATGTGGCAGATTGTCATATCATCGGGATTGAACCGAAGACGATCGAATTTAACAGGGATATTTCGCCGGAAGTCAGGAAAAGTATCCCGGTGGTAATAGAAATGGTTATGGAGAAAATTGAGAAATATGAAAAATAAAATAATTATAATCGATGATGATATTGATTTAGTGGAAGCCATGCGCCTGACTCTGGAGGGGGCCGGATTTGAGGTAATAGATGCACAGGATGGCGAACATGGTATAGAAAAAGTACGTTCAGAAAGTCCGGATCTGGTGATCCTTGATGTGATGATGGGTACCCAGGATGAAGGCTTTCATGTGGCCTACCAGATTCGTGCAAATAAAAAAACGCAGGATTTGCCAATTATTATGCTGACCGCAGTCGGCCAGGAAACCGGATTTGATTTTGACCGGGAGAGAGATGAAGACTTTTTGCCGGTTAATGAGTTCCTGGAAAAACCTGTTAATCCTGAATTGCTGCTCGAATTGGTCAGGAAACATCTCGGGCTGTGATTCGGTCGTCAGGTAAATAAAGCGGACTAGATTTTTATATTACAGCCATCATGGAAATGTATACGAACGGATGAAACTGTTAAATCTAAAAATATTTTCTTTTGAATGGTTTCCCTTTCTGACCAAGGGAATTCTTTTTTCGCGCATCTCGTGGTCAATCCGGATGCGCTGGTTGGCGGTTAGCGGATATTTTCTGGCCACCCTGATCTCCCGCTATCTTCTGCATCTGGATATTCCCTATGAGAAAATCTGGACAGCGCTATTGGTGCTCGCCCTGATAAATCTGATATACTATGCCGTCATGAAGTGGATTAAAGAGTTTACCTTTACCCGGGAACTGATATTTTTACAGACACATATTTTTATTGATCTTTTATTCCTGACCCTGATTCTCCATTATTCCGGGGGGCTGGAAAATCCTGTTTTCCTTTTTTATGTCTTTCATGTCGTGATAAGCAGTATCATATTTCCGGGAATGATTCCTGTAATTGTGGCCACATTTGTTGTAATTTTGCTCAGTATCCTGGTTTATCTTGAGTATAACGGGATAATACCTCATTATTGTATATCTGACATCGGTGTGCATGAAAATAAGCTGTTGATATATCTGACCCTGGTTGTATTCACGATTACGGTTTATGTTACAACTTATATTTGTACTACATTTATGCGCATTTATCGTGATATTAAGCGCCAGATTGATTCCCAGAATCGCATGCTGACCGAAATGGATAAGCATAAAACGCAGTTTTTTTTATTTTCATCCCATGAGTTAAAATCACCGATTATAGCAATAAAAAGTTCAATTGACGGTGTGATTCAGAGTTTTGCTGATCAGATTGATGCTCGTGGATTGAATGTATTGCAACGAGCTTCATTACGGGCACAACAAATGTTGAATATAATCAAAGAACTGATTGATCTGTCACAAAATCGTATTGAACTTGTTGCTGCCGAGTTGGAAAATATTGATATTCTGGGTGTGCTGAAAGATGTGATCGAACAGGAACGTGTCCATGCCGAAAGCAAATACCAGAAAGTCATTGTGAATTTACCGGCGGGCCCGGTAAATCTGAGAGGAGATGAAGAGGATTTTCGCAAAGTGTTCGGTAATTTAATTAACAACGCGATTCGTTATACCAATGAAAAGTGTAAAATCGAGATAAACGCGCGGTATGACAATCATAATCTTTGGATAAATTTTGTTGACAATGGTATTGGCATTCCTGAAAAGGATATCTCAAAAATATTTGATGAATTTTATCGTTCTGAGAATGCAAAGAAATTGATTACACTTGGCACCGGGCTGGGACTGAGCCTGGTTAAGCAAATTATTAAAAATTATCATGGTGAAATTGCTGTAAAATCTGAAATAGAGAAAGGCACTACTTTTTCGATTCATCTGCCTTTGAATAATCAAGGGGAGAAACAATGAAGATAAAAATTGGTGGATTGGTAGAGAATCGTGATTTGACCATGTACCGGTTAACAACAGTTCAGGATGAACCAGGCGCGGCAGGAGAAATTCTTCAGGCATTTGCTGAAAATAAAGTCAATATGGAATATATTACTGAATCGAGCACGGTAAAAGGGTATGCGATAATGGCAATATGCGTTGAGCTGCAGATGGCTGACAAAATCGATCAGATTTTACTTCAAAATGAAAGTATATCAGAACAATTAAGCATAAAAAAAGAAGAACATGTTAGTGTAATTGGTATCTATGGCCCCCATTTTCGCGAGAAGCCAAGATTAGCTGCCAGATTTTGTCAGACCCTGGGCAAAGCCGGTATTAATATTCTGGGTTTATCCAGTAGTATTTCCAGTATATCCGCCGTAATTATAAATGAAGAACTGGATTTTGCGCGCGATGCCCTGCTTCAGGTATTCGAACTTCCCTGATTAAAAGTATTTCACCAATGATTCCAGCAGATTTTCAAAATCATTCCGGATATGCGCAGGTAATCGCTCCAGTTTATCCGCCACAGCAGAGCTGGTCTGATATGCCGGGGCCGGTTCAGCAACCTGACTTTGCCGGCTAACCGCAGATCCGGTCAATATCCACTCAATGCTCACCCGCGACAATTGTGCGATATTTATCAATACATCGGCCGGTGGAATTCTACCCTGCAGGTATTTACTGATGGCCGGCTGGGTGATCCCGAGCTGTTCCGCTAATTGCTTCTGAGTCATATTTAATGCATTCATTAAACGCTGTATGCGCTGAGCAACTTTATCTCCATCAAGAACCATAACAAAATCTCCCCTCATTTATTATCTTTGCTGCCAAGTTGTACTCAGGCATTTTTCATGACTAATTAATTATACAAAATTTCGTTTTAAACGCAGTTGGCAGAGACGCAATAAATTCTTC
>CAYULK010000201.1:0-6113 GCA_964445625.1 uncultured Calditrichota bacterium
ACCCGATATGACAAATTTAAAATATGCTATGTTTTCAACATGATAATTTGGTGGTAAAATTAAAAGATATTAAAACGACCTCAATGTACTGGTATAAACTTCATGACCCCCTGCCTCATGGTGACACTTGAAGTCAGACCAGGATTTGTATGAATATGTTTAGAAATTTACTATGTATTCATAATTAAGTGGAACTTGTATGACTCTTGTATCATAAACAAATATCAAAAACAAACACAGAGTGAATCAATCCCTATAATCTAAATGATCTTGAGTGCAGCTAATTTAGATCTAAGTATAACAAACTACATGTAGCTAGCATGGCATACATTCAGTCCGCCATATGCTGTACCTAACCAGAGAATACCAGACCGCTCTTCAAGGATCGAAAGGACCCAATCGCTGCTGATTGTCTGCCGATTACCGGGATCATTTTGATAATGTATAAATTTATTATTTTCCGGATCAAATTTGTTTAAACCGCCATCTTCTGTACCGACCCATAGTATTCCTGATTTATCCCAAAATAAAGATGCAATTTTGTTATCACTTAAACTATGTGGTATATCCGGATTGTGACGAAAATTCGTGTACAGCTCAGTTCTGGGATCAAACCTGTACAACCCCTCTCCAGTGGAACCGATCCAGACATTTCCGGCAGAATCCATCACCATTGCGTCGATATATGAATAGGGATACCCCTTATCGGTAAACGGAAAGTGTGTAAACTGCTTTGATTCAGGATCAAATTTGCTCAGGCCCACGGCTGTTCCGATCCAGAATATCTCCCGGTCTCCGTACATATAACTGGTAATTCTATCTGTGCCATTACTCCTTATACTTGTGGGATTTTTACGGTTATGTGTATAACGGGTAAATCTTTCGGTTTCAGGGTTAAATCTGTTGATACCACCGCTTTGGGTAGCGATCCACAGCGTACCTGATTGATCTTCGTAAATATCCCTGATAGTATTACTGCTCAGAGTGGAGGAATCAGCCGGATCATGTCTGTATACGGTAAATTTGTATCCGTCATATTTGTTTAGTCCGTCCTCTGTTCCAAACCACATAAACCCGTTACTGTCCTGCAAGATACAAAATACCTTGGCGTGCGAAAGCCCTTGTTCAACCGGGATACGTTCAAATTTGATATCCGGGGATTGGGAAAATATGATAAAAGGAAAGAAAAGAATAATAAAGAGTGCTTTGAGTGTACCGGCCATGGGAAACTGCTCCACCGCTGTTTTTTGTACAATCAGGAGAAACGAGTATATATAATGTTAAATATAAGAAAGGAAAGTGTGGTTACCTATTGTTTTATGGAAATATTGATGTTGGCTGCCGGCCCATTTTTGACTAAATCATTTATGCTGTTGTAGCCAAAAACTTTGTTATATTAGCAGAATTTTTACTAACTGAGAATATTTTTATCTCGATAGAAACGCGAAGAAGACGCCACTGTTTCCGACGGATGCTCTCCCGCAGGATCATGTTAAGTTTTCCTTTGGACAGGTTTAATTATGCGTGTAAAAAATATTAAGGGCTAATAAATATTCCACATCTCAAGATTATCATGCACAATAGAATATGAAAGATCGTGTAAATAAGGCGGATCATTATCGGCGTCCCAATCGTAGGTAATCATGGGTGCTTTTTCCAGGAAAACGGTCGAATAAATGACAGATGCAGCCAGATAGGCCCCGGATTTTGATTGATGATTAAAATCGTTTAAATATAAATCCGCCTCATAATTATCTAAAAACGTAGTGTACCAGGCCCAACCGACCGGGGCAGTGGCTATATCAATATCACTTACAAGTTTGATTGTTTCATGGTAGAGATTTTCCTGCATTTGTTCGTATGTATCTGTCTCGTCCTGCAGCCAGGCCAGACCATCTTTATACGCCCAGGGCATCATATAAATTACACAGGTTCTTTTAAAGCGATTTTTAATGATTTGTCTTAGCTCTATAATATATGGCACAATATATTGATGCCATTTTTCTTTTGAAAGATATGCGGCATTACCCTGTAAAATAATATAGTCCCATTCTCTCTCATTGATTTTTTCAATGGTGCCTTCATTTTGACTATGATCGGCAAGATGCCAGCCACCGAAAGCCCGCATTTCTACATGGACCTTTTTTCCGGCCTCCAGTGCAAATTGATTGAATGTTTCCACTACATCGTTACCTATATACGAAAGATAACTGCTTCCGATAAATAGAATATTACATGAATTGCAATCTTGTCTTGAATTGTTTGCCGGATCCGATGACAGATTTAAATCATAAGCTCCATCACAGGCAACAATCATTAAGAGGAGAGGAATTGCAAGTGATGTACGAAAACGATGAATCAACCTATCTAATTGCCAGGAATTGAACATTAAGCCCATTTTACTTTATCTTATCCATACTGAGAATCAGGACGTACGGTAAAAGCACCAGAATAGCCAAAGGTATCGCCCGGTGTTGATCTGTCACTAATTATTTACTTTGCCAAAACCATTTTCTTCACTTTGATGAAGTTACCTGCTTTTAACCGGTAAAAATATGTACCCGACGTCAAGCCGCTGCCATCAAACTCCACCTGATAAGAACCCGGACTTAGATTTTTACTGATCAGTATTTCTACGTTTTGTCCGAGTGCATTAAATACTTCGAGTGTCACAAACTCATTCTTTGGCATACTGAAGGAGATTATGGTTGATGGATTGAACGGATTCGGGTAGTTGTATTCAAGGCGATATTCATTGGGAGTTTGATTCCCCAAATATTCAATTGATGCAGCCGGGTTGATGGTAAATGTATCCGGGCTTGTGGTTGTGAAACTGTTGGTCTCACCTGCCCCGGGAGGTGAAATAAAGAATATATGCTCATTGGAATTTTCCATCAGAACAATGTTTCCCGCCGCATCAAAATCCATAGTCGCTCTGGCGTTTATATTATCGTCACCGCCGTATAATGAATCTTCGGTTATAATTTTAATCAGTGAAGGAAAAAAAGAATTGATATCATTAATACGCCAGATACCATCCTGATCATTGCCGTCACCTGCTCGGGTACAAAAGTAAAGAATATCATCAGTAGAAGTGTTTAAATCGTCGCCATGATCCAGTAGCAGATCGTTGGCGATAAATGTTGTTGTTTCAAATAAAAACCAGGTGGCATCGTCGTCTTTCACCGGCAAAGTGCCTGAAATATCATATTTACGAATACCTTTCCCCTCCGATCCCAGATCATTGCTTGCCCTCAGCGTGGCATAGAGAGCACCATCATCATCCCGGATGACCTGGTGGGGAAAAAAGCCGGTAAATTCTGCGATAAGCTCCATGGATCCTACCGGGAATGTCTCGGCTGTTCCGATTTTTGCCCTCAGGATCTGGTTATTTGCCGCCACATAGATAGTAAAATCCTCCCCCGCACCTTCAACATAAATTCCTTTGGGAAAACTGAGACCTTCAATCACCACCTGGGCTGAGTAATCACGGTTTATCCGCATAACCTTTCCCAGATCCTTCAGGGTTACATACAGCCGGCCCTGTGAGTCAAGGATGGCAAAAAGAGGTGCATCAGTACCGTATTCAACTGTGCCACCATTGCCAATATCTGCTGCTACTAAAAACGGTTCATGAAAAGAACCATCGGGATTATAAATATTGATACCGGTTCCGAGAGGTCCGCCGTCGTTTGCGGTATGTATTAATCCGAAATTAGAATCACTCTGATCGGTATATACGGCCACCCCCCGGGTGAAGATGTTAATGTCACCGGAATCATAGAATACTGACCAGTCGGTTGCGGAAGCATTTGGCTGATCAGCAGTGATTTCAAAAACATAATCCATGCCGGCTTCGCTGCCGGTACCATCCCATGTCACCTGATTCGCGCCCCGGCTCATTGCTCCCCCAGCTATCTGATGAACAGATAAACCGGATTGGGTATCGATGATATCAATCATAACTGTATTAGCCGTATCATTTAGATAGAATGTAAACAGAGCATCGCTGCCATCGGTAAAATCTCCATCAAACTCCGAGCTATCCGGATTCAGGATCGTCAACCGGCTGGCCAAGACATTAGCGAGCAAGTCATTGTTTAAAGGATGAAAAATTATAGTGCACATAATAATCATAATTGAAATGGTAAGAATTCTCTTCATTTCTGATTCCTCCGTTTTTTGTTTGGCCATATAATATTAAATCTGTCGTGGGTCAGAAAAAGTAAAATCTGGTTCAAGACAGAACGCACAATTTAATGTAGTAATACTTATGCGGGATAGCAACAAATTATTTATTTCACAAAAATTTCAGATTATTTACCGTATTATAAGGCGACTGAGGCCACACCGGCCGGCAACGAGTTATAAATATGATAATCTTATTTTTTACTTATGAGTATAATTTACCTTGCGTTTCAAATATTTCGTAAGTATTTTTTCTTCTCATTAACCCTCCGGAGGTAAGTGTGATCGGCAAAACCTTTTCTCATTATATTATTCAGGATAAACTTGGCGAAGGTGGAATGGGTGTGGTATATAAAGCGGAGGATACATCGCTTGACCGGATCGTAGCGCTTAAATTTCTTTCGCCGCATGCACTGCTGACGGATGAAAATAAGACCCGTTTTGCCCGGGAGGCGAAAGCCGCTGCCAGCCTGATCCACCCGAACGTCGCCACCATATTTGAATATGGCGAGGCCGATGATCCGGATTCAGGGCAGCCAATATCTTTTATTGCTATGGAATATGTTGACGGTCAGACGCTAACCCGGAAAATTAACGCAAAACCGTTGCCGCTCGATAAAGCATTAGAAATCGCTATTGCTATTGCAGAAGGATTGTCCAAAGCTCATGCAAAGAGTATTACGCACCGGGATATTAAATCCGATAATATCATGATCGCCTCTGATGGAACCGCAAAAGTTATGGATTTCGGCCTGGCTAGCATTACGGGTAATACCCAGGTTACCAAAGAGGGTACAACTATTGGAACAATCGCGTATATGTCACCGGAGCAGGCCCATGGTGAAACCGTCGATCACCGGTCTGACGTCTGGTCTTACGGGATTGTTTTGTACGAAATCCTGTCCGGAACCAAGCCGTTTAAAGCAGATTACGAGCAGGCCCTGATATATCAGGTTCTGAATGAGGAACATGAGCCTGTGACAAATTTGCAACCTGATATCCCCATGGAACTGAATCAGGTGGTGCAGAAACTGCTGCAAAAGAATCCAGCTGACCGGTATCAAACGATGACCGATGTAGTGGCAGATTTGAAAGCACTTAAAAAAAGTCTGGAATCCGGTAGTGAAATTTCCACAGCTACAATCCATCCGGTTCAGCGACCGTTCTTAAATAAATTAAGGCCGGTGCTTATCGGAGTGGGCTTACTTTTCATGGTCGCCATCACTATATGGTACTTCCTGCCAAAACCATCAAGTGCAAAGATAACGTCACTGGCTGTACTGCCCTTCGAGAACATAACCAAGGATTCCGATCAGGAATATTTCGCCGCAGGTATGACCGATCAATTGATCACTGAGTTGAGTAAGATCCGTTCCCTGCGTGTGGCCTCCCGAACCTCAGCCATGCAATTTAAAGACAAATATCAATCGCTGCAGGAGGTTGCCAGAACCCTGAATGTCCAGGGTATTATCACAGCGACTGTATTTCGGTCAGGAGAGCGAATGCGCTTAAATGCAAGCCTGATCCGTGTTTCCGATGAAAAAAATCTGTGGAATGATTCATATGAACGTAAAATTGCAGACGTGCTTGATCTTACTGCTTACCCTGGCGCAATCGATAGCCGGGGAAATAAGCGCCACGCTGACGCCGGACGAACAACAAAACCTGTCTGAAAAACGTACGGTGAATCCGGAGGCATTTGATCTTGTGGCCCGCGGAAATTTCCTGATCAGCAGTTCCCATGATGAAAAGAATTTAGAGAAAGCGCTGGAAATGATGTTTAAAGCGGTTCAGATCGATCCAAATTATGCCCAGGGCCATGTCGGCGTCGCCTGGGCCCTTACTCATTTGCTGAGCTTTGGCTACAGAACCGGTGAGGAGATCTTTGCCCAAGCTAAAGAAGCGATCGACAGGGCGATGGAACT